>CAKUWD010000134.1 GCA_934699065.1 uncultured Treponema sp.
TAACTGGTTCCTGTATTTAAGTTACGAACGGCAATTGCTTTAAGTCCCGGATACTCTGAAAGCTTGACATCAATTTGTGCTGCTTTTCCATCTTCTGCAGGAGTATATGGAATTTCTTTTTCACTTCCATCTTCCATTACTGCATACAAAATTGAATTCGTTTTTACAGGTTCGAGTGGAGCAGGAGGTTCCGGTGGTAGATTCAGATTTGTGTCAGAAAGATTATTTGAAATAATAATTCCACCGTATTCGGCTGTTCCTGCATCCGGCAATTCCGGTTGTATTAAGGTTTTATTAATTTCTGGTGTAATATCCTCAGTTTCTTTTTGTGTAATTGTAAACTGAAGGTGTAAGTCTGTATCGCGTAAGATTTTTTCGGGAACTTTTACCTGATAAGCTCCTCTTGGTTCTACTGTAGCTGTCTGTTTTTCTTCATCATATTTTGTATTTGTAAGTGAAAGAGACGGCATGTAAACCGGCTCGTCATATTCAATTTTATTTACAGGAAGTATTTCTGTCTGTGAGCTTGCAAAAGTCTGTGTCTGCGATTTGATTTTATCGACCATACCAGAATCAAAGGCAAAGGTTTTTGCATCATCTTCAAATATGAGGCGGTTTTCTTTACCGGTTGGAACGGCTTCTATAAGCAGGGATTTATTTCCGGCACTGGCTCCAATTATTGATGATTTTATGATATTGTTGCCACGCTTATTTATTGCATTAGAAAAATCTTTAAGAGTGCCACCTTTCCAGTTAAAAGTTATCTGTTTTTCGCCAACTTTATATGTGTAAGTTCCTACAGGAACCTTAAAATCATTTTCAAGTTCATCTGTTAAAAAACGATCTGAGGATGCAGCTTGAATTACATCAACTTTAAAAGACTGAATACTTGCACTGCGGTTTGCTTCTGCAGTGATTGCATATTCTTCTGTAGATGAGGTGAGTTTACTGTTAAAAGGATTTTCGAAAGAATAGAGAGTTTTAGTGTTGTCTCTAAGAGAGGACAATTTTGTGTTAATGTCGCGCCAGGCGTTCTTCTCAGTTTTTAACGATTCTAATTGATTCTGCTCCCTCGTGAGAGGAATACGCTCAATTTTCATGAGCTTTTCAACAGTATCGTTTGTATTGTACTGGTCGGTAACGCCTGGTATGTTCAGTCCAGCCATATTTTAAATTACTTCGTCGAACATTGAGCCTATGGCTTTTCTGATGCGAAGCTTAAGTTTCTGCATGTCTTCTGACGGAATCTGCTTTATAACCTGATTAGTTGCTGAATCTACGATTGAAACAACAACACTGCCAAGTTCTTTGTTCACACTGAACTGAAGCTTGTTCCCGCCAACCATTTCTGTCATTTTCTGCAGCGCCTGAGTATCTGCCTTTAGTTCGGCCATATTCTGTTCGATATTCTGCGCTACCTGGGCTCCTGTGGGAGTTATGGATTGAGCAGCAGCCTGTTGTACAGTATTGCCTGCTGTATTCTTGTTAATGTTGTAAAGAGACTGGCCATCCATTGCCACATGAACCATTGAATTCGTATTAATTGTATTCATAGTTCTCCTCCTTGAAAAAAATGGAAAGGGAAGGGGGGCGCATACCCCTTCCTTCCATATTTCAAATCAAAAAGATGACATCCAGTTATCTCTTTAATTCATTTTTTTTAATTACTACTGCAAGAGTGCCAATACAGTCTGTGACTGGTTATTAGCCTGAGCGAGCATTGCGGTTCCAGCCTGTGTGAGAATGCTGTTCTTTGTGAATTCAACCATCTCAGAAGCCATGTCTGTATCACGGATACGGCTTTCTGCAGCCTGGGTGTTTTCAGCAGCAATGTTTACGCCTTTTGCAGCCATTTCGAAGCGATTCTGATATGCACCAAGATCTGCTCTCTGCTTGTTAACCTGAGTTAATGCAGCATCAACAGCACCAAGTGTCATATTTGCTTCTTCTGGTGAATTGATTGTGATCTGTTCATCGCCACCCTGTGCACCTTTAAGTCCAAGAGCTGATGCTGTCATAGTACCAATGTAAACGCGAGCGTTCTGGTCCATGTTTGCACCGATCTGGAACTGCATTGTGCTGTCGCCTTCAACTGCGAAGCGTCCAGTAAGCATATTCATGCCGTTGAACTGAGCAACACTTGCAATGCGGTCAACTTCAGCAACGAGCTGTGATACTTCAACCTGAATCTGCATACGATCTTCATCGCTGTAGATACCGTTTGCAGCCTGAACAGCAAGTTCACGAACACGCTGGAGAATGTCTGTTGTTTCAGCAAGATAACCTTCGGTTGTCTGGATGAAAGAAACACCATTCTGGATGTTCTTTGAAGCCTGGTTCAAACCACGGATTTGGCTGCGCATCTTTTCAGATACAGCAAGTCCTGATGCATCGTCACCGGCGCGATTGATGCGTTCACCAGATGAGAGCTTCTCCATGTTTTTCATGATTGACTCATTAGAGAGGTTAGTCACACGATCTGCATAGAGTGAGCTCATATTGTGATTAATAATCATATTTGTGCCTCCATGTTTACTTAAAAACTTAAAGCCTCGTGCTTTAAGTCCTGCAGGTGAAGGCTAAATCAGTACTGCGCCTCTGATTTAGTTTCAGACCATTCAGCAGGAATAGTCAGTCTTTTTTCAAAACCGACTGTTCCTACTGTCACCAGCAATCCCATGGGGACACTTATGTCAAAGAACAATGCTCCGCTGAAAACGGGCATATTGAAATCAATAATTTCTTATTAATTTACGATGTTTTGGAGTAAAAAAAGGGAGAGTTACAATAAAACACCGCGCTAATTAATAGTCGTCATTACTGACGACTATTAATTATAACTCACTATCTTCGTAAAGACAAGTGATTATCTCAACAAGCTGAGTACATTCTGGCTCTGGCTGTTTGCCTGAGCCAGCATTGCTGTACCTGCCTGCTGAAGTACAGAATTCTTTGTGAACTCTACCATCTGTGAAGCCATATCAGTATCACGGATGCGTGATTCTGAAGCCTGGAGGTTTTCAGCACCAATATCCAATCCCTTAACAGTAAGTTCAAGGCGGTTCTGATAAGCACCAAGATCAGCACGCTGTTTGTTGATCTTCTTCAATGCTTCGTCGATAGTTCCGATTGCGCGGTTGGCATCTTCCGGTGTAGCAAGTGAAATTTTAGCTTCTGTACCAAGTTCACGTACTCCAAGAGCTGCTGCAGACATAGTACCGATAAATACCTGTACTCTCTGATCCATGTTAGAACCAATGTGGAACCACATAGAACCAGTTACAACATTTTCTCCAGTAGGCTGTGCGAAACGGCCAGTAAGCATGTTCATTCCGTTAAACTGAGCGGAACTTGCAACGCGATCAACTTCAGAAACAAGAGCCGAAATTTCAACCTGAATCTGCATACGATCTTCTTCAGAATAGATTCCGTTTGAAGACTGAACTGCAAGCTCACGAATACGCTGCATGATGTCAGTTGTTTCCTGGAGGTAACCCTCTGTTGTCTGGATAAAGCTGATACCATTTGAACAGTTCTGTGAAGCCTGACGCAATCCGCGGATCTGGCTGCGCATCTTTTCAGATACAGCGAGTCCTGAAGCATCATCACCTGCACGGTTGATTCTTTCGCCTGAAGATAATTTCTCCATGTCTTTGTTAAGACTGAGACCTGTTACTCCGAGCTGACGATTGGCAAACATTGCCGACATGTTGTGGTTGATAACCATAGTATTCCTCCTTGGAATGTGAGCAGAAGAATCCTTTCTTCTGTTTGAAAAGATGCAAAAATGCGTAAATGTTTTACAAGGCTACATCTACACATTTTTGCCCGAAACGCCTGACTCGTGCTTCTACGAAGTCGATAGAGTCATAACACTTCTACATTGAATATCGGCAGGAATAGGATAATACTTTAATAAAAATTTCAAAAAAATATAAAGTGTTTTAAAATAATTTTGTTGAGTTATCGCAAAAGTTCCTGCCAATATTTTCTTACGACTGAGCGGAGCGGAGGGCTACTAGAAATTGTCGATGATTCTTTTTAGAGCGCGAACTGCTTTTCCGCGGTGTGAAATTGCGTTCTTTTCGTCTGCAGAAAGTTCTGCAACAGTTTTATTGAATTCTGGGAGGAATACAATAGGGTCGTAGCCAAAACCGCCGCTGCCGGCCTGCTTTGAAATATCATCAATTAAAGTACCTTCAAAAGTTTCCTGAGCTACGAAAAGACGGTCTGGTCCGCAGTACATTACCATTGCACAGGTATAGTGGCAGGAGCGTTCCCCGTGAAGGTATGCACCTTTTGGAAGGTTTCCAGATTTTATGGCTTCGTTTGTTTGTTGAATGAGGAAAATATTCTGTTCTTCCTGAGAGATTTTACTTCCGTCAGGCTTTCCATGCATAAAAGAAGGACCTGCGTATCGTGAAGAGAAAATGCCAGGCGCTCCACCCAAAGCGTCTACGCAAATTCCCGAATCGTCTGCAATAACAGGGCAGCCTACGATATCATAAAGAGTACGTGCCTTAATCAGACTGTTTTCGTAAAAAGTTGTTCCTGTTTCATCAGGATCAAAATCAATTCCTTCATCAGAAGGAATAAGTATTGTGTGTTCAGGTAAAAGTTCACACATTTCTCTTTTTTTGTTTTTATTTCCGGTTGCTAAATAAATTTTCATTCTTTTAATATAATGAAAAAGTATTTTTTTAGCCATGCTGTGCAGTATTTTTGTTAATTTTTTTTTTAGCTTCTTTTCTTGCACAACTAAGGCAATAAGTTACCTGCCTCTCACAGATTCCCAGTAAATCTGCAATTGTTTTATTTGTAGGCCTTAGATTTAATAAACCTTCTTCGAATGATTTATTCAGATTTTTCCATTTATTCTTATAACGTATTTCTTTTTCTTTTAGTTTAGAAATGAGAATACGATTATTGAATGATTCATCTTCCTCCTGGAGTTTTTCCAAAAGGCGTTTATATCTTTTATGATGATAATATGCATAATTTCTCCGTTCCTGAACTTTCATTCTGCGAAATTCTTTATGCATTACAGAATTTTTACAAAATTCTATGACTTCATAAAAAAACTTTTTTTCAATTTTATAAAGACTGCATATTTTATCAATTTGTGAATCAGTTATATAAAAAGATGATTTTAAAGCCAGCACAAGAAGTTTTTTGTCCGAATGTCCTTCTGAAATATCTTTCAGAGTTTTTCGCAATTCTTCAGCAGGGACTTTATTGTAAGAATAGGGGATTTTTGGGCTGTATAGACTTTTTAGATTCATGTTCTGATATCCGATTTCTTTTTCATCGAGCATTCTCAGGGCTTCTTCCTGAGTGACTTTTTGATGTATAGAGTATTTTGCAAGGCATTTAAGACGTGAATTAATAAGAGTTGTAACATAACTGAATAAGAAATTCAGATATTCTCCCATTTCCGGATGGTATAACTCTAGAATGTGTTCACCACGTTCAAGAAAGGCTACAATGATGTCTGAACGAAAATCATCATCGTATTTGTGCAATCCAAACATAGGATAGTTTTCCATCAGGAAAGTTCCAGTACGGTTTACAGCTTCTTTAACTGTAATTTCTCCGAGCTTAAGCTGCTGCGGAATAAGATTTAGTTCTTTGTGATTCATTTATTTACCTCACTTAAATCAAGATAGTCATTACTATGCACATTCCGTGCCAAGTGATAAAATGTCTGAAGACAAAATATTTTTATATGAAAAAAAAATAAGCAAAAAATCGTAAAATATAGATTCTGTTATTGACCTTCATGCCTGAAAATGATAATATAGATACATCTTTTGGCGACTTAGCTCAGTTGGTAGAGCACACGGCTCATATCCGTGATGTCAATGGTTCAATCCCATTAGTCGCTAGAGTAAAATCCGGTTATTATTCAACCGGATTTTTTTTTTAACTTTTTTTTCTGGTTTGTAAAATTATTAATTACTTCATTAATAATTAATCATAAAATTAATACAGTTAATATTTATTAATACTATTTTTGAATAAAATAAAAAAAATAAAACTGTTGTTAAAATAAAATAATCGGTTTATAATATTTATTACGACGTAGATTGGCCGTAAGTGCCTCATACAGGAGTTATTATGAAGAAAATATTAGTAATCCTTACTCTCCTTGCAGTTTTTTCTGCAGCTCTTTTTGCTGATAATAACGGCAGTGCAAACGCACCTGAACGTACAGAAGGTAAATGGACAGAGATTTCTTATGTCAACGTTCCAGTTCTTAAGATTCTGGAAGGAAAAGATGGATATGCTGTTATCTATCAGAAGAATAAAACAGGTGTAGGAAATGTTGTTATTCCTAAAAAATGGGGTCGTGGTTCAGAAGAATCTCCACGTAAGCTTAAGTTCCGTTCGGTAAAAACATCCATCGGTGCATATATGACTGTAGTAAAGGATGGCGGTGAGTTTAAGCGTGTTATTCTTTCAATCCCTATGAATAAGAATAATTCAATCTGGGGAATGGTTGATTCCAGAAAGAATATGGAAGGTGCTGATAAAGATACCTTGGAAGACTTGGAATTCTAGACCAAAATACGGTATTATAAAAGAGGGTTTTGAAACCCTCTTTTTTTTTGTGTTAAGGATTATTAAATGTTTGAAATACCGCAGAATAAAGTTGATGAACTGAAAGTTTTTATAGAAAATCATAATTTCTTTTTTATTGCAGGACATAAAGAACCGGATGGAGATTGTATTACTTCATGTCTTGGAATCGCCGCAATTCTTGATCATTTTGGAAAACCATATCAGCTGCTTTCTGCCGGCCCATTTAAAAGAAACGAGGTTATGCGCTGGCAGGAAAAGTTTTCTGATACAATGGAATTTCAGGATGAAAATGAAAGAAAGTCTAGCGGCCTGTTTATAGCTGATTGTTCGGAAATCATAAGACTTGGTGATATTGATGGTGATTTTAAGGGACTCGATGCTTTTGTAATTGATCATCATAAAACAAGCGAAATTGCTGGAGAATTAAAAGGATACGTTAATTCAGATGCACCTGCATGTGCTTTTCTGATTCAGTTATTTTATGAAAAGCTCATAGGAACACTTCCTTCGGAGCTGGCAAAAATTTTATTTTTTGGAATATGTACAGATACCGGCTTTTTCCGTTTCTTGACAGATAATTCTTCTGAGGTGTTTGCTGCTGTTAGTCGTCTTGTTGCCGATGGTGCTGATCCGAGAACAACCTATCGTGAAATTAATTCTGGAAAAGCATATTCAACACGTAAACTTCTTGGCATTCTTTTAAATAAGGTAGAACGCTATCTTGATGGCAGACTTGCAGTTACATATGAAAGTCTTGAAGATACAAAGAAATGGGGACTTGAAGGGCGAGATTCGGATTCTCTTTACCAGCTTATGTTGAGCACAAAGGGAGTTGAAGCTGTTGTCTTTTTGCGTCAGGATACAGAAACAACCTGTACAGGCGGCTTCCGTTCTCAAGATAAAATCGATGTATCTCTTGTTGCCGCAAAATTTGGCGGCGGTGGTCACAAGAATGCCAGTGGTATGAGCTGCAACGGCCGCGTAGAAACATTGATTCCGCAAATTGTTAAAGAATTTGCCAGAATTATGTAATAACTGACATCGAATATATTTTGAAACTGCTCCCGCAGAAAAATCCCTAAGGCTGCGGGCGAGCCCTC
>CAKUWD010000135.1 GCA_934699065.1 uncultured Treponema sp.
AGAACAATAATCAGAGTATTTCATGGTAATATTCTGATTATTTATAATTAGGAGGGAAAAGTTTATCCCTCATTCACAATGCATTGCTCGCTCTCTCTCTCAAGCGTAGGACGGAATCTATGGAGTTCATACACCCGCACTCTCTGAATTAAATATTTACTTTGTCCCCCCCCCAATCTGAAAACTCAAATGTATCTTCATTTAAAGTAGCTATATATAAATAATAATTATTTGTCCCAAAAAACAATTTTTAGAATGTCATTCTCTATACTATAACCATGATAGGATACAATATTATCTTTTTTGGGTAAGGACAATTTTTTACAAAAAAATTATTTTTATCGAAAATTATTAATTTTCTTTTAGTCATAATGTATTTATATGATAATGTATTAAATGATTTCATGATTCTCCTCTTTTACTTTAGAATTCTTGGTTCACCAACGGCTTCTAAAATTACATTTTCAAGAATCTGTACTTGGCTTGCACCACCCTGTTTCAAAAAAATATTCTATACCATTGTTTCCTAAAACGGAAAACGATACAATTCAAGTTTCTTTATTCATTATCCTGTATTTTAATTACGTGATTTCTTATCCATTCAGGAGAGGTCCTTTCTAACCAAACAGAATCTTTAGCTTTTCTGCATAAATTCCATAACCATTCTTTATCTCTAGAAAGTTTTCTATTTATGTATAATTCATTATTGATATATTTATAATCTTCCTTAAAAAAATTTAAAACTCTTACAAAATTGTCTTCAAATTCTTTTGAAAAAGAATCCTCATAATAGTATTTCTCCAAATCATAATCATAGTCTATAGATCTAAATTTTACATAATTAATGCGGCAAGAAGAAAAACTAAAAAAAATAATACCCAATAGAATTAATCTAAAATTTTTTCTCATAATCCAAACTCCATTGACTTTTCATCTTAAAACTTTGCGCAGGTCCGTATTTTTCCAAATAGTTTGCATCAGAGTCTTTTACTTTTCCAACTGTTGGTATATAAACAGATAAGTTATCATGCCAATCATATTTATCCCAGAAGATATGTGTCATTTTACCAACTACAGATACGTCACCTTCTAAATTCTTAGAAAGAGTAACATCACAGAATGTTGTAATAGTAAATGTTCCTGTAGTATAATATAAATCATTACCTATTCCTCGTAATCGGCCTCTTACACCGGCATTTTGCATACTTGAAAATCCACTATAATCACTCTTACCAAATGGTCCAATTTGTTCTTTTCCGATAAAAGGTAACTCATTTAACTGCATAACTTCTCCTGGATACATATTTTCTGCTATATCTTTAAACTGTTTTTCATATCTTCCTATATTAATAGTTACAGCATCTGTAACTTGAGAATATTGCTGTAACCAATCAGAATTTATAAAGTATGTTGATCCTGATCCTTGTAAAAAATGTTCTAATAGATTAGCTGATTGATCATATCCCACTTTTCTTGCTTTTTTAACAAATGAATTATATTTTTTCATAAGTTTTTCAACTCTCTCTTCTGAATAAGAATTTGTTGAGATATCTTTACCCCTTAATCCTGTTGAATCAATAAATGTAAGTGGCGATGAATTACAGTAATTCCACCAATTGACACCATCTCTTATCGGATCTTGGGATGTAAATTTTCCAAGCTCACTGTCATACCAGCGGGCATTGAAGTAGTATAAGCCGCTTGCTTTGTCAAAGAACTTACCGGTGTAGCTTGGGCAGAATGAAGATGCTCCGCGTTCACTGAGTACAGAACCGAAAGCTTCGTAACCTGATTCCCAGACTACAGTGCCATTCTGGTCGGTTACAACTTCTGTTGTGCCCAGATGATCGGTTTGATGATAGTATAGCACACCTTGGTTTACTTCGCACCATAAAGTTGTGTTGGCCCAGATGTAGGTTGTTTTGTTAGTATTACTCTCTTCCTGTAGTTCGTTGTAAATAACACGTCCATCGGCGGTATACTCGTAGAATTCGGTAACTGGCTTTGCAGTTTCTTCATTTGCTACTTCTACCAGATCACTTGGATTATAATTTTGATATGTCTTCTTTACTAAGAGACCTCTGTAGTCGTAAACATATCTTCCACGTTCCTTAATGTTAGCACTTCCTTTTCCCGAATAGCTTGCCTTAACCATGCGGTTTTGCAGATCGTATTCGTAGGTCCAAAGCTCGCCATCTGTTTGAGAGAAAGCCCATGCATTAAAATCAGCTCCATTGGAAGCTGTTGCACTTGTTCCTCTTGCAACCAGATTTCCGTTCTTATCGTAGTTGAAATACCAGCTCCCTGCTCGTTTTATAAGGTCGCTGTTTGCATAGTATTCGTAGGCTGTTAAACGGCCATTAGAACCAGTGTAGGATTCAATTTCGCGCAGGCGGTTTCCTCTTGCATCATAGTCATAAGTATTTTCCTTGCCATCAGCGATGTAGCTTACCTCAAAGAGATTCCAGATGTTACCGCTGTAGGTTGCTTTATCAACAGGCAGGTAATCCTCATCACGCTCATCCCAAAGGGAGTGGAGTTTTACATAACGAGATTCAGTTCCTTCTGAGAATATTACTTTCCAGCCTTCACTGTCATTTTCCCAGGTTACACTTTCATCATGACTCCAGTTTTCTCCATCGTTACCTAGCCATACCTCAAGGTGTTCAGGTTTGATGCGGTTGTTTCTGGCAAACACTTTGAGTGAAGTAAGTTTCTGAACAGCTTCAAGGTCTACTATGACAGAGCCTGCGTAGTAATCAAGTTTAATAAACTGACTATCGTAATCATTGAGACTAGAAACTTTATTCTTTCCGCTTACGTCGTTATGTATGTAGAGGAAGTTTGTTTTATTTATATTCAAGCGGTTCCCGTCTGCTTCGCAGACGGTCGCTTCTTCCGCTGTTCCGCTGGCGCTTCAGCCTCCGCACTCACTCACTTTGTTCGTTCGCTTGCGGTGGCCGCCTCCGGCGCAGCTCCACACGCTAACCTTTTTTTACTTTACCGAAGAAAATACACTACCTGTTAAATCTGAATGTATTTTCTTCGTAACTCAAATAGCCATGTCTATTTGAGTTACTTACATAATGTCAAAGAACAATAACTAAAATATTTCATGGTAATATTATGGTTATTATTTATATTCAGAAAAGGAACGCCCCAAACATAATTTTCAAAATTAATTAATTATCTATTTCTTCTAGTTTATATTTTTTTTGCAAATACAAAAATAAATTTCTAATAATTGATTCAATAGATATCCAATATAGTAATGGAAATAAAAAAATCGCCATATTTAGTAAATATTGATTTGTAAATCTTTTTTTGAAAAATTGAACTGATTCTTTTAGCCATATATTTCCACCATTTCCAAGCCAAAATGAAATAACTACAAGTAAAAATAAAGTGTAAAAAAATATGGTTTTAATTTTTTTTATATACATAAGTCGTTTTTTAATTTTATATTTCTTACATTCATCAACTTCCACAGAATAGTTATATCCTGTATATTTTTTTTTGAGTTGAAAAAATAAATATAAGAACATAGCAGCCAACAAAAAAATTATTATATTTATAACTATTTCATTAATATTTTTCAGTCCTAGCAAAAATAATGTTATAGTTATAAATATTAGAATAAATAAATTTCCAAGGATTTTTGTGAGTTCATTCATTTTATTTTTTCTTTATTACTTCTGTTGTTGCTGCACTAATAAATTCATCTTTTAGTCCATCGCGTAAAATTTGCACGGTGTTTGTAGGTAAAGGTGATGGGAAAAATATATTTATACAACCAACCATTCCTCCACCAGCAGTTCCATTAATTAATGCATTATCCATACCTGTTCCTATAAAATTACCATTCTCTATATTATTCAATAATTGAGAAGTCATACTTCCTGATATACCTCCCATCATATTACCTAATAACATTAACTGTTCTGAAGTAGCACCATGCGTCTTAGGGAGTTCTGAAATCCCTCCAGATACAAATCCACTAACAAAACCGCCTGCAGTTGCATTGATACTTTCATTAACATCAAAATCAAATTTCCCCGTTTTGGCAGCATTTTTTGTTTGTACAAGTGCATCAAAGGTAAAAGCAGTTGCAGCCGATTTCACAGCATTTTTCAGCATTTTTATTGCAGTTTCCCCAAGTCGTTTAGTCATACCAGAAAAACCTGAAAATAATAAAACCATATCCCCACTTGGTTTTTCCATATTTGGGAAATCTTTATTAGATGAACCTAATGAATAATATGCTGAATCATATCTATAAATAATTCCATTTGGATTATCAGAAAAATGTTGCTGTATCTGTTCCCATGAATATTGTTGTTGCAATGTAAAATTCTTATCATATTGTTCACGAGTAAGAGTAGAACTTCTCCAAGTTTCAAGTCCATTATAATCAATACGGATAATTGGGTTACCATTACAATAATTCCACCAATTTAAGCCATCTCTTATAGGATCTGAAGTTGTAAACTTACCAAGTTCACTGTCATACCATCTTGCATTGAAGTAGTATAAGCCGCTTGCCTTGTCAAAGAACTTACCAGTATAGCTCGGGGTAAACGAAGAATCTCCACGTTCACTCAGTACGCTTCCAAATGCTTCATAACCTGCTTCCCAGACTACTTTACCATTCTGGTCTGTAACAACTTCTGTTGTTCCCAGGTGGTCGGTGTGATGATAGTATACCACACCTTCGTTGATTTCACACCATAATGTTGTATTTGCCCAGATGTAAGTTGTTTTCTTTGTACTGTCGCCTTCTATGCTCTCGTTGTAGAGTACACGACCGTCGGCGGTGTACTCGTAGAACTCTGTAACCGGTTTTGATTCATCTTCATTCACAACTTCGACGAGATCATTTGGATTGTAGTTCTGGTATGTATTTTTTACCAGAAGGCCACGGTAATCATATACATAGCTTCCGCGTTCCTTAAGATTAGCACTACCCTTACCTGAATAACTTGCTTTTGTCATACGGTTCTGTAAATCGTATTCGTATGTCCAGAGTTCACCGTCTGTTTCAGAGAAAGTCCATGCTGAAAAAACAGTTTCGTTAGAAGATATTGTTACTGTACCACGGGCTATAAGATTTCCGTTCTTATCGTAGTTGAAGTACCAGTTTCCTGCACGTTTAATCAGATCGCTGTTTGCGTAGTATTCGTAGTCTGTTAAACGGCCATTAGAACCTGTGTAAGCTTCAATTTCGCGCAGACGGTTTCCACGCGCATCGTAATCATAAGTGTTTTCTTTACCTTCTGCTATATAGTTTACTTCAAAGAGGTTCCAGAGGTTTCCACTGTAAGTAGAGTGGTCTTCCGGTATGTAGTCTTCATCACGCTCATCCCAAAGGGAGTGGAGTTTTACGTAACGGGCTTCTGTTTCTTCTGCAAATATTACCTTCCAGCCTTCACTGCAGTTTTCCCATGAGATGTTTGTATCACGTTGCCAGAGATCATTATCCTCACTGAGCCATACTTCCAGATGTTCAGGCTTTATGCGGTTATTCTTTCCGAACACTTTAATTGAAGTAAGCTTCTGTACTGCTTCGAGATCTACTATGGCAGAGCCTGCATAGTAATCAAGTTTTACAATTTCACTATTTTGGATGCCTTTATTCTTTCCACTAACGTCGTTCTGTACATAAAGGAAAGATGTTTTCTTACTTTCTTTTGTTGAGACTTCGGCTTCTGCACCATTGTGCTCATATGTGAGACGGCCTACATTGTCATACTGATAGGTATTTGTGTAAGGGCGCTGACTTGTTCCTTTTGAAATTGATGTAATGTTTCCAAGGTTATTCCATTCAAGGCTTCTTGCTACATAATCATCAAGGTCCCAGCTGTAACCGCTGAGCGTACCAGTAGTACTATTCCATGTACGAGTCGTTTCTTTACCATTTCCGGCTGTAAGTGAAATAAGTCTACCTAGAGAATCATAACTTCCGTTTCTTGCATATTTTGTACTGCCGCCACTTATTGCAGTAAGCTGCCCCAGTGCATTGTATGCGTAATCAGCCTTAGAGCCGTCAGGGTATGACAACTCTGTCATATTCAGGGCATCATCATAGCTGTATGAGCTATTAAGTTTCTTGCCTGCAACAGATGTTTCAAGTGAGGTTACAAGGTCATAAGCATTAGCCTTATAGTTTCCGTTTTCAAAGTTTATTCTTGAAACTACACCGTTATCACTTGCTGCATACATAAAGCCGTTTGCATCGTAGGTGTAATTCTTTGTTTCTGTTTTTCCGCCGAACTTTCTTGTCTCACTCAAAAGCCTTCCGCAGGCGTCATAGGTATTTGAAAGCACAATACCCTTAGGGTCAGTCTTCTTAGTAAGAAGTCCGCGGCCGTTATATTCATAAGACCACTTAGTTCCATCATTCTTTTCTTCACGAACAGGCTGGCCGAAAGCGTTATAGGTAATATCCCAGATCTGGTCTCCGCTTCCTTCGCTGTTTCTCTCATTACGCCAGGTCTGGTTACCCCATACGTCATATTTGAAGTCAGTATACTTATCGTCTTCATCTTTCTGGCGTGTTACAAGATTAAGCGAATTATAGGCAAATGCCTTATACGCTCCACTTGCATTTGTAATTTTAATTACACGGTTCAGTTTGTCATACTCATTGATTTCCTTCTGTCCATCAGGAAAATCTGTTTCTAAAAGATTATTCAGGCAGTCATAGGTATATGACGTTACACAGCCACCTTCTGTAAGAGTCTTAATGTTTCCAACATTGTCATAAGTCCAGTTTCGTTCAATACTCTCGCAGTTTTCTCCGCTTATTTTCTCTGAAAGCTTTCTGTTACGGCTGTCGTATGTCCATTCAGTAAGCTTACCGCCAGGCTCAGTCATGCAAAGGACATTACCGTTTGCGTTTAACTGGAAAAGAGAAGTAAGTAATACTATTAACAGTGTTATTCTTTTCATTATTATTTTGAAGACATGTTCTTGTCTCCACCCCGCCACCCTTTTACCAAATTTATATCCGTTTTCTTTCTACGCTATTTCTATTAACGACTGTTTTAATTCATTTTGTAAATCCCCAATCCGAAAATTCAAAGTTTTCTTCATTTAGGGTAGCTTTATATTGATAATTATCATTTGTATCAAAAATAACTTTTAAAGTTCCTATTTCAAAATACATATCTGCAAAAGCTAATACCCTTTCCTTTTTAGGAAGATCTATTCTTTTAATAAGAGAATCATCTTTAGTAAAAACAAAAATTTGTTTCTTTGTTATTTTATATATATATTTTGAGGTTTCGTTTATAAACATATTTTTCTACCTTATTTTTATTGGTTCACCTACTGGTTTTAAAACAGATCTATCAAATACCTGTATTTGAATTGCACCACCTGGAAAGAATTCTCCATTGTATATTTGTGGACCTACAATTCCAAATTGTATTCTTTCCCCCTCTGGAACTAAAAACTTTTGAACATTATCAATGTTCCGGGATACTCAATTTTTGTAACACGTCCCAGCTTATCATAAGAATATTTTGTAGTATTCCCATTGCCGTCTTTTTCCCATAATTTGCTCGAAGTATAAATACTCTTTGAAACTTCTGTTGTAATATTTTATCTGGCGGTTCCCGTCTGCTTCGCAGACGGTCGCTCCTTCCGCTGTTCCGCTTTCGCT
>CAKUWD010000136.1 GCA_934699065.1 uncultured Treponema sp.
GGCGTTCACCGCCACTTAAGGTGTGTCCGTTCTCACCGAGAACTGTATCAATTCCATCAGGGAGTTTTTCGATAAATGGCATACACTGAGCCATTTCGGCAGCTTTCAAGACTTCTTCGCGGCTGGCATTTTTATTTCCAATCAGAATGTTGTTATAGATTGTATCATTAAAAAGAGTAACATCCTGGAATACAATTGAAAATAGCTTAAAGAGATTTTCCGGAGCAACATTTTTAATATTCTGACCACCTGCTAAAATCTCGCCGGAATCATTATCCCAAAAACGGGCTGCAAGACGGCAGATTGTAGATTTACCACTTCCCGAAGCACCAACCAGAGCTGTGTACTCTCCCTGCTTTGCGGTAAAGGAAACGTTCTGTAAAACAGGCTTATCATTTTTGTTGTAAGAGAAACTCACATCCTTAAACTCAATATCATAATTCTTTGCTTCAACCTCAGCAGAACCAGATTGTTCCGGATAGTCTCTGATATTTTTAATTCTTCTTGAGGCAACCTTGGAAGCAATCACAGCACCAAGATGTTCGCAGGTGTAAGAAAGTGGTTCATAAACCCAGACAGAAAAAAGCATGAAAATAATGTAAACCGCTGCACTAATTTCCCCTGTAACAAGCAGTCGGGCTCCCACAATCGCAACTACACCAATTCCCATTCTGAGAACATTGTAAGCTGTTGAAACACCCATACCAGAAAGAAACTCAAAAAGAACAAGGTGTGGAACCAGGCGCTTCATTTTCTTTTCAAGACCCTTCTGATATTTTGCAATGTTTCCAGAAGCTTTAAGAACCTTTATGTTTTCCAGATATTCCTGAATGCCGTCTGTAATGGCAAGCTTTAAGTTACGATTTTTCTGATGAGTTCCACCTGAAATAGGATCACAAAGAGACATTGCAAGAGCGGCCAGAGGAAGAACTGAAAACAAAGCAAGAGTCATCTTTACATTTACAAAAAACAAGGCAGCGACGGTCAAGCCAATTCCAATAAAGCCGCCGATAAATTCTGTAAGCTGATTGGCAAGAATGCCTTCAATAATTCCAATATCATCCATAATTGTAGAAGTGAGGTCACTTAAATCATGTTTAGAAAGAAAGCTTTCCGGCAGGCGGCGAAGCTTATCTGCGACTCCCATTCTTAGAGTCAGATTTTCCTTTGATGCGCTCAAATATTTTTCCTTATACATTTTTCTGTAGGCAAAATACAGGGCAAGAACAAGCAGTGTGCCGATTCCAAAAATGACAAGATAAGAAAAATCAATTTTATTTCCGTTTATGCCGGCTGCAAACATTTTACTGATTGTCTGGTAAATCAAAATCAAAGGAAGCATTGCTACAATCTGAAAAACTGCAAGCCAGACAGATGATTTATAAATTGCACGTCGACCATTTTTTGTAAGAGTCTTTAATATACTAAGCATTCTTTACATCTCCTTTATTCTGTTTTCCGATTTTCCAGCTGACTGCTTTTGAGTACTCGCTGACCATGGTCTGGTATTTTCCCTTTAGCTTTATCAGCGTGTCATGATTTCCCTCTTCAATAATCTGTCCGTTTTCAATTACACAGATTTTGTCGGCATTTCGCACGGTAGACATACGGTGGGCAATCATAATTACAGTTTTGTTTTTCAAAAGCTCTTCAAAGGATTTTCTAATCAGATATTCATTTTCGGCATCTGCAAAGGCTGTCGCTTCATCAAGCATGATTACTGGAGAATCCTTGAGGATAGCACGGGCAATGGCAATTCGCTGAATCTCGCCACCTGAAAGATAAACGCCCTTTGAACCGAACATAGTATCAATTCCGTCCGGAAGCTTTGCAAGAATGTCATCGCACTGAGCCAGATGCAGGGCACGTAAAATTTCGTCGCGGCTGGCATCCGGTTTATACAAGGCAACATTATCTGCAATGCTCATTTTCAAAAGACTGTTTTCCTGAAAGACAATGCTGATATAATCATTCAAATCTTTTTCGCTGATGTCTTTGATGTTTACTCCGCCTAAAAGCACTTCCCCCTGAGTAACATCTCGAAGTCGTGCTGCCAGAGAAGCAATAGTACTTTTTCCTCCGCCGGACATTCCAACGAGAGCTGTAGTTTTTCCTTCAGGAATCTCAAGATTGATTCCATCAAGAGCCAGTGGAAGATTTTCTGCATAGCGGAAGCTTACATCCTTAAAATTAAAAGTGAAGTTTGCAGGCTTTGCATTTCCCTTATATTCCATAGGCTTTTCATCAAAAATCTTTTTAAGACTTTCCATAGCTTCATCAACAATAATAGACTCAGAAGAGTTTCCCATAATGCGTTTTAGAATCGTAACTTCCATAGGAATAATCGATGCAAAAAAAACAAAGGAGCAGATAAGGTTCATTGTGTTTCCGCCCTTGTTGAAAAGGAAGAAGGCTGTTGGAACCAGTGCATAAAAGACACTGTTGATGGCTGTGTTGTAAAGAGAGTCTGCAGTAATCATAGAGAGTGCAAATTTGTAGACATATTCGCAAAAATTATCAACTCCATTTTTATAACGGGAAAAAGAATCTGCCGTCTGACCAAAGGTTTTCATAACCGGAATCCCGCGTACATATTCAACAGCCGCATTAGACATATCCTTTGAAGCCTGCTGATATTTATGAACAAACTCGCCGCCGTTTCCCATCATGATTAACATCAAAAGAACAAAACCAATTATTACCGGAATAAGACAGGCCACAGAAAGCAGGACGCTGTAACGGAACATAAACACAACAAAAGCAACCGGAAGAACAATTGACATCGTAGTATTTGGAATCTGATGGGCCATCATAGTTTCAGTTGCGTCTGTATTTTTTTCGATAAGCTTACGAAGGCTACCGCTTGGGTTAGAATCATGAAAGCCACCCGGCAAAGTTCCGATATGCTTTATCAGTTTTTTCTTTAGCCGCATGATTGTATTAAATGCTGTGATGTGAGAAAAAAGCAGAGAAATGCCGTAAAGACCATAGGCGGCACATACGGCAAAAACAATGCCTTTTCCGTATTCAGCAAGAAGTCCGGCATTTACTGCTTTTATATTGCCCGCATTCAGAATAAGCTCCTGGGCAATTTTGTAAACGTAGGTGTATGCATAAATATTTTCCACAGCAGAAAAGGCTGCAAAAATTATGCTGAATACCATTGTGATTTTGAAGGGCCCCATTGAATGAATCAAAAAGGGCAGGTTGGATTTTTGTTTCATCTTTTACTCCTGAAAAAGGTGGTTTCGATACGGCCTTAGGCCTACTCAACCACCGTTTGATTAAAACAGTGTTTCAATACATCCCTTGAAAAGGGACTGCCGGGAACGGACAGCCCCAGAGGTGGTAAAGCTAAAAATTGCTTTCGCAATTTTTTTAACGCTTTGCTATAAAACACCGCGCACCAGTGCGCTTACACAGGTATATTATGTATTTGGTTCTACTTTTTTATTCTCTTTGAGGTGCTTTCGCAAAATCAGCCAGCCGAGGAATACTCCTGCAAAGGCCAGGGCAAAAACAATGAGGGTAGAAACTACGCCCATAAAGCCGGTTGTAAAGCGAATCATCTGGTCCATAGCTTCTGGTGTCTGGCCGCGGCCAATCCATTCGGCTTTATAGCTTTCTAGGAAGAACCAGCTTGGTACAATTGACCCCCAGGCCTGTCCAACATGATATACACCAGATGCAACAGCTACCTTCCAGACTGCAGGCTTTTCTTCGCGGGAAGCAATGAAGTCTGCAATTACAGCGGCTACCATGGAAGTAATAAGCCATGGAAGATAACCGGCTCCCATGATAGAGAAAATCAACATACAGATTGCCTGCATGATTGTAAACTGGAAAAATTTACCAACCTTTCGGGTTACAAAGAACATTACAGCTCCCGTTAAAAGTCCGCAGATTCCAGGACTGATGGCATGGCCGAATTGTCCAAGTACCATGGTGACACAGCTGGCAATCATGTAGAAGACCATATACAATGCCGTCAGTAAGGCGGTCATTACAACATCTTTAATTTTGAGTTTACGCATAGTTACGCTCCTTTATGCATTAAAGTCGGCAAGCACAGCTTGCCTCTGAGCCGTTCTTTCGATAATCCTAAAACGACCCTTCGGCTCGTTTTTTAACGGATTTTTCGATTGTAGGCTCATTTTATTAAATATTTCATTCAGCTCCCCGAGAGTCTGGGAAGATAAAATAAAATCCTTTTCAATCTTTCCGTCATTAAGAAAGACAATTCTGTCTGCAACATGGCGGATAAATTCATAGTCATGGGAAATTACAAGAACTCCTGCATTCTGTCGAAGGCTTATAACTTCTTTTGATACTTTCTGCATGGAAGCAACATCAAGTCCGCTGGTTGGTTCATCAAAAATAATCAACTCGCGGTTGCAAAGCATGGCCATACCAATCTGAAGTCGCTGCTTTTGACCACCACTTAATTCGAAGGGGTGAGCGTCTTTGTATTCAGCAAGCCCAAGATATTCAAGAGTTTCATTGATTTTTGCTGGGTCTTTCCTAACTAACGATAGTTCGTTTTCTGCGGAAGTTCCAAAAAGCTGATAATCCGGATCCTGCATAATAAAGAATGGAAGATCATTTGTGTTTACCGAGCCAGCATCTGGCTTAATGCTTTTACACAAAAGCTTTGCGAGGGTAGTCTTGCCGGCACCATTATTTCCCACAAGAACAGTAACTTCCCCTTTTTTAAGCTGAAGGGTTACATCTTTCAAAATATTTTTCCATGCTGCATTTTCTATGCTTGCACAAACTGATTTGTCTGATTCAGGGAGTTTTTCAACAAAAGGTACATCAAGAGAAAAAATATCAAAACTTCGGGTATCATAACCGCTTTTTTTGAAGGCCTGCTCACTGTCGTAAATATGAAGCTTTCCTTTATCCATAAAGAAAACGCGGTCAATAATTTCATTCAGATAATAAAAACGATGATCCGCAACAATAACAGTAATTCCGCGTTCTTTCAGCCAGCTGATTATCTGACCAAGCTTCATTGCATTCCCATAATCAAGATTTGCAGAAGGCTCGTCAAAAAGAACAACCTGCTGATCCATCGTGAGGGCAGAGGCAAGGGCTACCATCTGGCGTTCGCCACTTGAAAGCAGGAAGATATTTTTATCCATCAGCTTTTCAAGACCAAAGGTTTTTACAAGGTCGCTGAGTTTTTGCTTCATCTGCTCTTTTGAATAGCCGTAATTTTCCATTGGGAAAACAAACTCGCTTGTAGTATTATCTGTGAAAAACTGTGAGCGGGGATTCTGGAATACAGAACCAATTTCGCGGTTAAGCTCGTGCATTTTTAGTGTACTGTAGTTTTTATCATTTATAAAAAGCTCTCCGGACAAGTTGCCTTCAGTAATTGCGGGAATCAGCCCGTTTAAACATTTAAGTAGAGTTGATTTTCCGCAGCCGCTGTTTCCGGTAAGCAGAATTACCTGCCCTTTGTTGATTTCAAAATTGATATCATGAATTCCTTCGCTGGAATCTTTATATTCAAAAGAAAGCTTTTCTGCTTTCATTATTTTTTGTACCATATAAAACCTCCGACAAGTCCTGCAATAAAGAGAACAAGAATCAAAGCATCTGTAAATCTGAATTTTTGTTCAAAGTAGGAAGTGCGTTTTATAGGTACATCAATTCCTTTTACGAGGCCGGCAGCCGTAACTTCTTCTGAAAGAGCTGCACAGCGGAAAAGCTGGGGAACTACAAAATATTGAAAGCTTTTAACAGGTTGGCGAAGTATAAAAGGAATGCCGCGCAGTCTCATAGATTCCCGGATATATTTGAATTCACGGGCGAAAGTAGGAATATATTTCAGAGTGATTGTAACTGCTACAACCAGTGTTCGTGGGATACGCATTGTCTCGAGAGAAGAAAGCAGCTCAGCAGACGAATATTTTTTCATCAGTGCAAATACCAGACCAAAGCATGGTACTGACTGCTGCAGTACTACAAGAAAAAGTGCAAAGGATTCTATCGGATGAAAAATACTGCTAAGCATTATTATTCCTTCCATCCCTGCATAAACAAGGGCAGTTATCAGAAAGATTTTATAACAGCCCATTGCAAGCAGAAGAACCGTTGCAAAAATAGCAAGATAGATTTTCAAAAAGCTGCCGTTCAAAAAGATATACATTGAAGGAGCGAGAATATTTATAACGATAAGGACAATGGGATTTAATTGTAGCTTAGGCATCTTTTCCTCCTTCTGCCGGATTTATCTGATTAAAATCGTGCAGACAGATTTCACAATCGCAGCATTCTTTTATGAGTTCACGGTCGTGGGTAACTACTATTACTGTTTTGCCCTGGGCCTTGAGGCTGCGAAGGATTTCTCCGATTTGCAGCATGTGGGTGTAATCCAGTCCGCTTGTTGGTTCGTCAAAGAGCATGATGTCTCGGCCGCTTGCTATGGCAGAGGCAACCGCCACGCGCTGTTTCTGGCCGCCGGAAAGTGACTGCGGATGGCGGTCTGCAAAGGCTTCCAGGTCGAGAGTGGCGAGAATGCGGCGGGCTTCTTCTTCGTTTTCTTCTGACTGGCTGATGAGAACTTCGTCGAGAACACTTTCTGTAAAAAGCTGATGATTTACATCCTGCATTACAAGGAAGATGAGTTTCTGGCGCTGGCGGCGATTGTATTTTTTTCCTTTGTAGAGCAGGGTACCTTTTGAGCGGCGGCCGAGACCACACAGGCAATTGAGAAGAGTTGTTTTTCCGTCACCGTTGTTGCCGGTTATAGCTGTGATTTTGCCGAACGGAATCTGCATTTGTGGAATGTTGAGGGCCAGGTAGCCGTTCTTGTATTTGTAGGTGAAGTTCTGGAGGGTGAGGAAACTGGTTGTGTCTCCACTGTCATGCTGAACTTGTTTCAGCATCTCTTGTGAATGAGACCCTGAAACAAGTTCAGGGTGACGGTCTTTTTGTTCGGGATGACAGGCACTTCTTAAACCCAGCTCGTGCAGCTCCTCTTCACTGATTTTATCCATCTGTGCCCGTGAAAGTTCACGGACAATCTGTCCTTCTTTCAAAACTACCGTTCGGTCGGCAAGGTCCCACAAATATGAAATGCGATGTTCTGCGACGATGATTGTTTTACCTTCGCTTTTCCATTTTTTTAGAAGTCCGGCTAATTCATCTATCGTGCGTAAATCAAGATTTGCGCTAGGCTCATCAAGAAGAATTATTTTATTTCCTGTAACTGCAACAGAGGCACAGGCAATTTTCTGCTTCTGACCACCGCTCAGATCAAAAAGACTGCGGTTCATCAGGGGCTCAAGATGCAGTTCTGATACAGTATTATCAATTCGTCGTAAAATCTCGCCTTCTTCCATTCCCTGATTTTCGCAGGCAAAGGCAAGCTCGCTTGTAGTATCTACATTAAAAAACTGTGAGCGGGGATTCTGAAAAACGGTGCTGACGCTTTTTGCGGTGTCATAAAGTTCTGCGTGACTAACATCAAAACCGTCTACAGTAACCGAACCTTCAAGACTGCCTTCAAAGAAGTTTGGGATAAGACCGTTTATAAGACGGAGAATTGTAGTCTTTCCACAGCCGGAGCCGCCGGTCAGCAGAACAAATTCACCTTCATTTATTCTTAGATTTATATTTTTCAGACTGCCATTTGA
>CAKUWD010000137.1 GCA_934699065.1 uncultured Treponema sp.
AGGTCACGTTCTCGGATTCTGCTATTTTTCTCAAGGTTTGTTTTGAAAAGCTCTATCTTCTGGATTTCTTTTTCTTCGGCAAAATCATAAACAAATGATTTTCCTTGTTCATCAAGGGTAACTTTATCTGCAGGGAAGAACTGGCCGTTGAGAGTTGCTTCGTTTTTCATGCCGTCAATATCCCGGTCTATCTCGTTCATATTGTACATAGCAAACTGTTCATATGTATCGTTCGTGAATTTTCCCTTGAGTTTTGATGAGACAAGACGGTTCAAACTGTCATAAGTGAAAACATCTTTATTTCCAGTATCTTTGTGGGTTCTCTCTGTTATGTTAAAGTTTCTGCTCAGGAGGTTCCCGGCTGCTTCGCAACCGGTCGCGCTTTCCGCTGTTCCGCTACCGCTCCATTCCTGCGCTCATTTCATTCGCTCCGGAACGCCTTCGGCGCAGCTCCAATCGCTAACCTTTTTTTCTTATTATTATTCGTAAAGAAAATACACTTTCGTATTCTAAATGTATTTTCTTTACGATTCAAATCGCCATGCCGTTTTGAATCGCTTTCATCTGTCAAAAAACTTTCGTCAGCCCGTTCGCATGGGAATGGACTGGACGACTTTAAAGATTATTATTTGTTGCACCATCAAAAATATATATGAATTATAAAACACTTCAAAAAGACTAATTACCAATTTTTGAACTTATCTTCAGTAATTTTCCTAGAAGGATAATCGGAAAACAAACGTTTCAATATGCCTTAAATCTCCAACTGGGACATGCATATAATTAACTCCCATTATTAGAGTAATACAATTAGATAATAGTCTATTGCCCATATTCATAATCTGAAAATTCCAAATCATAAATATGGACAATTTCTTCGTAATTATCTAGTTCATATGAACTGCTAATTATATTTTCATCTGTTGAAAATATAGATTCAGCTATAATACCCCCACCTTCACCTACTAAATAAATATGAAATTTATTCCCCTTTATTAGCCTAAATATCTGAGCATAAGGATGATCATTTATCCAATCTTGTGATTTTAGTTTCCAGATTATAACCTTTTTACTAAAATTATTCAAATTATAAATTATTATATCAATTTTCTTATTTTCTATATCAACCTTATTATATAGGTAATAGTTAAAATCAGAACTTGTAACTCCAAGTGAAGGTAAATTTGTTAAATACCTGATTTCGCCTTTTAGGCCATCTATAAGATAAAAACATACTGTATCATCAATTTCTCCATATTTTTCCCATTCATAATAAATTATATTTTTTTTGTTTCCAGAAACCTGCCATCTCCCCAGTTTTGAAAAATTCTTAAAAGAAAAGTATTCTTTTCTAGTTTCTTTTGTACATTTAAAAAACTCGAGTTTATTATTTATAATTTCCCATTCTACAGTTTCATCTTCTTCCAAAGGTGTAAAAGTAGTTATTATTTGATTATGTTCCAAAGCAAATAATTTTGTTATAAGACATAGAATTATTAATAAAGTTATTTTCCGTTTCATTTTTTATACCCCTTCTATACCAGTTTTAGTATTTGAAGATTTTTCCTGTTCCTGTGAACTTGCAGGACCAGTCGGACCTGTAGGTCCTTGTGGCTCTGGAGATACAGGAGGCTGTGATACCTCTTGTTCCGGAGTAGTTAAACATTCGTCCTTTTTCTTATTATAACTAAATACTTTTATAAGTACTTGCCTGAACGTTTCTCCAAAATTCTTTGTTTTGAAATTTATATAGCCATTTGTTTGTGAAACTGGAACATATATATTACCATCTTCATATAACCAGCCTCGTCCTTTTCGATCCGCTTCTTTACCTGTGATAATACTTGAATCATATTTTGAAGAAGCTGCTATTATTACATAATCTGTCCAGGTATTTCCATTTTTCTTTGTTGCAACACCTTTTACTCCAACCCAGTGATCTCCGCCATCTCCTTTTGATTTATCATAATTTACATTAACTAATGTTTGATATTCATAGTTATTATCTTTTCTTTGTTTGTTGTATTGTGAAACAGTAAACTGACTGCCTCTACAATCATCCAGTTCATAATTCGTATCTTTAGCTAATGCCGCCCATTGTATTGAACCATTAGTTACATAATCTTGGTTTACCTGTTCTGGACTCATAATACTTAACATATTTGCACAAGCTACAATAGCACAGCCTGATTGACTTAAACTATTATAAGCATTCTTTTGGTCTGTTCCATTTCTATATATGTTACTATAATTTTGCATTATATATTGTGAATATATTGGTAATTGATAAAGTCCCAATATATCAACATTATTCATAGGATTACAACCCGCATACCCATACCAGTTACTACCATCACGAGCAGAATCTTGGGAAAGCCAAGTTGAACCATCTTCGCTTCGCCATCGATTCCAATGATAGGTTAGGCCTGTTTCTGCGTCATAATCACAGCCGGTGTATAATCCGTCAAAGTCTATAAGGATTGTTGTCTCACCAGCCTTAATTCCGAATGCAGTGTAGCCGGACTTCCAGAGGAGAGATCCATCCTCGTCGTAGACCTCGGTAACACTTCCCTGAATGTCTGTAACTGCGTATCTTATACTTTCTGTACTGTTTTCTGTATCCATAAAACCTATTATCTGATTATTTAAATAAACAAAGCTTCGGGTTGTTACAGAAGAGCCTGCTGTTTTCTCCTGATAAGTCAGAGCTCCGTTTCTGCCATAGGCATACTGAGTTAATTCTGAAGTTTCACCTGTATAACTTATCCTTTCAATTCTTCTGTTCAATGCATCATAAGTATATTCTACTTTTACATTCTGTGCATTATCCGGAGCATTAAACTGTTGTACTTTTACAAGCCGGTTATGGTAATCCCATTCGTATTCCCAATATTCACTGCTTTTATCAATGTTTACGACATTACCATTATGCTCTGCATTTCTGGCTCTTGCTGTTCTGTTTCCGTTTGCATCATAAGTATACCACCACTTACCATCATACATTACGCGGGCTGTATTTCCGTTATTTGAGTTTTTGTAATATGCATAATCATTTTTTGTGGTGTAAGTTTCAAGAGTAATTCTGTTTGAATTCTTGTCATACTTATAAAACTCATCTTTTGAGTTTTCAATTGTCCAGATTCGAATCATCTTCTGAACGCTTTCATTTGTGAAAGTTACATACTCACTTACATTGTTATTATCAATATCCCGGTCATCCCAGATTGTACGGATTTTTATAAACCTAGCCGTTACTGTCTCTTTAAAATTAAAGTGAATACTCTGATTCTTCGAGTCGACCTCATAGTTCCAGCAGTCTGGTGTTAGCTCACTCCATTCATCTGCTTCATCTAATTTTATATAAATGTGAAGGTCACGTTCTCGGATTCTGCTATTTTTCTCAAGGTTTGTTTTGAAAAGCTCTATCTTCTGGATTTCTTTTTCTTCTGCAAAATCATAAACAAATGATTTTCCTTTTTCATCAAGAGTAACTTTATCTGCAGGAAAGAACTGTCCGTTGAGAGTTCCTTCGTTTTTCATGCCGTCAATATCCCGGTCTATCTCGTTCATATTGTACATGGCAAACTGTTCATATGTATCGTTTGTGAATTTTCCCTTGAGTTTTGATGAGACAAGACGATTCAAACTGTCATAAGTGAAAACATCTTTATTTCCAGTATCTTTGTGTGTTCTCTCTGTTATGTTAAAGTTTCTGTCATAAAGATATTCATAACCTGTTGTTAATGAGATATTTTTATCAGAGCTGTACGAGATACCAGAAATAAGACCTGCATCATTATAGCTTAAAGATTTCTTAATTCCACACTCAAGACTAACGGTACCAAGCTTTGACTTATCATAACTGAGAGTTCCTTTAAGCGAATATCCGATACTGCCCGCATAATAATTGAGTTTTACGGATTTCTCTCTATAATCAAGGCTGTGACTTCCGGTTACGTCATCTCCGGCATAGCCTGCTGAAAACACGCCGCTGCCTTTCTGTCGGAGGAACAGATACAGATAAACCAGTTTGAGAAAAAATATATATGTCTGAATATATCTATTTTCGTTTTCCATTCTCTATTTTCTGTTGGGGGAAAGCCTTCCCCTCGCTCGCATTCACAAACTTCGTTTGTGCTTGCTCTCTACCCCTTCCAGCGGGGGCTGAGGGGGTTTCTGCTTTATTGCCCCCGCAACGCCTAACATTGCAGACCTATAGATAAATTAACTCAATTCTATTTCAATAAATATTTTTTTCATTAAACACTTATTTATCTGATAATAAAAATTATTTTTCTCTAATTAAATATTTTTTTCCCAATCCAAGAAATTTGTTTATATTTTCCACTAATAACTCCCTTTTCTCGATAGAATTCAAACATTTCGGAAGGGCTCCATTCTTTTCCTATAGCAAAACAAATACCTAAATCTCTTAAAATTTGAAATAAAGTAATTAATTCTTGCTCGCTATTAATATTTTTCTTACATGTTGTATGAAAAATATTAAATCGAAATCCAATTTTTTTCAACTTCTTAATAAGAGAGACATTAACAGATTTTATACAAATAAAAGAAATACAATAATTTACATACGAAGGTATCATGTTTTATTTTCTCCCCGTAGAAATAGGATCTACTACTAATTCTGGACCACCACCAGGTAAACCTTCTTCTGGTCTAAAATATTTATTTCCACTGGATAAATCTTGTAAGTCTGTTGTGATAGTCCCATGTATAATCACAGCATTCGCCGTTTGTATAATAAAAAAACATAATTGTAATTTATTCTATATATATTATTTTATTTTCAGCTTATATAAAATACTATCTTCTATTGGAAAGTCCTTAAGATATCTATTTCGAATTTTTAAATCTTCAAAAGCTATTTCTTGAGTTTCTTCAAAATTAAATCCAGTCCATTTATATAGATATTTACTTCTCTTTAATTCTCCATAAACTGTTTCATTATAAATTCCAAAGTTTACACTTCCGCATTCAAACTCACTAAATGGCATTAGAACTTGTTGTTTTAACTCTATAACATTCAAATTTGGATTTGCCATATAGATAGAAAAGAAAAGATTGTTATCTTTTATGTATATATTCCATAAAAAAGGATATCCAATTTTATATTCTTGAAAATTATTATTTGTGGGATACTTACAAACCTACTTCGCACTCATTATTAGCACCACACATCCATAAGGTTCCATCATTTTTAAGTACGGCAGAATAATTTGTTCCCATTCCAACCTTCTTGACGTTATTCATAATAAATTTTGGAGTAAAGACAGGTTTTCGATCTCCAAAACCTAGCTCACCACAATAATTCGGTGAATCACCACCACAACCATATAAGGAAC
This sequence comes from uncultured Treponema sp., assembly GCA_934699065.1. Classification (GTDB taxonomy): domain Bacteria; phylum Spirochaetota; class Spirochaetia; order Treponematales; family Treponemataceae; genus Treponema_D. Next base: position 5,364 of record CAKUWD010000137.1, read on the forward strand.
CATCCTTTTTGAGAATTAAGGTTGCCTGCTGAGTTGATGCTACGCTTTCAACATCATCCATTACTTTTGTTGGTAAAATTTCATATTTATCTTTAAGATCCCCTAAACCAGTTACACCATTAGCAGCCCAACCAAATGCATATAACTCATCGTTGTCTGTAATAAAAAAATTTTCAGTTGCGTATCTAACATTGTCTGCAATTTTTATGAATTTATTTGTTTTTTCAAAAGGTGATGGCAGATAATGTTCACCCGTTATCATCAGCTCATGTTGTTTAGTTATGATTAACGTAAAGAAACGATTGAAAATAACATCAATAACATTACTTCTAACTTTCACGGGAGTTTCATAATTTACTTTATATTCACCTGTTCCAAAACTTCCTTTATCATTTTCCCCAGCAACCCAAAGACTGTTATCCTTTTTTATAAAAAATGGGCCTGAACCTTTTAGAATATCATAAGGAAATTTAGTCATTCCTTTATATACTTCATATGTACTTCCATCTTTTTTGATTAAATATACTCCATCAAAAGAAAGAACATCGCTTTCAAGTTTTTCAAAAGTATTAATATAATCGTCAGTTCCATTAAATTTCCAATTAACTTCCTGTCCCGTACCCCAGAGAGTATTATCTTCTTTTATTATAAAACTATCTCTAGTGCGAAGAAAAAAATCTTTGACATTCTCAGCAACTTGGATAAAAACTGTTGATGATTCATCATTTCCATTTCCAAATTGAAGAGAAAAGGCATCTACAAACATTGTGGATAATAAAATTATACATATATATTTTTTATTTAATAATAACATCTATGTTTACTCCTGTTACAATTAATTCGGAAAATGTCTGATAGTTTCTATCTACATCAGTTTTTCCATTTTTATCCTCATGTAATTCATAAGCAGTAATTGCAATACATCCTTCTGTGAATCCACCTTCTTGTGTAACTGTATTTTTGCCTTGATGAATCAATATTCCACCAAATAAACGAATAATAATATTATCTTTACCACCATGATCTTCTTGACGTAATAACTTTGACCCACTTCCTTTTTCAACAGTTGTTACCTTACGATTTTTATAGATACCTTTTGATGCTGGAGAATGTTCGACATTATTATCATCTATTCCTCCAGAAACAACTGGAGCTGAAAAAACTTCTTTCCCTTTTGAGCCATGCTTACGGTCATTAATATTTCCAAAAAAAATTTTCAGAATGCCTTTCGTTGCTGCTCGTTTCCCTTTTTGCTTTTCACCTAATGTAATTTCAATTGTTATATAGGGAGGGACAGGTTCTCCCATTTTTTCACCTGTTACTTGATATGGATCCGGCAAATTGCTATTTGCATTATTTGATTCATCAGAATGTATAGTAGTTATGTCTTTCTTTTCATACTCTTCAGAAGATGAATGCTGTCCATCTACGTTATAATAAAATAATCCAATAACATCAATATAATTTACGGGATTCTGTCCCGCATAACCATACCAATTTAAGCCATCTCGAGCAAAATCTTCACTGAGCCAAGAATTTCCTTCCTCACTACGCCAGCGGTTCCAGTGATAGGTAAGACCTGTTTCGGTATCATAATCGCAGCCAGTGTAAAGTCCGTCAAAATCAATTGAATTATTAACTTCGCACGCTAATATACCAAATGCTGTATAACCTGATTTCCATACAAGAGTTTCGTTTTCATCGTATACCTCTGTTATACTACCCTGAATGTCGGTTACAGTGAAATACTTTTTTTCTGTTTCATTTTGTTTTTCATCAACAAAGGCTATTATCTGATTATTCAAATATACAAAAGTTCTTTCTGTATCTTTTCCGCTAATACTCTTTTTCTGGTATGCTAATGCCCCGTTACGTCCATAAGCATATTGAGTTACTTCTGGTTCTGTATTTGTCCGGCTTATTCTTTCAATTCTTCTGTTCAATGCATCATAGGTATATTCTACACAGACGTTGGAAGAATTGTCTGGGGCATTATACTGTTGAACTTTTACAAGCCGATTATGATAATCCCATTCATATTCCCAATATTCGCCGCTTTTATCGATGTTTACGACATTACCATTATGCTCTGCATTTCTGGCCCTTGCTGTTCTGTTACCGTTTGCATCATAAGTATACCACCATTTACCATCATACATTACGCGGGCTGTATTTCCGTTATTTGAGTTTTTGTAATATGCGTAATCATTTTTTGATGCATA
>CAKUWD010000138.1 GCA_934699065.1 uncultured Treponema sp.
ATGATGAGGTGTGTAAGGCCGCTGGTGGCCGGTGTTATATAGCAAAGCGTTAAAAAAAATTGCGAATGCAATTTTTAGCTTTACCATAAGGAGGTGCTTATGAACGCACAGATTTTAATTAAGACAGCCAACGACTGGTTTGAATTTTCTAAGAGCAAAACAGGACAGCTCGATTTAGTTGGTAAATGGGAAAACAAGAATTTGCCTGATGTAGACGGTGCACAGAAACTTGCTTCAAGCACATACTTCACTCCAAGTTATTATGTGTATGTAGATTCCGCCCTCAACTGTAATCCTGTAGTTTACGTTGCTCCAGATGTGGATGCTTCAGATAAAGACATCTTTGATTACCTCGTACACATCGGCCCTCTTCTTGCAGCAGTAGAAGCAAAAGATTCTTTGCTTGCCGGTGAGCTTTACATCCGCCGCTCAGAAGTATTTGAAAAGTTCTCTCAGCTTACACAGTTTATCCTTGAGCCTCTTTGTGTTGAGATTCTGTTCTCACTTTGCTATGGACGTATGCAGGAAACAGATCCGGAAGATTTGGATCTTGTTTATGATTCTGCAATTGAAAAGCTTGATTTTGATTCATCACGTGAAAGTATTGACCAGGCACTTATCCGATACTTCAAGAAAAATACATCAAAGATTACTTTACCACTTGTTGGTACATGCTTTTATAACTGGGATGCAGAACCGTATGCACTCGAAAAACTTTGCGACAATCTCAGCTGTGATGACCTTCTCGGAATGGCTGAAAAGATTCGTAAAGCAAAACATGGTTTTTATGAATCACTTGAAGCATCAGTTCAGGCAGAACCATACAACACACACGACAAGAACTCAATTCTTGTTTGCATAGAAAGCCCGGAAGCTAAGATTACAGGTAATCCTGGTCTCGAAAAAGCCGGACACATCAGAGCACTTGCGGCAAAAATTATCCGCGAATCAAAGCCTAAGAAAATGAACTACGACGGTAAGCTCGCCAGTCTTGCTGTTGACAATATCGTTGTTGAACTTTCTATATAAATGGAGGTGCCATTAAGGAAAAGGAAAGATTTATCACAGTAAAAGGAATTGGAAAACTTACAGTTCCTGTTGATTATGTTGTAATCGGATTTACATTTGAAGAATTCAATAAAGATTATAAGAAAGGCTATGAATTGTTTGAAAGTCATATTATTGAAGTTCAAAACATTATTCAAAGTTGTGGATTTGATAAAAAGGATTTGAAAACCTCTGAATTAAAAGAGCGCACAGAATATGAGCATGTTAACAAAAAAGGAGTTTATACAGATGTCTTTAAGGGATATAAGTTTTCCACAGAAATGTTGCTTCGTTTTGATTTTTCTTCAGAAAAATTGAATGAAATTTTCTCTTCTGTAACCAAGAGCAAGGCAGTACCAAAAATAAAAGTAAACTTTACTGTAAAAGATGAAGAAGCTGTAAAAAAGGCTTTGCTTGGTAATGCAGCTAAAGATGCGAAAGAAAAAGCAGATATTCTTTGTCAGTCTTTAGGTGTAAAACTCGGTTCATTACTTAGAATTACTTATAATTGGGATGAAATCGAAATACATTCAACTACATTTTATGATATTAATGATGATGGAATGTATTCAAACCGTTCACCAGTTTTTGTTACTGGTGGTATTGATTTTACTCCAGATGATATATCTGTTGAAGACGATGCTTCATTCATTTGGGAAATCACGGATTAATTTATTGCAGGAGACCTCGGTCTCCTATAATAAATATGGAGGGCATTATGAAACAAAAAATCTATAACACTCTCTATGGCGCAATTGTCGGCGATGCTTTAGGTGTTCCTGTTGAATTCAAAGACAGAGATTATCTAAAACATAAACCTGTAAAAGACATGTTCGGCTTTGGAACTTACGGTCTTCCAAAAGGCAGCTGGTCAGATGATTCAAGCATGATGCTTTGCCTTGCCGATAGTATTGGAACTCTCAAAGGTGTTGATTATGACGATATTATGAAACGTTTTGCTTCATGGCTCTTTTATCATAAATATACGCCAGACCATAAAACATTTGATTGTGGCCGTACCTGTTCAAAAGCTATTTATAATTTCAAAGATGGAATCCCTGCCATTGATTGTGGGTGTCGAGGAGAAAAAGATAACGGTAATGGCTCACTTATGAGAATAGCACCATTACCTTTTTATCTCTTCCAGCTTTACGGCGATTATGCAATGGCAAATGAAGAGGCGTTCGAACTTATTCATAATATTTCAGGTCTTACTCATGCACACAAGATCTCTTTGATTGGCTGTGATATTTACTGTTCAGTTATGATCGAAATATTAAAAGGTAGAGATAAAGAAAATATTCTCCGTTGTGCACTTCCAAATATTGGTAGCTATACAGGTCATCATCCTGATTATAATAAAGCCCTTTCTGCTTATGACAGAATTACTCATCAGAGTTTTAAGAATCTTTCGGAAAAGGAAATAAAAAGTTCCGGTTATGTAGTTGATACTTTGGAAGGGGCTTTATGGTGTTTCTTAAACAGTAAGAATTATGCAGACTGTGTTTTAAAAGCCGTAAACCTTGGATATGACACAGACACTGTTGCCTGTGTTGCCGGTAGTATTGCTGGACTTTATTACGGCAATATTCCAGACAAATGGATTTCTGCATTAAGAAATAAAAAGCTCATTAATAAAGTTATGGGCAAATTCACACAACATATTGAATATGATTTAAAGCCGGATTCAGTTTTAGTTGATGAAATAACGGAAAGACTGCATGAAACTGATTTAGGAGTAAGCGACCTTAATAACGGCCTGTATCCTGTTATGGGTGATAAAACAAGCGGTCTTTACTTCCCAAGACAAAGCTGCATTCTCGTTGGTAAAGATAAGATCATAAGAGATGTCAATTCACAAAAAGAAGCAGAAAAGATAATAAGAGATTACAAGGGAGAATAAATATGAAAAACATTTTTACAATAATATTTGCCTCAATTACTGCAATACTTCTTTTTATTCCAGTAACACCAGTTATATTAAAGATACTCTATTATGCAGAATTTGCATTTGGTTTTGTTATTTTGGAAATATGTATTTTTTGTATCTTTAAGAAATCCTATCCAAAAAAGTTTCCAAAAATACTTCCTCCCATGCTTGTATATTTTTGTCTTTATACCCTGGCTGTAAAAGTTTCAACAGTAAGAGCAATTTTAACAATGGGTAATCCACCAAAAGACATTCCAATAATTACAGAATATGTTAAAGGGGGATTTCAGAATTTTCCATATGCAGGTTACATACTTTTTGTACTTCTAGGAATTTTACCATTTATTATGCTCTATAAGAAAAATGATTATGAAGATGAAAATATGATTAAATCTGATAAATTCATGAAAGGCACCTTAAAGGCAATGTTTCTTATGTTTTTAGTTTCTCTAGTAGGCGGTACATTAACAGGCATAATTAATTACAGTTTAGGTATTAAGGAATCACTATTTTTATATCTTTCATATTCCTGCGCTGAGCTTTCATTCTTCCTTATAACCTTTAGTATCGTATGTGTTGGAATTGATGCCTTGCTGGAAGTAATCAAAAGCAAGACAAAATTTTTTAGTAATCTGTAATCCAATAGTCATGGTATAATATTAATTGTTCTGGAGGCTAACTTATGAAACGATTCTTTTCTATATTTATAATCTGTCTGCTCTCTTTTAATCTCTTCTCAGTTGATTTATCAAAAATTAAAGTCGGTGATTCAAAGGCCTCATTGGTAAAACAATACGGAACTCCTTTTAAGGAAATCAAAAACGGTAAGTTTGAATATGATGTCTGGGTTGATAAAAAAGATATCAGGCTTGCTTCCTTTGAGAATGATAAAGTTGCAACAGAACCTGTAATGATTGAAGATTTCCTGAATGCATTGCTTGAAGTAAGTGATGCGTTTGCAAATATGAGTGATTCATTTTCTGACTGGAATCTAGATGACACTTCAAATTCACCAGCAGCTACAACAAGTTCAACAACTAAGAAAACAGAATCTGCAGAAGCTGTTGATAAATCTATTCTTAAATCAGTTGATATTTCAATTCTTGAATGTAAGATATTCAATAAAGATTACAGTCCAAAAGCCGGTTATAGATTAAAGGTTAAGAATAACAGTAATAAAGAAATTACAAAGCTGAAAATCGTTCTTTATTTCTATGACAAAAAAGGAAAGGTATTCTTTGAAGATAGTTGTACATTAATAAATTCAGAAGGATATTCTAATCCAAAAAATCTGAAACCTAATTATTCGGTTTTAATTCCAGAAAATACTTCAACATTCTACACTGCTCAAGGCATGGACTTAGACGAATGGGATGAAGGCAAAGTTACATTTGAGGTTGTGGAATTAAAATAAAAAAAAGTCTTCCGTTTTACACCACTTGATAAAACGGAAGAGCTTGTAAGGAGTAAATAATGAAAGTACTTAACAAGTCCTTTCCGAAGACCATGTTTTCACATGAGTGGTTGTCTTCATAGCAAGTCTTTGTATTTTTTTATACATTAACACCTGTCACAAATAATAGAGTAGGGTGAAAAACTTTTAAAAATAATTCTTATGCAGTATAATAACGATTAATGGGGTGATTTTTGATGTACGATTTTATAAATAAACAAATTGAACAAGATTATTATAAAAATAATTTTTCAAATAATGGACAATGTTTTGTTGCATGGTATTTGCGAAATATATATAACCTTGATGAAATACAAACAAAAGAGTGCATGACAGACGGTGCTGATGATAAGAAGATTGATGCTGTTTTTATAGATAATGATAATTCGTTAATTCATATAATACAGGGAAAATTTTATAAAGGAAGTGTAAGTGGCGAACCAGTTCAAGAATGTAATGCCTTATTTTCAAATTTAAAAAATCTTGAACAATTACAGAATAACGGAAATGATAAGATAAAAAGGAAGGTTTCTGAGATTTCAAATGCACTTGAGGATGAGTATAAAATCTCAATTGAATTGATAACAACAGGAACTCTCACATCCAGTGCATTGGCAGATTTTTTTACATATAAGCAGCAAATTGCAGAACAAGATGATTTGCCTGCAGATTTAATCTTAATAGATAATGAAGCATTAAAAGTTCGTTATGATGATTCGTTGAATAAAAAAACACCATATATAAATCAAAACTTTACCCTTGAGGAAGGAAAATTTATAGAATTAAATTTAGATGGAACAAAGGCAGTAATTGTCGCTCTTTCACTTAATGAGTGTTATAAAATAAAGGAAATAATGGACGGTTCTCTTTTTAGAAAAAATGTTCGTCAATCTTTGGGATTGAATAGAATTAATAAGGGAATTGCTTCTACAATAAGAAATAATCCCGAAGATTTTTTCTTTTATCATAATGGAATTACAGCAATTTGTTCTTCCTTAAAAATTAAGAATGATGTTTTAGTGGTAAAAGGCTTAAATGTCGTAAATGGATGCCAATCACTGACAACGATTGCTAATTGCAGTGAATCTATAAAACAAAATGAGAAAGGTTACATTTTATTTAGATTTTATGAAATTGGTGATGACAACGAAGGTTCTGCAAAAGGTGATAAAATTAGTACGTTTACCAATTCTCAAAGTGCTGTAAAAGCACGTGATTTACGAAGCAACGATAAAGTTGTTCTTTCTATTCAGAAAGCATATAACCAAAAATATTCAGATGGTTTCTTTCTTACAAAAAGAGGGGAAATACCTCCAAAGGACAAGACGAATTCTAAGCATATTGTAAATCTTACAGATTTAGGAAAATGGATTGTAGCTTGGCATTCTCAAAGACCAACAATTTCCTATAGTGAAACAAAGCTTTTTGATAAATATTTTACTCAACTATTTCGCAAAGACTATGAGCCAGAAAATGTTCAGGCATTAAAAGAGATGTATGATGCTGTTATGACGAAATGGACAAAAGATAATCCGCTTGGATTAAATGAAAGTCTTTTAGCCATGAAATCATATGCTCCGTATCATCATTTATATGCAGTCTCATTATTCTTTTGTGTTATAAACCAAATGCCGGAAAGCGTACTTCCTCCGAAAGTTGCATTAAAAAAATTAAATGACAGTCAACTTTTAGATGAAGTTATTTCTATGGCTGGAAATTGCTTAAATACAGCACTTACAAATGCAAATGAGGAATATATTCAGAATAAAAAAGTATTTAGTCCTCAGAACTGGATAAAACAAAAAGGGAGTCTAAGAGGTGTTCATGAAGCTATAAAAGCAGCAATAAATACGTTTAAAATGATACCAGAGGCTAAAGCAACATACGATAAACTATACAAAGGCTTAAAATGTGATTCATCAGAATTTGAAGATAGATGGTCGGCTGAATAAGTTTAATTTTTTGATATCAATAAAAGTAGGAGAAACGCTGTGTCAGAGAACGAAATCCTTTTATACACCGATGAAAACGGTAAAACAAATGTCTCTGTGCGTTTTGCTGAAGAAGATGTATGGGTGACACAAGCACAACTTGCTGAAATCTATAATACTACTCAGCAAAATATTAGTTTACATATTGATAACATTTACAAAGACTGTGAACTTCCAGAAGAGGGAACTCACAAGGATTTCTTGTTAGTTCAAAGAGAAGGGCAGCGTAATGTAAAACGGAATATCGTACATTATAATCTCGATATTATCATTGCAATTGGCTATCGAGTTCAGTCCGATGTAGCGGTTCGATTTCGGAGATGGGCGACACAGCGGCTTCATGAGTATATCCAAAAAGGTTTCACTATGGACGACGAGCGGTTAAAGCAGGGACGAAACCGATATTTTAAGGAACTCTTACAGAGAATCCGTGATATTCGTTCTAGCGAACGCAATTTCTATCAACAGGTTACGGATATTTATGCGACTGCAACAGACTATGATCCGCGTTCTAAGATGACCCTTAATTTCTTTGCGACCGTTCAAAATAAATTGCATTATGCAATTCACGAACATACTGCCGCCGAATTGATTTATGAGCGTGTTGATAGTGAAAAGCCTTTTGTTGGAATGACAAATTTCAAAGGTGACTATGTTACAAAAGATGATGTGAAGATTGCCAAAAATTATCTTTCTGAACTCGAACTTAAGCGGCTTAATCTTCTTGTTTCTGAATTCTTAGACTTTGCTGAATTTCAGGCATTGGAAGAAAAACCTATGAAAATGCAAGACTGGATAAACGCTCTTGATAATCAGATTGTAGCACATCAAAGAAAAATTCTTGAAGGTAAGGGCAAAATTAGCCATGAACAGGCTATGCGTAAAGCAGAAAAGGAATATGAATTATTCCGACAGAAAGAGCTTGCAAATCTGAAGAGTGACTTTGATTTATTTCTGGAAGATGTTAAGAAGATTGAAACTTTACATCCAGACAAATAAAAGTAATCACCGGGGGCGTTGCGAAACAACCAGTTGTTTCGAGCCGTTCTTTCGATGAGCCTAAAAAATGCGGTGCATTTTTTTTAACGGCTCTTCGATTTTAGACAGGGGG
>CAKUWD010000139.1 GCA_934699065.1 uncultured Treponema sp.
AGTTAGTATCTACTAACAGTAAAAGTTAGTAGATACTAACATTAACGCGATTTTTCGTCAATCTAAGCGGTTTGTTTGCTGACCATAAGTGCATATTCGCCATTTGCGGCAATCAGCTGGTCATGAGTTCCACTCTCTACAATCTGACCGTTCTTAATCACAAGGATCTGGTTTGCATTGCGGATTGTGTTGAGACGGTGTGCAATCACAATCAGAGTTTTGCCGCGGCAGAGTTCAGAAATCGCTTCCTGAATAAAGTGCTCATTATCGGCGTCTACGCTGGCTGTGGCTTCATCAAGAATTACGATAGGCGCATCCTTGAGCATACAGCGGGCAATAGAAATACGCTGCTGTTCGCCGCCACTCAAATCTGCTCCGCCTTCGCCAATCACAGTGTCAAAGCCATCCGGCAGCTGCATGATAAAATCATAACAGCGGGCCTTCTTTGCAACTTCAATAACTTCTTCGCGAGTGGCATCTGTTTTTCCCATGGCGATGTTGTTGAAAATCGTATCCTGAAAAAGATAGACTCTCTGGAAAACCATCGAAATATTATCCATAAGGTTTGCAACCGGAACATTGCGGATATCAGTTCCACGGATTTTGATGCTGCCATCTTTTACATCCCAGAAGCGGGCAAGTAGATTTGCGATTGTAGATTTACCGCCGCCGCTAGGACCGACTAACGCAATCATCTGGCCTTTTTGTGCATCAAAGTTAATTCCGTGCAGAGCCTCCTTATCTCCGTAGGCAAAACTAACATTCTGATAAGAGATTTCAGGCAGACCTTTGCGGGCAGCATCTTCTGCAGACATCAAAGTCTCTTTACCTTCATTAACAATTTCAGCCTTATCAAAAACACTTTCAATACGGTCCAGGCAGGCATCAGTTACTGTAAGACGGGCAATGTTTCCGTAGTAAGCCTTTATTGGCGCAAACAAATCAAATGCAAAAAGCACCATTCCAAGAAAATATTCATTAGTCATCATACCCTTTGAAGAGAGAAGGCCAGAAACAAAAAGAGTAAGGGCTGTTACGATTCCATAAGAAATCAGAATAGAAGACCACCATGGAGCATAAGCCATTTCAAAACCGATTGAGTTCTTGCTGCTTTCTTCAAAGCTTTCGCTCACTTCTTTTGATTTTTCTCCAAGCAGATTAAAGGTCTTGATAATTCCAATTCCCTCCGCAAACTCGAGAACAGCGCTGGTCATTTTTTCTGCGGTTTTCTGCTTAAGCATAGAATGTGAAATTGAAATTCTTGTGGTAATGTTTCCAAAAAGAATTACGAGCAGGAGGCAGGCAAGAGCAGTGAGTCCCAGCTGCCAGTTCAAAAAGAACATAAAGGCAATCATAAGTCCCTGCGAAATCATAATGCCAACAAGCTCTTCCAGAACCATCATACAGTTCTCTTCGATAAAGTTCATGTCGGTTGCAAGAACGCTGCTCACTTTGCCGATGTTTCCCTCTGTAAAGTAGCCCATGGTAAGCTTACGGAAGCGGTCGCCCATTTCCATTCGTTTGTCAGCAAAAACCTTAAAGCCGGTAGCCGACTGAAGACGGTCCGTAATATTTTGCATCACAGCCTGAAGAATCACACAGGTGAGGATAATCAGTTCGTAAATAAGGCAGCTTTTTTTAGTCATTCTGCCAGCCATAAAATCACAGGCCAGAAAGAAAGAAGCCATAAGCGGCGACTTCATCACAATACCTTTTAGAAAGCCCGGCAGGTAAGACACGCGGATCGGAATCTTGTATTTTCCGCAAAAGCCCACCAGCCGATGCATCATCGAAATCATAGATTTATTTTGTTTTTTCATTAAATACCTCGTCATGCTGAACTTGTTTCAGCATCTATTTAAGCAGAGATCCCGAAACAAGTTCGGGATGACAGTGCCTTTTAAATCTTCCAGTTTGCAGCAGCCGTGCTTGCGGCCCACAACTTCTGGAACTCTTCGCAGTTCTTTATTAATTCATCGTGTGTACCCTCAGCAATAACATTGCCTGCTTTAAGAACACAGATTTTGTCTGCATTTTTGATTGAAGAAAGTCTGTGAGCAATTACGATTACTGTTTTGTCTTTGACAATTTCTGCAATTGCAGCGTTCATCTTTTCTTCGTTTTCCGGGTCCATAAAGGCGGTAGCCTCGTCTAACACAATTACCGGAGCATTTTTCAAAATTGCACGGGCAAGTGAAATGCGCTGTCGCTCGCCGCCCGAAAGCTGCTTACCGCTGTCTCCTGCCATTGTGTCGATTCCCTTAGGGAAGCGGGCAAGGAACTCATCGCACTGGGCACGGCGAGCAGCGTCTAAAACTTCTTCACGAGTGGCATCCGGACGGCCAATCAAAATGTTTTCATAAAGTGATGTATTAAAAAGGAACTGCTCCTGGGCAACATAAGAAATCTGATTGTTGAGGGCTTCGATAGACATGTCGATAATGTCCTGTCCGCCGATTTTTATGCTGCCTGAGTCCAGGTCGTAAAAGTGAACAAGGAGTTTTGCAAGGGTAGATTTACCGCTGCCGGATTCACCGATGAGGGCAGTGGTGGTGCCTTGCTTGAGGGTAAGGTTTATGCCGTGTAAGACCTCGGTTGATACGGTGGTTGAGCTTGTCGAAACTACCGCAGAACTCTCTTTATTGGTGGTTTCGACGGGCTCAACCACCGCTGATTTCTTATATGAGAACTTCACATCCTTAAACTCAATATCATAATTCTTGCCTTCAAAGCTGTGAGTTCCCTGCTTGATTGCCTCGCCATTCATCATCTTTTCGAGCTCGGCAATTTTATAATCCAGCTGGGGAATCTTTCCGCCAAAGCTGAGGGCACGAAGAATTGAAGAACCAATCGAAAAGGACATGCACAAAACTAAAAGCAGCTGACTCAAATCAATAACGCCGTTCAAAACAAGAAGAGCTCCAATCGGCAAGGTGAAAAAAGCCAGACAAGGAAGGGTGGAATTATAAACTGCCATCCATGGCCAGCAGACCTTATACCAGGCCAGCGTAAAATCACGATAACCGCGAACTGCATCCCCAAAGCGGCGGAAGGAATCTCCGTCTTTGTTGAAAACTTTAATGGCCTCCATTCCGTTTACATACTCGATGATTGTGTTGTTCATCTTTTTTGCGGACTCGTAATAAGCGCCCATTTTTGACATTCCGGCCTTCATCATCATAGACATTGCAAAAACGCCTATAGGAATTATTGCAAGAGTCAAAAGTGCAAGTCGCCAGTCTACTATAAACATTGCAATTAACACGATAAGGGGAACTAAAAGATTTGCAATTCCCTCTGGAATGGCGTGGGCGAGCAGAAGTTCAATCTGGTCGATGTCGTCTGTAAAAACGCGCTTTATCTGACCGGTTCCCATTTCCTTGATATTTCCAAGAGGCTGATTTTCAAGCTTTGATTTTAGTGAGATGCGGATATTTTTCAGCGTGTTATAAGCACTCACGTGGGAAAAACATAAGCCTGTCGTGTAAGAGATTGCATAAAAAGTAAGGCAGGCAAAAATCAATAAAACGCGGACTACAACAAAATGAAAGTCCGGCAGCTGATGTCTTGTAAGCGGAAGTATCAGCTGATACAAAAAGAAATAGGGTGCTACGTTGGCGATAATTCCAAGCGTTGTTAGCACCGAAGCGATTACCGTATATTTTTTATATTTTCCAATATACGGAGCAACAGATTTTAACATAGAGCCTCCGAAATAACTTTTTAGTGTTAGTACTAACTAACTATTATAGAGTATAATTTATTGCAAATATCGATTTCTACTAAAAATCGGGAGAAAATTAACAGTTTTCAGTAACAGAGTTTTTCATCATTGAATATTTTTTTGGTGAAAGCCCAAATTTTTTCTGAAACTCTTTTGAAAACCAGCTCATATTGGTGTAGCCGCTCTGCAGGGCTGCTTCTGAAACATTCACTTCTTTACTGGAAATAAGGCGGGCTGCATTTTCCAGACGCTGGTCTTGTATATATTGATGAATTGATGTGCCGTACAGAGAACGAAAAAGCCGTGTAAGCTTGCTTTCACTCATGAAAAGATTTTTTGCGAGACTGGAAACTTTGTAATCATCTGCGGGATTAAATTGGATTCGGTGGTACAGGGCTTCTACCTGAGCAATGTCAGACTGATTTCCTTCTGCTAAATTTTTATTGCGTTCTATTAACGAAGTTTTGTTATAAAAGATTCCGTGCAGAACAAGGGCAATCAGTTCAATTAATTTTGCTTCGACGTAAACTCCCTTAAACTCATGATATTTTTCTGCACTGTCAATATCTGAAAGAACTTTGTACATGTCTGCTGTTATGGCAGTTTTTGTTACATGTGTGAGAAAAAGTGATTTTCCCATTTCGATTTTATCCGAATCAAAATAGCGGGAAAGAAGAGTTTCAAAAAAGTCAGTTGTCATCTGAAGACTTTTGAACTGAAAATTTTTATCTCCCTCATAATTCATGGAAGTTGCATAATTCTTGTTTCTGAAAACACAAACTTCGCCTGGCAGCATGTTGACAGTTTCATGGGCGCTGTCTACCTGCCAGTCAATTTTCTGATTAATGTTGAAGATAATCTGAATCTCGTCTTTCCCGAAATTATCCGGACGGCTTGCAAAAGTTTTATCTTTAAAACTTAAATTCCAGTCATAATAAACAATCTGATTACGACATTCCTTGCGTAACAGCTTAAGATCGCCTATTTCTCTTGGAAGATAGGCGCTGCCATCAAAGAATTCATCTGGAGAAGAATTATACACGTTTGGAACGATAATCTGATTGTTCATTCCGGGCCTTATTGTTTCTTTCCCTGATTTGCAACTGCGTTCATCTTTGCGGCAATTGCATCCTGGTCGCCAAGGTAGTAGTGTTTGATTACCTTGAAGTTGTCGTCGAACTCGTAAACAAGTGGAGTTCCGGTTGGGATATTTACTTCGAGAATTTCTTCCGGAGTCAGATTATCAAGGTACTTTACCAGAGCGCGGAGGCTGTTTCCGTGAGCTGCGATAATTACGCGTTTTCCGGCCTTCATCTGAGGTTTGATTTCTTCGAGGAAGTATGGAACTACGCGGGCAATTGTTGTTTCAAGACTTTCGTTCTGTGGAAGGAAGCTTGGATCTACATCGCGGTACATGTCCTGTTTTTTTGCTGAACGTTCGTCGTCATCAGAAAGGGCAGGTGGCTTTACATCAAAAGAACGGCGCCAGATTTTTACCTGATCTTCGCCAAACTTTTCTGCAGCCTCAGCCTTGTTCTTTCCCTGAAGGTCACCATAGTGGCGTTCGTTCAGTTTCCAGGTTTTAATTACAGGAAGCCACTCTCTGTCCATTTCGCAAAGGATTCCATTAAGAGTGTGGATTGCACGTTTTAAATAAGAAGTGTAGCAGATATCAAAATCGTAGCCTTCTTTTTTAAGCAGCTGACCTGCTGCAGCTGCTTCACTGCGTCCCTTGTCTGAAAGTTCGACATCTGTCCAGCCTGTAAAAAGATTAAGCTTATTCCATTCACTTTCGCCGTGGCGAACTAAAACTAATTTTGTCATTTCTTTTGCCTCGAAAAATAATTTAAAAATCTTTAAAGTTAGTATTGACTAACTTACAAATACAATATATATTCTGAGGCAGTTAGTCAATACTAACAAACATTAATAACGAGGTATCTATATGAAAGTAGCAGTTATATACGCCAGCACAACTGGTAATACAGAAGCAATGGCAAACGCAATAAATGAAGCTTGTAAGGCATCGGGTGCAGAAGTAGTTTTTGGAACAGCAGACAGCGCAGATAAGGCAGCTGTTACAGGCTGTGATGTGATTCTTCTTGGAAGTCCTGCAATGGGCGATGAAGTTCTTGAAGACACAATGGAAGAATTTTACACAGGAATCGAAGGTTCACTCAACGGAAAGAAAGTTGGAATCTTTGGTTCTTACGACTGGGGTGATGGTCAGTGGCTCCGTGACTGGAATGACCGCCTGACTAATGCAGGTGCTGTAAGTGCCGCAGAACCTCTTATGGTTCATCTTACTCCAGAAGAAGCAGATGTAGAACAGTGCAAGGCTTGGGCTGCAGCTGCAATAAAATAGGCTCTTATAAAATAAATATATTTTGAGCCGCCTGGTTTATGTCATGGCCAGGCGGCTTTTTTTTTTGAGGATTTAAAAATGAGTTTCGATCAGATAATCGTTCAGTCTAGTTCACCTACCTTTTGTAATATAAAACCAGGAAATCTTTTCTTTGTAAAAAATGAAGCTTTTGATAAGGCTAAGTTTGAGGTCTGGAAAAATACTTTTTTCAAGCACGGACTAATGGCTTTCTCTGCTCAGATATCTGAGACCTCGACAGCTATTCTTGTTCTGAATGTCTGCTGGGTTAGAAAGATTTTAGCGGATGTATTTGTTCAGGCTTATTTATCTGAAAAAGGTTATCATACAGGAAGCGTCTTTGAATTCGTAGAGGAACTGCTTTCCCGTATGATTGAAAATGAAGGCTTTCCTCATGAAGTAGGGGTAATCCTTGGATATCCTGTAGAGGATGTAATCGAGTTTGAAAATCACCAGGGGCACGACTGTAAATACTGTGGCTGCTGGAAATCTTATTCTGATGTAGAAAATGCAAAGGATTGTCACTGTCGTTTTACCGAATGCAGTAGATTATGTAAACAATGGTATGACCAGGGGTATTCTATCAATCAAATAATTACTAAATATCAGACTTTGAAAGAAGTGGCATAAATTTTGTTATATTTCAAAGTATTCCTGCAAATTCTGTTAAGTTCAAATTCTGGTAATTTTACATATAAAAAATTAAAAAGAACGAAATTATATGTAATTTATGCAAAATAATTTCATCTGTGCCTTGAAAAATACATATAGTTTGCCACGAAATGGATTTAAATATGTAATTTCAATAATCAGGAATGAAGATTTAATCAAAATTTACATATAATTCTCAGGAATTTGAAAAAATATATGTAAAAACATCCTGGGATACAAAAAAAATCCGCCCGAACTCAAAGAGTCTGGGCGGACATGATAGGACTTAAAAATCTTTAGAGTGTATTATCTCAACTTCTTATATCCGTAAACTGCAGCCTCCCCCAGCTCTTCTTCGATGCGAATCAGCTGATTATATTTTGCCATACGGTCTGTACGGCTCATTGATCCTGTCTTAATCTGGCCTGAGTTTGTTGCAACTGCGATATCAGCAATTGTTGTGTCTTCTGTTTCGCCAGAGCGGTGTGATGTAACTGTTGTGTAACCGTGGCGGTGTGCCATTTCAATAGCTTCCAGAGTTTCTGTAAGAGAACCAATCTGATTTACCTTGATGAGGATTGAGTTACCTGCTCCCATCTTAATTCCCTTCTCGAGGAACTTAACGTTTGTTACAAAAAGATCATCTCCGACGAGCTGGCAGCGGTCACCAATGCGGGCTGTAAGCTTTTTCCAGCCTTCCCAGTCATTTTCATCAAGACCGTCTTCGATAGAATCG
>CAKUWD010000140.1 GCA_934699065.1 uncultured Treponema sp.
ATATGCTGGAATAAGATATCCGCCTTTCATAGCCTTTGCAAACATATCGCGTGTGTTTACGAGGCCGAGATCTTTGTAACTAATAATGTTAGCCATAATTAACATCCTTTTTTCAGACAAACAATGCCTGAGATTTCTTTGATGTAAATAATAGAATAAATTAAAGGTTTATTCAATATATGGAGAAGCACAGTTAAAATCGTTTGACAAAGAGTAATATAGGAAATATAATTGAAAGAGTTATAAAATTGACTTGTAAAGCCGATAATCTAAGAGTATAAATCTTTTTATCGGTGTGATAAAAGTTTCAAGGAGTTTTGCATGAAAAGGGAACTTAAAGTTCTTATTGGTCTTGCATGTCTGTTTGTAATCGGGTTGCCGGTATTTGCCCAGCCTAATTCACGCAGCATTGAGACGTTCGTAATGGATGATTTTGATTCTGCAGGTTCGCAGAATTATATGTACAACGGAAAGCAGTACAGCTGGGATTGGGAAGTTGGTTCCAGCCGCTTTATAGCTGAAGGTTATCCAAAATCTGGATATTTTGAAGGTGTTCCAAATTCTTTAAAACAGCTTCATAAAGGTGAAGATAAGGAATTTAAGGTTTTCGGAGTTAAAACTGCTTTCAAACGAAAGGGTGATAACTGGTTTGAAGTATATCCTACAGCTGACGGAAAAGCATATGAAATTCCATTTATTGGAATTGTTTCTCAGATGGATTTCTGGGTATGGGGTTCAGGATATAATTATTACCTCGAAGTAATGGTACGTGATGCTCTTGGAACTGTAAAAGTTTTGCCTGCAGGTAGTCTTGCATTCCATGGCTGGAGAAATGTTATTATTAATATTCCTGGCTGGATTCAGCAGTCTTCACACCTTCGTTCTGGTCCTGAGAACCTTACTTTTGTAGGTTTCAGAATCCGTTCTGATGCAGAAGAATATGTTGATAACTTTGTAATTTATTTTGATCAGATTAAATATACTTCTAACTCACTTTCTTTGATTTACGATGGCTATGAATTAAATGAAGTTGATTTTGGCGATAGTGATTCAGATGAAGTTTCTGGAGGAGATGCAAAATGAAAAAGCTTGTAACTTTTAGTATTCTTGCTGTGCTTGCTGCTGGTTTGGTTTTTGCACAGAACTCTAGCCTTCAGGAGCCAAATCCGGAAAATGTTGGTGCTGATTCTGCTGAGTCTGCATTGCGCGAAGTTTCTGTAGATAAGTTTGAACGTGAAGGTTCTTGGAATGTTCATATGTCTGCAGATGACGGTGTAATTACATCTCGTCTTTTTGAAGGTAATCCTGCAATGAAGGAACCTCTTCCAGAAGATGAAGGTAAAGAAGATGAAGATACACAGGTTCTTGGTGTAAGAGTTGACTTCTTCCGCCGTGGTAAGAACTCGTTTACAATTAAGTCTGGAAGACCTTTGGCAATTGAAGGTACAACTAAGACATTGTCAGTTTGGGTTTGTGGCCGTAACCAGGATCATGAGCTTTATGCTCTTGTTCAGGATTATTTTGGACGTAACTTTGAACTTTATATGGGAAGCCTTGGCTTCTCAGGCTGGAAAAAGCTTATCTGTGTAGTTCCTCCAAGTCCGGATGGAGAGCACGGAATTGTTCAGAGCAGTGCTTATTATGGTGATAAACCTGGTCTTAAGGTTATTGGTTTCCGTGTAGACTGTAATCCAATGCAGGCTCGTGGTACATACTATATGTACCTTGATGATCTTCGCTGTGTAACAGATCTTTATGATATGGAAAATCATGACGAAGATGATATGGCTGATAACTGGTAATCTAAAACTTTAATCATGCAAAAGAAAGACCGTTCCAAATGGAGCGGTCTTTTTTTTACGGTGATGTTCTGTAATATTTTGTACGTCCTTTTTTCTCTATCTCGTCGATAAGTCCTGCGTGTGAGAGTACCCATATAATTAAATGTGCGTTGTCGGCTGCTCGGGTGGGTAATTCTTTTTGTTTTGAAATTGCATTTCTTAAATCTTTTGCGCAGAAGGTATCGGGCAGGGGTGGCATTAAGGCGAGGTAATCTTCTGCTTTTGAAAATCTTCTGGTATTAATAATTGTGTCGAGTCTTTTTCCGGTTTTCAGCCAGTTACGTCGGAAGCGGCGGCGGCCGTTCTTTGACTGTACCGGTTCTTTTGTGCGAACTCTTTCTTCGGTCATTTCAATTTCTACAATCTCAAGTGAAAAATGCGGGTTAGTCATAAGCGGGTAAATGCCTGTAAGCTCTCGGAAAATATCGTAAATGTTTCCTTTTTTCGGACTTTTTCTTTTTGAAATGATTTTTCCCTCTTCATCCTGAAGTTCTATTCTTGTTACCAGAGGAAGAGGGTGAATTAATTTTACATTATGTCCTTTTTCTATTGTGTCTAGAATTTTTGGCAGAAGCTTTGCCAGATTTTTTGTCTGAATTTCAATTATATTTCCGTTTTTTGTGATTATGTCGTAAATATGGCCATCCTGTTCAACTTCAGTTTTTCCTTCGTAAAGTTCCTGATAAAGGATTTTTAGAGAATTGTGTAGTTTGCTTTCATTTAGTGTGGAAAACGCCATATACAGTGTGTCAAAAAGTATAGTATTTAACCGTATGTGTAAAAATCGGAAATTGTAAAAATTTTTTATATTATCGTCAAAAAAAGTGGTTGACTTTAGGATTTTTTGGTATAAAATGGTGGATAAGTGGGAAAAAGTGGTAAAAAGTGGATGTAAGTGGGTATGAATCTGTTGACTGGTGAATACAATAATACGATTGATGAAAAGGGCCGTGTCTCGTTTCCTGTAAAATTGAGATCGGCTGTAAATCAAAACGTAGTTATGGTTACCAAGGGTTTAGATCGCTGCTTATGGCTTTTTACTACTGAAGAATGGGATGCTTTTCAGACTAAGCTTATGAGTAATGCTTCTATGATGAAAAGCAGAAGCCTGAATGTTGTTCGACATTTTATTGCACCAGCACAGCCGGTGGAATTTGATAAGAACGGCAGGCTTTCCATTCCTCAGAGTTTGAGGGAGTATGCAAATCTTTCTAAGGACTGTGTTGTTCTTGGAATTGCAAAGTATATGGAACTTTGGGATTCGCAGACTTATAAAGACTATCTTGCAGAATCGGAAAATGATTTCCGTGATGCAGCTGAGGAATTTAACGACATTAATTTCTAAAAAACTTTTTAAAATTAGGTGGGATTAAAAAGTGGAAATCGTACACACTCCGGTTTTATTAAATGAGTGTCTGGAATATCTTTCTCCTCTTGGAGAGTCATTTGAAGCTGATGCTTTGATGATTGACTCTACGCTTGGAGAGGGCGGCCATACTTATAATTTTTTGAAAAAATATCCGTCTCTTTCTGTAATCGGGCTGGATGCCGATAAGTTGATTCAATCTCGTGCCCGCGAGAGACTGGCTGAGTTTGGCGAACGTGTTCATTTTTATAACGGCTGGTTCCAGGATTTCTATGCTGATTATCCATCTGAATATAAACGTCCTGATATTATTCTTTTTGATCTTGGTATTTCTGTTTTTCATTATGAGAAGTCTGAACGGGGATTTTCTTTCCGTTATGACGAAAAGCTGGATATGAGACTTAATTCTTCTGAAGGTCAATCAGCTGCTGATTTAGTTAATGATTTACCTGAAGAAAAACTTGCAGATCTTATTTATCTTTATGGAGAGGAAAAACTTAGCCGCCGTATTGCTCGTGCAATTGTAGAATCAAGAATGGGTGGTCGTATTGAATCTTCAAAAGCTCTTGCTGAAATCATCTGGAATGCAGTTCCTGCAAATTACCGTTATGGTCCGATTCATCCGGCAACCCGAACCTTCCAGGCTCTTCGCATTGCTGTAAACGGTGAACTGAAGCGACTTCCTAAAGCTCTGCATGATGCATTTGGCTGTCTTAAGAACGGCGGTAAAATGGGAGTTATTACCTTTCAT
Organism: uncultured Treponema sp.; assembly: GCA_934699065.1. Lineage (GTDB taxonomy): Bacteria > Spirochaetota > Spirochaetia > Treponematales > Treponemataceae > Treponema_D. The sequence goes on from CAKUWD010000140.1 coordinate 3,959, forward strand.
TCTCTGGAAGATCGAATTGTTAAGAATTATTTCCGCAATCTTGGAAAACAGTGTGTATGTCCTCCTGAAGTTGCTGTTTGCCGTTGCGGAGGTTCTGCCTGTGCTGAACTTATTACCCGTAAACCTGTGGCTCCAACAGCAGAGGAAGTAAAGGTTAATTCGCCTTCCCGCAGTGCAAAGCTCAGAGTAATCAGAAAAATTAAGGATGATACTGAATATCATCTGGATGGAGTGGTAGGTTTTTAATTTATGAAACGTGGATTTAAAGATTTTATTGTAAAATTTTTCTTCTGTGTATTTGTGCTTGCCATTCCTTTTGTGCTCTGTCTTTATGCGGCTCAGGCAAGACGTTATACAGCTCTTACTGCTGAAATCCGTGAGCTGGAACGCAAGCAGGAAAAATTAATTGAAGAGAATAAAAAACTTGTAAGTGATATTGCAGTGCTTTCAAGCGCAGATAGAATAGAAAAAATTGCAGTAGAAGAACTTGGAATGCACAAGGCTGAAACTGAGGATATTGTGAGAGTTGAAATGACAGGAGAGAAAAAATAATGGAAAGTCTGCTTACTAAAGAAGAACTTTTAACCGCAGTAAAAGGTACTCAGATTGGAAGTGCCGGTTGTCTATTTAACGATGTTCAGACAGACAGCCGTAATGTTTCTTCTGAAAAACCTTGCATGTTTGTTCCTCTTGTTGGTGAATTTCAGAATGGTCATAAATATATTCCGTCAGTTCTTACTGAAGAGAAAAAGGCTTCTGTTATTTTGTTGAATGAAGCTGAATATAAAAATGATTCTGATTTTTATGAAAAACTTGCAGCAGAAAATCCTGAGGTTTGTTTTGTTCGTGTTGAAAATACATTGCATGCTTTGCAGGATGCCGCCGAAGCTTATGTAACTAAAAAATGCCAGAATATGATTCTGGTAAGTATTACAGGTTCAAGCGGAAAAACAACAACTAAAGAAATGATGGTAAGTGTTGCTAAAGCTTATTTTGGCGATACTGGAGTTGCTTATACTTACGGAAATCTTAACTCAGAAACGGGACTTCCTCTTTCGGTTTTCAAGATTCGCGGCGATGAAAAAATCGGAATCTTTGAAATGGGAATGAACAGAGTAGGAGAGATTGGCGAGATTTCAAAAGTTCTTAAATCACGTTTCGGAATCATTACAAATATCGGAACTGCTCACATTGGAATTCTCGGAAGTCGTGAAAATATTGCCTGCGAAAAAAGAAAGTCATTCTTATATATTCCAGCTGATGGTGCGGCTATTGTTGGTGCAGATGATGATTTTTCAGATTTCTGTACAGAAGGAGTTTGCGGCAAGGTTGTGAAATTTGGCCGTAATGTTCCGGTGGCTGAGAGTGGTGTACGCTTTGTTGAAGATAAGGGGCTTTTTGGTACTGACTTTGAACTTGATGGACTTTCTGTGCATCTGCCTTTATCTGGAAGTTATAACTATCTTAATGCACTTTCTGTAATTGCATGTGCAAAGGAAATCGGTATTCCTTCTTCGGATATTAAGAAAGGGCTTGAGAGTGTGGCTTCTCTTTCTGGACGTATGGAAGTTCGCAAAGCTAAACTTCTAAATGGAAAAACTGTAATTTTGATTAAAGACTGCTACAATGCAAATCTTGATTCTATGATGAAGGTAATTGATTTTTGTGGTGAGCTCAAGAATGTTGGCAAAAAGATTTTTGTTCTTGCAGATATGAAAGAGCTTGGAGCAGAATCAGAAAAATCTCATGAGGCAATTGGTCGTCGCATAAGTGAAGTAAGACCAGAGCTGGTGTATCTTGTTGGCCCTGAAATGAAGGCTGCAGAAAAGGTTTTCTGGAAGGGCGAAGGTAAAATCAGTGTAAAATGGTTTAATGAATCAAACGATTCAAACTTTAATGCAATTGCTGATGACATTAATTTACTTGCCGGCGACAAGGATGTAATTTTATTAAAAGGTTCTCATTCAATGCAGCTTGAAAAACTTGTACCGCTTCTTTGTGGAACTGAAGGGGAGGCTTGCTAAGAATGAACCAGTTTACTTTCTATGCGAACAAACCTTCGCAGAATTATAATAAAATTGATATCTGGCTTTTGGGATCGATGCTTTTGTTGTGGGGGCTTGGAATCTTTACACTTTATATCTGTTCTCAGAATTTTGCGCTGAGGGCATTTGGCGATCCTGTTTATTTTGTAAAACGTCAGTTGTTTTGTTCTGCTGTTGGTTTTATCCTTTTTGCAGGCTTTGTAATTACAGATATGAAATATGTAAGAAAGTTTGTTTCTGTAATTGTAATTATTTCTTTTGTACTTTGTATTCTGACTTTTATACCTGGAATTTCTATCATAAAAAATGGTGCCCGCCGTTGGATCAGAATGCCGGGTAACTTTACTTTCCAGCCTTCGGAACTTGTAAAGTTTTCTCTTGTGCTTTTTCTTGCCAATTATTTTGACAAGCAGGATAAGCTTCTGGATGAAGAGGAAAAGACTGTATTCCCTTGTGTTATTGTTCTTGTTCTTTTTGCAGGAATCATTTTTGCACAGAAAGACTTTTCTACAGGTGTATTTGTAACATTGATTGGAATTCTCCTTTTCTTTGTTTCGGGTGCAAAACTAGTCTGGATTTTCCCATTTGCTTTGATTGCGGTTCCTGCTGCATTCCTTATGATTACATTAAATCCATACAGACTTCAGCGACTTATAGGCTGGATTAGTCCGGATGAGTTCAGCTCAAGTATCAATTATCAAAGTCTTAATGCTAAGCGTGCTATAAGTGCAGGTGGTGTCTGGGGCAGTGGAATTGGAGCAGGACTTTCAAAAATTAATAGTATTCCGGAAGTTCAGGCAGACTACATTTTTGCAGGATGGGCTGAATCTATGGGCTATGTCGGCGTAGTGCTTTATTTTGTTCTTCTTGTTTTTCTTCCCAATATCTACCAGCTATAGCTTCAGTTGCATTTACATCTACTAAAGTATTTCCAAATGCTCTTCTTGTATAATAATTTATATTATCTACTGGTACCCAAACAAATTGATTTCCAACTAATTCACTATCTTCTACATCACTTTTATTTAAGTCTTCTTCGCTATCACTTATTACTATTCCTGTATTTTTAGTTCCTTTTACATAATAAAATTCTTTTGGAATTGGAATTATATTTCCTGTTTCATCTTCTATTGCATATACTCTATTTGAATCCCATTCTTCTGGAATTTCTACTTTTTGTGTTTTAGTTGTTTTATATAAAATTGCTCTATATCCCATATAATCATATGTATCTGTGCTTTTTGATGTATCTCTTATTCCTGCTGGTAAAGAATTTCCTGTACTTAAGTAATCTCCACCTCTTGAAATAACTTCTAATCCATTATTATATTTTTCCGTTGTTAATTCCCATACATTTCCTGCTAAATCATATATATTATTAGCTTTATATTGGTCATTTTCTCCTGTTTTTTGTTTATCTGCTTTTATTTCTTGTGTTGAATAATTTCCCCATGCACTACTATCT
>CAKUWD010000141.1 GCA_934699065.1 uncultured Treponema sp.
GATATGTATAGCCACATTGGTGATAGGGAAAAGGATTATAAAACTGCTTTTAACTATTATTTAGAAAATGCTGAGCAAGCTGATAGTGAGACTAAATGTAATTTAGGCATAATGTACAGAATGGGAAAAGGAGTCAAAAGAGATTATCAGAAAGCTCTTTACTGGTTTACCAAAGCCGCAGAAGAAGGTTACGAAAAAGCTAAATTTCAAATTGGACACATGTATGAATATGGGGAAGGTGTTAAACAGAGTTATATAAAAGCCTTTGATTATTATTTAGAAACAGAGAACTATAGTGGGCATATTAGAAATAATATTAATAGATATAAGTCTATTGCAGAAAATGGAGATAGTGAACTTCAGTACAAACTAGGATACATGTATGAAAATGGAATAAGTGTGGGAAAAAATTCTAAAAGTGCAGTTTATTGGTATGAAAAAGCAGCAGAAAATGGAATAAGGAATGCAAATAATAGAATAGCCTGGCTTTATTATACAGGAAAATTTGGTGTTGATGCTGTAGAAAAAGCTTTTGATTTATTGAAAAAACATGCAGAAGTTGGTGATGCAAGCATACAAGCTTTGCTTGCAAATATATATGATTTTGACGAATGTGATTATGAAAATGCAATAAAATGGTATGAGAAAGCTTCTGAAAAGGGGGATGGTAGTTCAACTCATAATCTTGCTATTTTGTATTATGATGGAAATGGTACAAAAAGGAATCCAGAAAAAGCATTCGAATTATTAAAGAAGGCAGCCGAACAAGGAAATGAAGAGTCTTTGGAGGTTCTTAAAAACTTAAAAGAAGAATACGAAAAATCTAAGAATAAAAACGAAGAGTCTAAGCCTGTTATAATTAATGAAGACGACGATTCTGATGAAGATGAAGACTGGGACGAAGATGAAGATTGGGAAGATGATGATGAATGGTATGAGGACACAGGTGAGGGAGAAGAGGAAACAATTGAGTCTGACAATATATTTGATGAATATGAAAAAATTGCAAATGAAGTAAAAGAAAAAAATAAACAAAAGGTAAAAACAACAGAAGACAAAGAAAAAGAAATTCTAGAAATCTTTATTAACGATATTTCAAATCCTGAATTGCCTGAGGAAAGTTATTTTAATGCTTGTAAAGAGCCTGAATGGGCTTTTTATAAATTGGGCGAAATGTATTATTACGGTGATTATATTCAGCAGGATTATTATAAGGCATTCAGCTGTTATGCAAAAGCAACAGAATTGGGAAATCTTTATGCACGGAAAAAACTTTCCTTTATGTATTATTACGGCGAAGGAGTAGAAAAGAACTATGAGAAAGCAGTGAAATTATATGTTGATGATTGTTATAATTATGGTGTTTCAAGTAATAAGTTTTTATATAATTTTTTTGGTCCACCGGTAGCAGGAGAGAATCAAAACCTGAAAAAAGCGGTTGAAGATAATGATGTAAAAGAACAGATAAAAATTGGAAAATACTTTTACGATAAAAATCGCTCTCAAGATTATGAAAAAGCTCTGGAATGGTATTTGAAGGCCGCTGAGCAGGGTGATGAAAGTGCAGATAAAATGATACGTTTTATATATTCCAAATTAGAAGATTATAATAATCTTTTGAAATGGTGTAAAAAAGGAATCGAACAAAATCAGGTTGATGCTAAATTTACTATGGGGTGGTTGTTTTTAAATGGTCATGAAGTCGAAAAAAACATATTAAAAACCAAAGAATGGTATGTAAAAGCCGCGGAAGATAATGATTCTTTTTCACAATATCGATTAGGTCGTTTATATTTTGATGAAAATGAAATTGAAAATGATTATAAACAGGCCGCTTTCTGGATTGAAAAGGCAGCAGAAAATAAATATCAACCGGCTATAAATTTCTTGCCAATTATAAAGAATTATACAAATCCTGTTATGGCCGCAGCTAAAGACAATGATTTTAATCTTATTAAAGAATCTATTGAAAATGGAATCAACATTAATACTAAATATAATTTAGATAGAACCCTTCTTATGGCTGCCGCTATTTATAATTCTCTTGAAGTTGTAAAATTGTTAATTGAAAATGGGGCAGATTTGGATACATCCGATTCGAATGGTAATTCAGCAATTTGTCATGCGGCTATGAATAATTCTTATGAAGTTGCTCAACTTTTATGCGAAGCTGGAGCAAAACTGGATATTGAAGTAACTCAAGAAAAACCAAAAGAATTATTTTACTATGAGCATTATAAAGAGGTTCCCCGAAAAACTCCGCTTATGTATGCTTGTATCTACAATTCAGCATCTATTGCAGAGTTGTTAATTCAAAAAGGAGTTGATTATAGTGCGAAAATTAATGTACAAGATAGAGATAATAGAGGAAGACTAGAATTTAACAAAATTACAACGTTTGAATTTGCCGTAAGAAACGATGCAATTGATGTTATAAAAATCTTTTTGAATAAGCGATTGGTTACTCCACAAGAAGTTTTATTATTTTCTGTTAAATATGATAAACCAGAAATCGCAGGTCTGGCACTAGATTATGGTGCAAAAACAAGCGGTGTCTTTAATGAAGCAATTAAAACTAATTCAGTTTCTGTAGTAAAGATTTTAATTGAACGGGGTGCATATTGTGGTAAATCAGCATTACGTAGTGCAATTGCGCAAAAACGTATATATATTGCTAAGCTTCTGATAGATGCAGGAGCTGACTCAAATGAAAATAAGACACATTGGAAAAAAGGAGATATCCAATTTGAGTTACACCCAAAAAATGAAGATACATTTAAGAGGTTATTTATCCTGACAGGTACAGCTAATAGATTATTTTATTTAAGAGATATAGATGAACCTGTTGAAATAGTCTGGAAGGCAAGAAATATCTCCATGAGTTCAAGTATAAAAGCCTGCATATTTTCTTCTACCTATTATAAGTACTATGTTTCAAAAGGCCTCTATAAAATAAAACTTGAAATTCCTGGTTGTGAAAAATATGATGATTATTCACTTGCCCAGGTTAATCAGGAATTAGAAAAGATTTACCAGGATATTCAGCAGCAAAAATATAATAATCTTGCAGAACAAATAAGTATTATTAAATCTCAAGTTACATTGTCTGAACAAAGTAAAAAAAACTCAGATGAAAAAGAAGCTTCAAATATAACTGCTGAAGAACAATATGAAATGGGACTTGAGTTTTATGAAGAAAAAATCTATGAGAAAGCCTTAAAGCATTTTAATAATGCAGCAGAACAAGGCAATCCTAATGCTCAATTCAAACTTGGTTTATTATATTTTTGTGGTGATGGTGTAGCTCAAAATTTTGTTGAAGCAAAAAAATGGTTTGAAAAAGCTTATATGAATGATAATGGACCCGCAACTTATTTCTTAAGCTGTATGTATTATAATGGAGATGGAACAGATGTAGACAAAAATAAATCTCGCTGGTTGTTTGAAAAAGCAAGCGAAAAGTGTAAACAGCAGGAAATTATGGAGCTGGAAGATTTGTATTACAAAAAGCGCAATGCCAATGTAATTACAGAAGGAAGCTCTGAAGAGCAAGGCAAAGAACCTGGCCAAAAGAAAAAGGTTATTATAATAAAAAAGAAGAAATGATAAAACGCAATTGTCATAAACTTTTAATGTCAGGAGTAAAATAATGTCAACTTTAGCTTATTGGAATGAGATAGTTTCGGAATATAATGATAATCTAAATTGCAAGGAAGAAATTGTACAGAAAACCTGGGAAGTATTATTTAAATTATGTTTTGGCTATTCAAAAGCAGAAATCGATTCACAGCGTTCTGTAAAAATGGGTGTTATGACTAAAAGAGCAGACATAGTTATAACTAATGGTGCAGAAGATTTATTTGTCGTAGAACTAAAGCGCCATGTTTTACACGAAGGTCAGGAACAGCTTTTCAGTTATTTAAATCAACTGAAAATAGATTTAGGAATACTGGTTTGCGATAAGTTGTATATTTATGATTACGATTATACTACAAAAGAAAATGCTTATTCAGTTCTTGAAATTCCTTTTGTTCAGGATAATCCGAATGGAAGCAAATTTGTCGAATTATTTTCAAAAGATAATTTTGATAAACAAAAAATCAGGGATTTTATAAAAGAATGCAATGAAAATAAAGATATAGTTAATGAGATAAAAAATGAAATAACCTCTAATCTTGCTACAGAATTATTAAAAAAATATTTTCGAGAAAAGTATACAGATATTGATATAGACAAAATTTTATCTGATTATAGTGTCGTTGTTTCATTGAAATCCACAGTGTATTCAACACCTACAACTGGTATTCCTGTATCGTCAGGTTATGTGCCGAGGACTTTTGCTACTAGTTTTGCGACAAAAGATGCAACTCAATTTATGGTTAATGGAATTCCTACAGGTGGAAAAGGACCGACTGTTTATACCGCTGTAAAGGACTATATTGATTCACATCCTGGTATTACAGTACAAGAATTAAAAATTGCTTTCCCTGATTACCTGGCGAAACCCGGCTTTGGAAAAATGATCCGAAGTGTAGAAGAAGTTACACCAAACGAATGGTCAGGCAGCAGATTTAATAAACATCCGATTACACTTTCTGATGGAACAAGAATTACAGTTTCTACTCAATGGAAGCCTGATAATATGCACTCGTTCATTGAGGGCGCAAAAAGACTGGGGATTGAGGTTGCACCGATTTCATAATTGTTGAACATTGTTTTGCTAAAAAAAATAAATTATTTGACGATACAACATAAATGTTGTATATTTGTTATATGTGTATGACGGCAAAACAGGTAATGAAGATTCTAAAAAAGAATGGTTGGAAACTTGACCGCATCGAAAGTTCACATCACATCTTTAAAAAAGAAGGTTATACCCGTTCTGTTCCTGTACCTTATCATAAAGGAAAAGATGATGATTTGGGCTTCTTCGCAAAAGAAATTTTGAAAGAAGCAAATATAGATCCTAAGACTTTGAAGGAGGTAAGAAAATGACATATAACTGCAATATAACTCAGGAAGAAGGAAAATTTTTTGTAAAATATCCAGATATACCAAATGCAATTACTTTAGGTTTTACACAAGAAGAAGCACTTTATATGGCTGAAGATGTTTTAAACGGAATTCTTGCCTCTCATCTTGATAACGGGTATCCAATTGCAGAACCTAAATTTACAGGTGGTTATCCAATTGAAGTATCACCGAAGGTCGCATTTGCAATTGAACTTCGTAAGGCACGTGCAAATCAAACTCAAAAAGAAGTTGCAGCTAAAGCTGGTATGACTTATCAGCAGTATCAGCGTTTGGAAAATCCTCATAAAACAAATCCAACTCTTGAGACTCTGTATAAGCTGCAAAAGGTTTTTAACAGACCATTTTTAGCATTATAGTCTTATAGTTTATTTATATTCTCCCGTCTTTTCATCCAGTCATCAACCAGTTCCTTTGGCTCAAGCGGGTAGGCTTCGTCGGCCCATTGCCAGGTCCAGCGTTGGATGGAGTAGAGTTGGTTGCTGCGGAAACTTAGGATGATGCCGGTTCCGTCGGGACCGGGATTTTTTTTGTCGGGAGTGATGGTTTGATTTTCACCCCAGACCCGGTTTTGTGAAATGCGTGCTGCGTAGCCATGCAGGTGGATTTTAAAATTCAGATAATTATCATGGCACATACAGCCAAACGAGCCCATCGTCATTTTGCGGAAATCATAATCTTTTGGCAGTGTGAAAACTTCTTTTGTGAGTTTGATGTTTTTCATTTCGTTTAGGGAGTAGCGGCGGCGACCTTTTTTTACTACATCAAGGCCGTGCAGATTCCAGTTACCGTTATCGTAAATCAGCTGCCAGGGCTGAACGCGACGGTTTGAAGGCTTTTTGTCTGTAAGGGATTGATAATCAAAAGTCATAACCAGATTTTTTTGTAGGGCCTGGTCAATAAGACGCCAGGTTTCTGCCGGAATATTTTTGTTAGGAGCACCTACAAAGATGATGCGGTCGTTTTCCGGTTTTTTATTTATTTTAATATTCTCAATTGAAAAATCATGGTTTTCTGTTGCCAGTGATTCAAATACTTCCTGAGCTTCCTTGTAGAGGGGATTTCCTTTTACCATGTCCATAAGTGTTTTGATTAGCTTTGCGGCCTTTGCGGCATTTTCATCGGTGTAAAAGCGTGGCAGGCGGTATCCGGGGTCTGTATAAAAGTATCCGCTGGTTTCAAAATCTGTATCAATTGGAGCGCCGTATTTTTCTTCTAATTCTTCTATGTCGCGGAAGAAAGATGTACGGCTTGTTTTGATATCATATTTCTCGTTCATCTCAGAAATCATTTGATTCCATTTTAGTTTTCGGCCAGAAGCGATTATTTCGTCTATCGCCTGATATCTTTTTGCTTTTTCAGTAAAGTCAACTGCCATTTTTTTGCACCTTATAAATTCATAATAATATAACATTATTCCCGTGTATTGGGAATGTGTATAATTTATATTTTATAGCAGAAAATCGGATTGTCAAGCGAAGGTTCGAAGGGGGGACTTATGAATTATAAATATCTTTTACAGCAGGTTTATGCCCAACCTGATTTGCAGATAACTGAATCTGTAATCATCGAAAATCCTTATGAGCAGGATGGAAACAAAGTTTCTAATCATGGTGCTTATGACTTGAGTGTTTTAAATACCTCAATTCCAGCAGAGGAAATTGTTGGAATGGTAGAAAATGCGATTGCATATGGACGCAAAAATCCAGCCGACAGAAAGGGAATCCGAATGCTTTTCTACGGAGTGAGTGGCGGTGGTAAAACGAATCTTGCACACTTCATTGCTGACTCAATCGGTAGAAAAATTCTTTCTAAGCATGCTTCGGATATTCTTGGAATGTATGTAGGTGAATCAGAAAAACATATTGCGGAAGCTTTTAATCAGGCAAGGAAAGAAAATAAGATTTTGCTCTTTGATGAAGTAGATTCTTTTTTCAGGGAAAGGTCTCTTGCATCTCATCGTTTTGAAATTACTGAGACCAATGAATTTTTAACTCAGATGGAAAACTATGATGGCATTGTAATCTGTACAACAAATCTACGCCAGGTTATGGATAAGGCAATGCAGCGGCGTTTTCACATTATGGTTGAGTTTAAGGCGCTGGAGGCTGCAGGAATTGAAAAGCTTTTGAAAGTTTACTTTCCTCAGTTTGATTTTGAAGATGGCGACTTCCGCCAGCTTTGTAATTATGAAAGCGTTACTCCTGGAGATTTCGGAAATATTTCTTCGCTCCTTAGATTTCTGCCTCCATCAAAAATTACAAAACAATATATCATCCAGGAACTATGCCGCATGCAGGAAGAAAAAGAATATGGAAAGAAAACTGTAGGCTTTATGAGTTGATTGTCATCCCGAACTTGATTCGGGATCTGATACAAAGATGCTGAAACAAGTTCAGCATGACATGACTGAAACGGAATGACATGGCT
>CAKUWD010000142.1 GCA_934699065.1 uncultured Treponema sp.
TTACTGAACTTCCATGTTTTGCAGAAGCCGGCAGCGGTATCATCTTCTGTAATGAGGCACAGGATTTCACCCTGCTTGGAAAAAAGTAGTCGTCTCTTTTTTTTTATGTTATCATTAAAACATGTTTATAAACAAACTCAATCAGTTATTTAAGCCAAGTCGAATTCTCTTTTATACAGAAGCTTCTCCAGAAGAAATTCAGAATTTTTATAAAGGTCAGATTCCCGAAAATATTGCAAAGTACTCAAATGCTTTTGGTACTTATGATTATCCGGGCGTATTTTTTGTAGAAGGACTCCAGAGAGAAGTAATTGGTATTGAATATAGACCTGATGACAAAAGAATCAAATATCCTTCCGGGCTTAAGACGATTCAACTTGATGCCTCATTCTTTTATTCTGTTGAAATTGATGATGATATCGAAATTAATTATCCTTTTATAAAAGAGCTTTTCGCGCAAATTGCAAAAGAGGATAATGCACACAGACCTTACAGTGATCTTTGTATAAAAGAAGATGCAAAAGTAATAAGCATTTTCCACAGCTACAAAAAGAACAGACTCCTCTACGAATGGAAGCTTTATAGCAACAGGGCTGTTCAGGTCATGAACGATGATTATTCTCAATTTGATAAAGACACTCTTTACAAAGCAGCCTTTACAGATTTGATAACCGGAAATTACAATTGGAATCATCTTGAAGCCTATCTTGAAGTTCCAGCTGATAAAGGAATTAATGATTACGCCTTTGCACATTTTGATATAAAAGAGTTTCGTGTAATAAACGAAGCCTATGGGCATATTGCTGCAAACAAAGTTTTAACTAATATCGTAAAGGCAATGAAAGAATCTGATTTCATCATTGCAAGCGGCCGCTGTCATAACGATAATTTTGCAGTTATTCTTAAAGACATGCCAGAAGAGGAACTTGTTAAAAAACTCAAGGATTTTTTTGAAAAACTTTCTGTTCTGGAAGAAGATCCCTATTACAAGATTTATTACAAATGCGGCCTTGTTCCTATGCAGCGTGCAATGCTTTCCGGCAACCGGGTTGCAGATTTTGCAAAAATGGCACAGGCTCTCGCAACAAATCAAAAGAAAACAGAAATTGTTATTTATACTGATAAAATGCATGATGCTCTTTCCTGGGGCAACTACATAAAAGCCTACGTTGAAACTGCAATCGAACAGGATGAATTTATTGTTTATCTTCAGCCTAAATTTGATATCAAAAAAGAAACAATAAAAGGTGCAGAAGCTTTAATCCGCTGGAATTATAAGGGTAAAGAATTTTTGCCGCCATACCGTTTTATTCCTTTCTTTGAAAAAGATGGTTCTATTGCAAAGATTGATGATATCGTTTTAGATAAGGTTTGCGCCGCTCTTGCAAAATGGAAAAAAGAAGAAAAGCCTCTCTATCCGATTTCAGTAAACCTTTCGCGCAGCCGCATGGATGATACACGGCTTATTGATAATCTTGTAAGCATCGTAGACCATTATGGAGTTGACCATAAACTTATTGATTTTGAACTTACAGAAAGCGCAACCTATGACAATATGGAACATATGATTGAAGTTCTCGAAGAACTCCGTAAACGTGGTTTTAAAATTTCAATGGATGATTTTGGAACCGGCTACTCTTCCCTTTCACTTCTTACAAGAATGCCGATTGATACCTTAAAGATTGATAAAAGCTTTGTTGATACAGTTGCTACAGAAAATGAACGTAAAAAAGACATTATCGTTATTCGTCATATCATAACTCTGGCAAAGGAGCTTGGCTTTGTCTGTCTCGCAGAGGGCGCTGAAAGCAAAAATCAGGTTGACCGACTGCGAGACTTGGGCTGCGAAATTATTCAGGGCTATTATTACAGTAAACCTATTCCAATTTCAGAATACGAAGACAAATATCTTAAATAGCAGATGTTGAATTTGTTGCCTTAATTATCTGGTCCACGTTTTTGATAATTGCCCCGGCAATCTCTGGCTTGTTCATTGTGTAAATATGAATTCCGCGAACTCCATTTGAAATCAAATCAATAATCTGATCTGTTGCATATGCAATACCAGCCTGCATCATTGCCTCCGGTGAGTCTCGGAAACGGTCGCATATTGAAAGCAGTTTTCTTGGAATATATGCGTTAGACAAGTCTATCATTCTGCTGATTTGATTTGCATTTGTAATCGGCATAATACCTGCAAGCACCGGAACATGAATACCTGCTGATTGCAACCTGTACAAAAAGGAGTACAGCATATCATTATCGAAAAACATCTGTGTTGTCAAAAAATCTACACCTGCATCGACCTTGTACTTAAGCAGTTCAATATCAGCTTCATGGCTTCTGCTTTCAGGATGCCCCTCAGGATAGCAGGCTCCTCCAACACACATACCTTCCTGCTTTAGAAGTTTAACAAGATCCGAAGCATGAGTGTAACCCGACGGAAAAATGTTTTCGCCGCTTACTGCATCTTTGGGAAAATCTCCGCGCAGGGCCAAAACATTTTTGACATTGCGACTTTTAAGGTCGGCAATCGTATTTTTTAATGCTTCTGTTGTAGAGCGTACACAGGTTAAATGTGCAAGAGAGCTTGTTCCGTTGTTTTCTATAGCCTCTGCAATTTCTGCGGTATAGCCTTTTGTCGTTCCACCCGCACCAAATGTTACACTGATAAAATCGGGTTTAAGTTCAGTAAGGGCTAGAGCTGTTTTCTTTATTGATTCAAGTGCCTCTTTCTTTTTTGGTGGAAAAACCTCAAAAGAAAGAGAGACCTTTTTAGAACTCAAAACATCTGCTATTCTCATGCGCGTTTCCTGAGTTCTTTTGCCGCAGCGACAAGATTTTTAAGACTTGCGATTGTTTCTTCTTCACCACGAGTCTTGAGTCCGCAATCCGGATTTACCCAGAGTTTTTCTTTTTCTACTTTGGCCAGCATTTTATTGAGTGCAGTTACAATTTCTTCAGCTGAAGGAATTCTTGCTGAATGAATATCATAGACACCTGGTCCAACTTCTGTGCGGAAATTTGCTTCCTTAAGAGCATCCAGAATCTTGAGATCTGCGCGACTTGCTTCAAAGGTAATTACATCAGCATCCATTGCATCTATATCGCGAATAATATCATTGAACTCACTATAACACATGTGGGTGTGAATCTGGGTCTGAGGTCTAACTTTTGCATGAACAAGCCTGAAGGCTGGGATTGCCCAATCCAGATATTCTGTATGCCAGTCGCTGCGGCGAAGCGGAAGTTTTTCTCGGAGAGCTGCTTCGTCAATTTGAATGATTTTGATTCCATTTTTTTCAAGGTCTAAAACTTCTTCACGAATTGCAAGAGCAAGCTGCTGAGCCTGTTCCTTAAGACTGATATCTTCACGAGGGAAAGACCAGTTCAAAATTGTAACTGGGCCTGTAAGCATTCCTTTCATAATTTTCTTTGTCTGGCTCTGAGCAAATACAGACCATTCAACTGTCATAGGTTTGCTACGGCTAACATCACCCCAGATTACAGGTGGTTTTACACAACGGGTTCCGTAACTCTGTACCCATGCATTCTGTGTAAAAATGTAACCGTCCAGCTGATTTCCAAAATACTCAACCATATCATTTCGTTCAAATTCACCATGAACCAGAACATCAAGACCAAGTTCTTCCTGAAGCTTAATGCACTCAGCAATTTTTTTCTGATTAAATTCCACATACTGTTCATATGTGATACTTCCCTTTTTGTAAGCAGCACGATTTGCTCGAACTTCTTTTGTCTGCGGAAAGCTTCCGATTGTAGTTGTCGGGAAAAGAGGAAGTTTGAAAGCCTCATGCTGAATTTTCTCGCGTTCTGCAAAATCAGGTTTACGGATAAAATCTGAATCTGTAAGACCTGCTATTGCTTCACGTACTGCAGAATTTTTTGTTACACGTTCTGAATCAAAAAGTTTTTTATTCTCTTCAAAAGCTGTACTATCCACAGTAGCAAGATCACGAAGTTCTGTAAGTTTTTCTTCTGCATAAGCAAGATGTTTTAAAATATCTTTTGAAAGTTTATCTTCTGATCCTGTTGTATATGGAACGTGAAGAAGTGAACACGAAGTTCCGATTACAATATTTTCTTCTGGAACTGTTTTTTTAATCTGTTTAATAAGCACGTTTTTTTTCTGATAATCAGCACGCCAGATATTTTTACCGTTTATTATTCCAGCAATAAGAAGTGTGTCTTTTGGAAAACCTGATTCAAGAAGATTCAATGTTTTCTTTCCTTCTACAAAATCCAGACCAATACCATCAAAACCAAGCTTGCAAATGTCATCGTAAACATCACGGATATCACCAAAGTAAGTTTGTAGCGAAATTTTGATTTTTGATGTATTACGTATTTTCGAAATCAATTCTTTATATATCGAAACAAAAAGTTTTTTATCTTCTTCAGATAGATCAAAAACAAGAGCAGGCTCTGCAAAGCTGATCCATTCTGCTCCATCAGCAGCAAGTTCATTTGCAAGTATACTAAAGGCTTCAACTGCCTTCTCTGCAAAATCACGAGCCTTCTTTTCACCGGTATAAGTTGCAAGATGCAGGAAAGTATAAGGTCCGATTACAGTCGGAACAGTTTGTATTCCCAATTTCTTTGCTTCATTATATTCGGCTATAACCTTATTATTCTGCTGAAGTTTTATTTCTGTATCATCTGATAGTTCTGGAACAATATAGTGATAATTTGTATTAAACCATTTCTTCATAGGAAGAGCTTTCACATCACCTGCACTGCCCTGATAACCATGTGCTGCCGCAAAATATGTTTCAAGTGAACTTAATTTCAATGTCTTATAACGGGCAGGAACAGCTTCAAGTAAAAAAGCCGTATCAAGCATATTGTCATAAAAAGAAAAATCATTTGATGGAATAAAAGTGATTCCGGATTCCTCCTGCTTTTTCCAGCCATAAACACGAAGTTCTGCTGCAATTCTTTCAAGTTCTTCTGCTGAGATTTCACTCTTAAAATATTTTTCACTTGCAAATTTCAATTCTCGATTTTTTCCAATTCTTGGAAAGCCTGTTACAGATGTTTTAAATGCCATATCTTTTACCTACCTGATATATAGTTTATTAGGATTATAGATATTTTAACAACAAAAGAAAAATACTATTTTCAAATAGTTTGCGATAGATTTTGCCTATGGTTAATTTTAATCATTTTTGTTATCATAAAAATATGACCTTACAACAATTAAAATATGCCGTTACGGTTGCAGACACACACAACATAACAGAAGCTTCAAGACGTCTTTATGTTTCTCAACCAAGTCTCACTGCCGCAATCCGCGAGCTCGAATCAGAAATGGGAATTACAATTTTTTCACGCTCAAACAAAGGTGTAACTGTAACAAACGACGGAGATGAATTTCTGTCTTACGCACGTCAGGTTCTCGAACAGGCAACCTTACTGGAGGATCGTTTTAAATCAGAAAATGGTTCAACCGGTAACACCATATTTTCTGTAAGTTGTCAGCATTACTCTTTTGCAGTAAATGCCTTTGTAGATGTAATAAGAATGTTCGGTGGAAATGAATATAATTTTACTTTACGCGAAACTCAAACTCATGAAATTATAGAAGATGTTGCCCACCTTAAAAGTGAAATCGGGATTTTGTATCTTTCAAGTCGTAATGAAACTGTAATCACAAAATTAATAAAAAAGAATAATCTTGTATTTGAACCTCTCTTTACTGCTCCACTCCATGTTTTTATCTCTAAAAAAAATCCACTGGCAAAAAAGAAAAAAATCAAATTAGCAGACCTTTCTTCTTTTCCATATCTTACTTACGAGCAGGGCGACTTTAATTCTTTTTACTTCGCAGAAGAGCCGCTTACAGAAATTGATTTTGATTGTCCAAAAAATATTCAGGTTCGAGATCGTGCAACACTCTTTAATCTTCTTATAGGTCTTGACGGTTATACAATCTGTTCAGGAATTATCAGTCATGAACTGAACGGGCCGGAAATCATAGCACGCCCGCTGGACTGTAAAGAACACATGACTGTTGGCATAATCACAAGAAAAGCAATGAACCTTTCGCGTTACGCAACAGCCTATATTGAAGCAATAAAAAAGCAGTCTCAATTATGAGACTGCCTTATAATCATTAATTATATATTTATTTATTAGTTTCTTTATTCTGCTTTACAAGTTTCTTAATAGCTTTGAAAGATTCAGGACTGATGTCATGTTCAATTTTGCAGGCATCTTCAGAAGCTATTGAAGACTTTACCCCAATCTGCTCAAAGAATTCTGTTAGAACTGTATGTCGTTCATAAATTGTTTTAGCTATTTCTGCACCCTTTGGAAGAAGTTTAATTGTCTGGTCTGACTCAATGGAAATATATTCTTCCTTTTCAAGATTATGTAAGGCAACGCTTACAGATGGTCGTGAAAAATTCATTTCTTTTGCAATATCGATAGAGCGAACTGAGCCCTGTTTTGAAAGAACTAAAATTGTCTCAAGATACATTTCTGCAGATTCTTTAATTACCATTTTCTACCTCTTGAGATAATTATACTAAATGAGTTTAGTTACGACAACTGTTATTCTGTTTGCTTTTTGAAGATTTCTGCTTTGAAATAAATTCTTCAACATGAGGATACAATTCACTGCAGGCATGCCCGCATGAACCGCAATTGCCGCCACAGGAGGGGTGGCGGCCGGAGCGTTTAGATTTTATGAGAGAATGGATTACAAGTACAACAATTGCGAGAAGAATAATGCTGACTATTATGGTTCCCATAAAATAACGCTCCTATAAAATATTGTCACCCCGAACTTGTTTCAGGATCAGCATGACACAACTATTTTACTGCTTTTGGACGGCGGAATAAAGCCCAGCCGAAGCAGGCAATTACAAGAACTGCCAGAATGAATCCGAAGATGTTACCGCTGCCTGCAAAGATTGAACCAAGCTGGTAGACAACAAATGAAACAGCATAAGCAAGTCCACACTGCCAGCCGATTGCAGCCCAGGTCCATTTTCTGTTGTTCATCTCACGCTTGATAGCACCGATTGCGGCAAAACAAGGAGCACACAAAAGGTTGAAAATCAGGAATGACATACCAGCTGGATGAGTAAAGGCTTCTGCAAGAGCAGTCCATGTTTCAGCACCACCGTAAAGAACACCCATTGTTCCAACAATATTTTCCTTAGCAACAAGACCAGTAATAGAAGCAACAGTTGCCTGCCAGTTACCCCAGCCAAGAGGAGCAAAGAGCCATGCAATGCAACCGCCAAGCTTAGCAAGAATACTTACATCCATCTGATCTTCTTCAAGCATTCCAAAGCCTTCTTCTGCCCAACCGAAGTTAGAAAGGAACCAGATTACGATTGTAGAAAGAAGAATGATTGTTCCGGCTTTTTTTATGAATGACCATCCGCGGTCCCACATAGAGCGGAGA
>CAKUWD010000143.1 GCA_934699065.1 uncultured Treponema sp.
CCCCCTCGCTACCAAGTCCTCGCTTCGCTGCGGTCTTGTCCGCTACCCCCTCTCCTAGGGGAGCGCCCCTAAAACCCCCGGCCTCAGCCGTTTTCCATTCGCGTACCGGGAACCGCTCCAATGCCTGAGCCACCTTAGCCTCGTCCGCAGCGGGCTCACAGTAAATTTCACCTTTCATTTCCCCGCGTTCCGGCCTTCGGAACATAGGTTCAAGAATAGTGCCGTCAAGATCACAAAGAATAACGTTTGCAGCATTGTTCCAGAGCTTAAAATATAGAATATAATTTTCTTCGATTTCTTCCGGCCCCTTCTGAGCTTCAATTTCTTCTTTAGAAAGAACCGGCTTTTTTATAAGTGAAATATGAACGTAATCTTTATTAGACTGTTTTTCCTGAACAAGGCGGCTGAGCTCCATTTTTACAACACGTTCAAGACCAATTTGACTTACAGAGTTTATACGGCAGCCTTTAATGTGAGCCTTCAGAAATTCCATAAAGCGCAGCGGCTTATCATTTTTAGTAATCTTACGTCTTGTCTCATTAATCCGAACCGAATTCTGAGCCGTACAAACAAGAACAGTTTTAGCACAACCTTCCCTGTAAGTATAAAAAGCAAGAGTATCAAATCCGGGTTGAATAATATCCTGAATAAAAGCGCCCTCCAGGTTCAGCTCATTCAGAATCACGTTTATTTCATTACAATTAAGAGACATTTTAAATAATTATAGACTAAATAAGCAAAAATGTCATCGTAAAACTAAAACCTGGAGTCTGGACTAGTCCATCACAATTTACTTAATTAATAGACAAAAAAAATCCAGTGTAATATAATAGAAGAATATAGAGAGTTTTATTATGAATGCAAAAATGACTACACAACTGTTTAGGGGGGGGGCAAAAACAGAAAGCAAGGTATGCCCTGCCGTTAATTCTTTCGCTGATTTTCAGTGCTTTTCTGTTAGTTTCCTGTAACAATATTTTTGGAAACGGAGTATCTGAAATACCTCCTTATCTTTTAAGTAAGCAATACGTAAATGTTAGAGGACATTATTCTGTGTCCGGTGCCTTTCCAAAAAAGTATTATCCGGTTGAAGCTCTTACAGCTTCCCGTTCGGCAATTCCGTCACTTTCTTCTTCCGTTACCGTAAAAGCTAAGGCAAGTGCTTCAGGGTATACAGATATCGAAACAACTCTTGCCGACGGAGCAACTTCTTTTACGATAAGCGGCCTTGAAACAGATGCCACAAATCCTGTTACCTGGACAATTACCGTAACCATGTACGACGGTACAACTCCCATTCTCAGCGACAGCTGTTCAAAAGAACTTACGGCAGCAGATCCTGTCATTATTCATGATTTTTTATTAAAACAGGAAAGCTCATCTGGAACAGGAGATGTATCCCTTGAGATGACAATTCCAGATACAGTATCAAGCATAAGCCTGTCATGTCCGAGTTCTTCGTGGAATATAAATTCTGCATCAGTATCAGATACAAGTGCTGCAATTTCAGCCTCATCCATTCCTGCTGGAGCCTATGAAGTTTCTATGATTTTTAAGAACGCATCAGGTTATATCCTTTACACAGATGTTCAGACAATAAATGTGTTTTCCGGCATGACAACAAATACCTGGGTAAACGGCGGCATAGGCGGCCCTGTTTCCAGCGGAGCCTATACTCTTACTCCAGCCCTAATCGCAGATGCTGCAAGAACAATGCTTTATGTAGGAAGCACAAGTTATGGCCTTGCAAGCGACACGACAGGAAACGGAAGTGCTTTTGCTCCTTATGAGACTATTGCAAAAGCCTGCAGTTTTATAACAGCAACGGGAGACGCATCAAAAAATTACACTATTTTTGTAACGGGAACACTTGCAGGGGCGCAGACTATAGAAGGGCTTACTGCAATTGTGGAAGGTGTAACAGTTAAGAAAGCAAACTCTCTTACAATCATAGGCCAGACAGGGCTGGATGGCACCGGAAGGCCTCGCGACTGTTTATACGGTGAGAATATTACTCCTATAGTACTGACAGTTGATACAATTGTTCCTGTAACACTTAAAGAAATCTTAATTTCAGGTGCCACCAATAAAGGAATATTCAGTAAACAAGAGCTTACACTTGTAAACTGTGAAATCAGTAATAATGCTCAGGGCCTTCATGCATGGAATAAACTTACAGTCAAAAACTGCAAAATCACACAGAATACAAACAAAGGTATATATATTGCTCCTACTGAGGTTTTAATACAGGACAGTGAAATCAGCCATAATTCAACTTCAGGTGAAGGGGCTGGAATCTATATAGAAGATATAGGAGATGAAGAGGTAAGCGTAGAAATCAGCGGCTGTACAATTTCTTATAACGGCGCAAGTTACGCGGGCGGAATTTATGATTTTAATTCTCCTTTAAAAATTCACGACACAATAATCGAAAATAACACGGCCGACGGAACCAACATGAATGGCGGCGGAATCTATCTGAATGAACGGCCAAGTGAAGGTATTGTCGAACTCAGCGGTACAACTATTATCAGAAATAATTCCTGTACTGGTGGTGGTAGAGGTGGCGCAATTTATTCTTTAGAAATCCCAATTTGTATAAAAGATTCTGTTTATATTCCGGCAGGGGCAGGGAATGTAAATGATGTGTATTTATGCTCGGATGTAAAGTTTGTTGTAAACGGTTCTCTTAATCTTCCATCGGCTGCTGGCGGAATTGCGGCAACTATGACTCCTGGCAGTTATAATGTGGGTACACAACTTATCGAGGCTGGAGCAGGAGTAATTCTTGCAGATGAAGTTTCCAAATTTGTTTTGATACAGCCGCTTGACGGAACTGAACTGTTCTATATTTCTAACGTTGGAAAGTTAGCTACCTTTACGCCTGTTTTCTCATTTGATAATGGAGAAGAGGATGGAAGTCAGACAAATCCAGATGACGAGATTGTTTATGATGCGGTAAAATACAGTTATTGTTCTTATGACAATCTTAAAGTCAGTGCTGTAAATCCTTACGAGGCTGGTGGATTTACATTTGCCTTCCTTGTTGATGGAACATCTGGTGATTTAACAGACAGAACGGTTGATGACGGTTATCATACTTTGAAAATCAGAGTTTCAAAAACAGGTTATACTCCTCTTGATATTTCAAAGCGTGTATATGTAAAGATTAAACCGGTGAAAGTAACTATTGGTCAAATTGAAGTATATTTCGACACCAATGGTGAAGGCTCTCATAGCAGTGGACAAGCATATATAAGTGGTGATGGTTATGCAGCTCATGAAATGTATATCGAAGGGGATGCTTATCCTGATACGTCGAGCAAGAAAAAAACTTGCAGAACTGTTGTCGATAACTCTAATGATGGGCGAACTGGTAATGGTGATAATGCAGTTACATATAGATACAATCCAGATACAACAAAAAATTATGTCTATCTTACCGAAAAGACCAGTAAATTCTATTTCTACACAAATCGGGCACGCTGTACTTATATGAATATAGATCTTTGTCAAATCAATAAAGATGACACTACTACGACAAGAACCTTAAGCGCACTTAAACCATCGGATAGCAGAAGTTTTGCAACAGGCGATGTCAATTGGGCAGGTAACCATGTAAGTGGTGGTGGATGTCCAAGAGGTTATTATTCATTCTCCGTTACTCTCGACGACACCACTTCTCCATAGCCGTTTCAATCTCGTGTGACAATATCTAAAATTACAAAAATAAATTTGGATTTTTCAGAAGATCTGTCGCTATTTTCTGATATAAGGCTGTATCTTCAACCTGAGAAATAGACATAGTTCTTGTGCCTCCGTCTTTTGAAGAACCGCCGCAGTGGTAAATCTTTTCTGTTTTAGTTCCATAATCTATAAAAATATATCGGTCGTGATAAATGCCTTTAGTAATTTTCAAATTGACATGAATATTTGGATATTCTTTCTGGAAGTCAGAAAAATCTGTTTTGTGCAGGCCTTTTCTCACATTGTCACTAAAAATTGTGACCTGAACATTAGACTTCACAGATTTTAGCAAAATAAGTGTTTTTAAGCTTATGTAATTATCAACTATATAGACTGTCTTTTTTGCAGAAGAATATATTGTAGAATAAGCAATATCAGCTTCTACAGTTAAGGGCTTTACTCTGTTGAATGGCTAGATCTCCGCGCAAAACAGTCATAAGCATATAGATGCCTTGCTCGGTAAATGCATAAGGTAAATATCTTTTTCCACCCCAGCTTTGAGAATCTTGTTGTTTAGAAGTTAAACTTGAGGTGCAAAATTTGCACCTCAAGTTTAACTCGTCAAATTCATCTTGTTTTAATTGAAAACGAAAATCTTCATCAAAACGTTCAATGTTATTCTTTATCTGGCGATTAAACTGTTTTGTTTCATATCCATAAATATCTGCCAGATCATAATCTAGCATAACTTGGAGCCCTCGAATTGTGTAAATTTTTGAGCGTAAATCTTTTTCATAAATTACCAAATTATTCTCCTTTATCATTTTGCATTAACTGTTCCGAATCCGTGTGACAATATCTCCTGTATATAATATTGCTTTGATATGAGATTTTAGGAAAAGATTTATGAAAAAAGTTTTGGGTTGTATGAAATATAGGGGAATTCACTTAGGTATTTTTATTAATACTTCTGCTATCTGCCCCGATATTTTCTACTTGACACAACGCTGAAAATTTGGAAAATGAATCATATGAAATTCAACTCTTTAGTCAAAGTCGTATCAGTCCTCGTCGTACAGGTTATAAGATAACCGGGAGTGAATGATATATTTTAGCTAAAGCAAAAATATAAGAAAGAAGCTCTCCGGTATGGGGAGCTTTTTTTATTTTATAAACGGTGGTTGAGTAGCCCGTAGGGCATATCGAAACCACCGTAACAGGAGATTTATAATGAAACACACTGGCGCACAAATCATTGTTAAGTTACTGGAAATGTATGGTATTGAAACTGTAGCAGGAATTCCGGGAGGTTCAATTCTTCCTCTCTACGACGAACTCAACCGTTCTTCAATCCGACACGTCCTTGTGCGCCACGAGCAGGCAGCCGGATTCATTGCCCAGGGTATGGCCCGTTCAACTGGAAAGCCGGCCGTTTGTCTTGCTACTTCCGGCCCGGGCGCTATGAACCTTCTTACAGCAATTGCAGATGCCCGCGCAGATTCAATTCCAATCATCGCAATTACAGGTCAGGTAAATACAAGCCTCATCGGTACCGATGCCTTTCAGGAAGCAGACACCTTTGGTCTTTCCTTCCCAATTACAAAGCATTCAATTTTTATTAAGACTCCTTATGATTTGCTGGATGCAATTCCTAAGGCCTTTGAGATTGCCACAAGTGGACGTCCGGGGCCTGTTTTGATTGATGTTCCGCGCGACGTTCAGCTTAAGGAATGCGATTTTGATGCCTGGCCGGATATCAAAAAAATCCGCCTGCACGATATCCGCTTTCATACTCCTATTGATGAATATTCAGAAAAGATGGGAAAGATTACAGACCTGCTGGCAGTAGCAAAGCGCCCTGTTTTGTATTGTGGTGGCGGCTGTGATTCAGAAGAAGCTGCAAGCGGAATCAAAGCCTTTTTGCAGAATTATCGCCTTCCTGTTGTAACAAGTCTTATGGGCTTGGGCTGCGTACCGGAAAGTTCAGACTGTTTTATCGGTATGGTTGGTATGCACGGAAGTCATGCCGCTAACGTTGCCATGCACGACAGTGACCTTGTAATTGCAGCCGGCGTTCGTTTTGATGACAGAGCCACAGGTCTGGTTTCTAAGTTCTGTCCGGATGCAAAAATCATTCATATTGATATTGATGCCGCAGAAGTTGATAAGATTCTTGAATCTAATATTTCTGTAGTTGCAGATGTTGAATCTGTTTTCCCGGTTATCGCGCAGCTTGTAAACGAAAAGAAAATCTCTTCTGATGAGGGCTGGCTTAAGAAGATTAATAAAATCAAAAAAGAATGTCACTCGGTTGAGTGCGGCCGCCCTAAGGGAGAAAAACTTGCAAATCCACGCGAAATCATTTCTAAGATTCCGCAGCTCGCAGGCGAGGCTGGAATTGCAGACGGTGGCCTTATTGCTACAACAGATGTAGGTCAGCATCAGATGTGGGCTGCCCAGTATTACCCTGTTGAACGTCCCAGAACTTTCCTTACTTCCGGAAGCCTTGGAACAATGGGTTTTGGTTTGCCGGCCGCAATCGGTGCTGCAATTGCAAATCCGGATAAACGTATTGTTTGCTTCTCTGGTGACGGTTCAATCATGATGAACGTACAGGAAATGGCAACTCTTGCAGAACTCAACCTTCCGGTAACTGTTATTGTATTCCAGAACGGAACGCTCGGTATGGTTTACCAGCAGCAGAAATATCTTTTTGAGAAAAATTACAGCGCTTCTGTTTTTGGCCGCGAACCAGATCTTCTTGCCATAGCAAAAGGTTTTGGAATCGAAGCAATCGACGGCGACAGCGACCCAGAGTGGTATAAAAAAGCATTCGACAACAGCCGTCAGAACAAGCCATGCTTCGTTCGCATCAGCGTAGACAGCGAAGAAAACGTTCTTCCGTTTGTTCCGGGCGGTAAGGCTAATATTGATTCGATTAGGGATTAAACCTGAAATAGTGTATTATTGTCGGACTTGTAATAATGTGTCATTGTCGGACTTGACCCGACAATCTGTACAAGACGATAAATTTTATACTTGCCGTCTTCTATTTCATTTTATTACCTTCTAAATATGAAGGAATACTTTGTATATATTCTCTCAAATATCACAAATACAACTCTTTACGTTGGTGTGACAAATGATTTAAAACGTCGTCTCTGTGAACATCAAAATAAACTGCTTCCAGGGTTTACAGAAAAATACCATGTAAATAAACTCGTTTATTATGAGAAAACTACTGATGTGAATGCAGCAATCCAAAATACAGATTCCCGGGTCAAGCCCGGGAATGACACACTTATAGCCCGGGAATGACATAATAGAAATCTTGAGACTAGCGTTCAATCGTAAAGAAGGCAATTTCGCTCTTCCATTCAAAAATA
This sequence comes from uncultured Treponema sp., assembly GCA_934699065.1. Lineage (GTDB taxonomy): Bacteria > Spirochaetota > Spirochaetia > Treponematales > Treponemataceae > Treponema_D. Next base: position 7,074 of record CAKUWD010000143.1, read on the forward strand.
GTTTTGTCGCAGGCGGCAAGCATAAGGTTTACAATTTTCTGTAGTTCCGCACTGCCGGCTGCCTGACACATTTTTGCTCCGTAGGCAGAGTTCTCCGGACTAAACCATTTTTCAATTTCTGCCGGAGTTATGCGACGCTTTTCGGTGAGTACCTGAGAGGCGACGCGCACGGTGAAGCCTCGTTTACGGAAAAGGTTAGCGATGTAAATGCCATCCCAGGAGAAGAGCGGGTTTTCTCTGTCACCAAAAAATTCCTGTTCAGCTGCTTCCATTTTATCCAGAGTTTCTTTTGGCAGACGGGAAAGTCTGTCATATAC
>CAKUWD010000144.1 GCA_934699065.1 uncultured Treponema sp.
AAGGAAGGTAGACAAATGCTGATTTCAACAAAAGGTAGATACGCACTAAGGGTTATGATTGACCTTGCAGAACATCAGGATTCTGAACGAACCCCATTAAAAGAAATTGCAGAAAGACAGGAAATATCACAAAAATATATAGAAGCCATTATGACTCTTCTTTCAAAAAGAGGTCTGGTAGACGCTGTACATGGAAAAGGCGGCGGTTATATGCTCAACAGAAAACCAGAAGATTATAAAATTGGCGAAATCTTAAGACTTACAGAAGGCTCACTTTCTCCGGTTGCATGTCTCGAAGCCGGAGCTGCAGAATGCCCACGCAAAGATAACTGCAGAACACTGCCTTTATGGACTAAACTTGATGAACTTGTTGAGGGATATCTTGATAGCGTAAGTCTTGCAGATTTAATGAAGTCTTAAATCTCTTCGATAGTATCTTTTGGAATTTCAATAGTAGCTACAGTTTCATTTTCTGTTGTATCAAATTTGAGGTTATTTGCATCAAGACCAAGTTTTTTGAGCATTACAAGAACGGTTATTATACCAAGTCCGGAACCTTCAGTCTGATCAATATCTGAAACTGCCTCAGCCATTGAATTATAAACCTTAGTTTTTTCAATTTTCTCCTGAATACGAGCATATTCAGAATCTGTAATTTTTGTATTATTTGAAACAGTTACAGAAATAACATCATTAGCAGTAAGTAAAAGATGGACACGTAATTCTCCAGCTTTAAGTTTTTCCTGATAATGTAATGTATTTTCAACCAGAGTTTCTTTAAACGTCTTCATTCCGTTTTTATAATCATCTTCATTATTGATATCAAGATGATGTTCCTGGAAGAAGATACGTTTTGCATTAGCCTTACTTCCATTGTCCAAAAGTTCAAAGAGACAATATGTAAGGTAATTGTACAGATACATCTGATTACATTCTTCGAGAAATATAGCTAGAATCTTCTGAAATCTGATTTTCTGATCAGGTGTAAGAGAATAGCAAAAAAAATCTATAGGCTGTCGATCTTTTACAGCCTTCTTGATGTAGGAAATTTCGCTTTCGCTTAACTCTATCTCGTCTACTTTCATATAATATACTATATTATAAACCCGAATTTGCAATTTTTACAAGAAAAAAACACGTAAGATAAATTCCTTATTTTCTGTAACATTTGCCACAAAAGTTTTTTTCTTTTATACTTTCTGTATGAATCTTTCAAATATAGTAATAATTCTTGACCATCCGGATGAATCGCGAAATATTGGAGCGGCATGCCGTGCTATGGCAAATAATGATATAAGCGAGCTTCGCATTGTAGGAAATAAATCTGATTACGATATAGAACACATTCACGTTCTGGCAATTCATGCCGGTGAAATTTTTGATAAGGCAAAATTTTATAATTCCATAAAAGAAGCAACCGCAGACTGTGCAATTTGTGCAGGAACTACCCGCAGACGTGGGAAAAAACGCGGTAAACTGCTGCTGCCCGAAGAATTTGCAGATATGGCAGATCAGGTTTCAACAGGCTCAACAAAGGAATCTGGCGGTAGAGTCGCTGTAATTTTTGGAAACGAACGCACAGGTCTTACCGATGAACAACTAGATGAATGTAATCTTGGTGTAACAATTCCTTCATCTGATAACTTTGGTTCATTAAATCTTAGCCATGCCGTACAAATTATGAGTTACCATCTTTTCAGAAAAAATCTGGAAACACAACATAATACATACAGAGGTTATACCCCACTTACACTGGAACGCATTGACCAGACTGTTGCAGAAATTACCGATAATATGAAAAAGATTGGCTTTTTTAAAATGCCAGGCCGGGAAGATATGGAAAACTTCTGGCGAAATATCTTGAGCCGCGCAAGTCTTTCGGAAGGCGAAGCTCAATATCTTGAAAAAACTTTCAGTAAAATGGCTGGGCTCGCAGCAAAAAATTCTGCTAAGAATGATCCTCAAGAAACTTAATAAAATCTTTTTCGCATAAAGGTTTGCTGAAATAAAAGCCCTGTGCATAAGTAATTCCAAGTGATTCAAGATATTCAAACTGCTCTTTTGTCTCAATTCCTTCAACGACAATTTTACGTCCAATTTTAAGCAGCATACTTATCATATTTTCCAGGAGAATCTTTGCATTTCTTGTGCCATCAGTTCCATCTTCTTTAAAACAAGGCCATAAAAGACTCTTGTCTATTTTTATCATTTCAAAATCAGCCTTAGCAATGCGGGAAAGATTTGAATAACCTGTTCCAAAATCGTCCATAGAGAAAGAACAGCCAAACTTTCTAAGCTCATCCATATTTTTCTTAAGCATATAACCCGAAGTAACAGCTATAGATTCAGTAATTTCTAGATTTACAGTATCTGGAGCAATATTATGCTTCATCAAAAGAGATTTCATTAATTTTGGAAGATTTGCATCAACAGACTGAAGACCAGAAAGATTTACCTCAATATGATTTACACCTTTCCGTCTCAAATTATTTTCAGCCATAAAATTGAAAACGTGATTGAAAATAAGATTACTAAGAGGCATAATCATGCCTTTTTTTTCTGCAAGCGGTATGAATTCTTCAGGTGAAATATATCCGATAGTCTGATCATCTTTAAGGCGAACAAGAGCTTCGGCATTTGTAAAACGTTTTTCTGAAAGACAATAAATTGGCTGGAAATACATTTCAATGCCATCCTCCTTTATTGCTTCAGACATAATATGAATAATTCTGCGGCGACGGATTCTCTTTTCGCGGGCTTTTTCATCAATTCTTTTTATAAATCCAACCGACTGACTGTAAGTTTCTGAATCTTCAGCAAAATCAAGAAGTTCCTGAACATTTCCGTCAAAAGGGAAATCTTCCGGGCAACACAAAACGTTAGCATGAGCATTAAGACGAACAGACCTGTCTTTTAATTCCCAGTTTTGAGAGAATCTTTCAGAAAGAATATCAAGATATAAATCAAGTTTAGTAAGTTTTTTGTTGTCCAGCAGAAAAACCAGAGTCATTCGATTCATGCGATAGCAGGGAGTCTTAAAGTTTCTTTCAACAAAAGATTTAATTTCAATTAAGACATCAGAAATTACATTATTGCTTGCATAATTTTCAATAATTAAAGCTTCATCCAGCTCCATACATACAATAGCATATCGTTTTTTGCGACTCAGACATTCCTGCAAAACTGTTTTTAGCGCATAATAATTGAAAGCACGGGTTTCGCTATCCAGATATTCAGATGGATTCTCAAGCGAAAGAAACATCAAAAGAATAATGGCAGAAATTCCAACACTTGAAATAAGAATTCTTGGTTCAATAATCTGTACACCACCAAAGCCAATCCACAAAGCCATAGTCATAAGTACACAGATTTTCTGTTTACGATGTGCCTTATTTTTTATATGGCGTAAAGTCTGAAAAACCGTCATTGCAGAATAGATAATAAGTACAGCATAAACACAGTTTGCCATTACACCATAAGAATAGATTCCATCATCTCCGATATAGTAATCCATTGGTGCAAAAATAATCGAAGCAAGAACAACAATATATGATGAAATAATTACAGAAAGTTCCGGAACAGAATATCGCCTCTGATCACGATTGAGCATATCCATATAAAGATAAATACTTGAAAGTGCTACATCGAGGAATAAAATAAAGCCCTGGTGGGTAAAGCGGACAAACCATAATGGAACGCTGTCATAATACACAAGGGCAAAAATAGTAGCAAAATCAAAAATCAGATAGCCAAAAGAACTCACCATAAGAACTGTAAAAATGCGGTTTGAAAGCAGCTTGATTTTTGGACGCAGAAAGTAAATGACTTCCAGAATCAAAAGAATCGTAAGCGAGGCAATTTGAAATTTAATATGGTTGAACAAAAATGAATTCATGTACTTAAGTATTTTACAACGAGATTTCCATAAACGCTAGAAAAAATCTATATAAAAGAAGATAACTTTTTGCTATAATTCAAGATATGAAGTACACTCACCTGCTTTTTGATATGGACAATACGCTGTACCCTGCAAGCTCTGCAATGGACAAGGGTATCACCCGCCGAATGCTTGAATGCGTAGCAGAGTTTTTTCACTGTACTATGGATGAAGCGATTGCTCTGCGATCAGAACGGATTGTACACTACTCTACTACACTTGAATGGCTTAGAAGTGAAGGTTTAACAGATATAGAAGGCTTTCTTGCTCACGTACATCCTTCGAATGAAGCAGAGGAATTACCTCCTCAACCAGGCTTAAGAGATTTTCTGATTTCTTTAAATATGCCTATGTCAATTCTCACAAATGCACCACATGAACATGCAGATACAGTTCTTGGAAAACTTGGAATTGCAGATTTATTTGAAGCAGTAACTGATATCCGTGATGCAGGTTTTAACGGCAAACCGTACCCTGATTCTTATATGGCAGCTCTTAAGAAAGTTGGTGCAACCATAGAAAATACACTTTTCCTTGATGATATGCAGAAATACACTGATGGATGGGTTGCTCTTGGCGGAACTGCCGTTTTAATTGGAAGCCCGAATGGAAAGCCTCTGGCCGAAGATGCAGAATCAATGAAAAAGGCAAGAGCTGCTAACACAACCGGTAAAACAGGCAAAACAATACGAATGAAATCAATTTACGAAATTAAGGACATATTATGAAAAAGATTCTTTGTGTTTGTATGAGTTCAACAATTCAGCGGACAATTACTTTTGAAAATCTTACTTTAACAAAAGTTAACCGTTCTAAACATTATAGAATCGATGCTTCAGGAAAAGCCGTGAATTCTGCACGAGTACTGGAACAGCTTGAAAAGGGTTGCTGTAGAGTTGTATGTCCGCTTGGTGAAAAGAATCTTTCGGCATTTACAGAACCGGCTGCACGAGATAACCTGAATCTTCTCTATACGACTATTCCAGGACAGACAAGGGAATGCTGGACCCTTCTGGGCCAGGCAGCAGGAACTACAACAGAACTGGTTGTAAGCGAACCACTTTTAGAAAGTGAAGAAGAATTAAAGGCTGTAGCTGGGGCAGAAATAAAAATCTTAAAAATCATAAATGACCTTTTACCTGAAGTTGATGCTCTTCTGCTTGCAGGAAGCCGCCCAAAAATCTGGAGCCAAGATCTTTATGCAACTATCAGCGGCATGACCCACGACAATGGTAAAGTTTTTCTGGCAGATTACATTGGTGAAGATCTGAAAAAAACTCTCAACGCCTCAATTCCAGACATCATTAAAATAAATGAAGAAGAATTCCGCGCCAGCTTCCCTGAACTTGAAGACCAGCCGCTGCAGGATGCGATTGTAAAAAAAAGCCTCGAACTTGGTAACATCATCGTGGTAACCAGAGGCGCCGACTCTACCTACGCAGCGGCTCGCGGGCAATTTTCCGAGTGCCCAACCGAAAAAGTCGCCGCGCTCAACACAACAGCCTGCGGCGACAGCTTCAACGCAGGTTTTCTCTACGAATACCTGCAAACAAGCAACCTGTCTGCCGCCCTCAAAAAAGGCACCTGGTGCGCCGCACGTAATGCAGAAGTTGAAACTCCTGGCGCAATACGCTAGGTAATACTGCCGATTGAAAAAATATCATAAAAAATAATATAATATATGAACTTAAAATCTAGGCAACCGGTTGCCTAAAACAGGAGTAATTATGAGTATCGAAAAAAAGCCTCTCGTAAATGACCTTTACACAGCTGATCCTTCAGCACATGTTTTTAACGGAAAAATTTATATCTACCCTTCACATGACGAAGACATTGATGTAGAGAGCAACGACAACGGCGATCAGTACGACATGAAAGACTATCATGTTTACGAAATGAAGGACACAGAAACTTATCCACGCGACTGCGGCTGTGTTTTCACACTTAAAGATGTAAAATGGGCAAGCAAACAGCTTTGGGCTCCTGACTGCGCAGAAAAAGACGGAAAATATTATTTTTATTTCCCGGCACGCGACAAGACTGGAATGTTCCGTGTAGGCGTTGCTGTTGGTGACAAGCCGGAAGGTCCATTCACTCCTGAAGATGACTACATTCAGGGAACATACTCAATTGATCCATGCTGTTTCCAGGACACAGATAACAAATACTACCTTACAATGGGTGGACTCTGGGGCGGCCAGCTTGATCAGTACCGCAACAACAAGTGGAGCGCAGACAACAAAGAACCACAGGGAAAAGAACCTGCATGTACTCCAAAAATCGCTCTTCTTAAAGACAACATGAAAGAGCTCGCAGAAGAACTCCGCGACCTCGTAATTGTTGATGAAAAAGGCCAGCCGCTTACTGGTGGTGATGATGTTCGCCGCTACTTTGAAGATCCATGGCTCTTCAAGAAGGGAGATACATACTACTTCACATACTCAACTGGTACATCACACCTTTTGTGCTATGCAACAAGCAAGAATGTTTACGGACCTTATACTTACGGCGGATGTATTTTAAGCCCTGTTTTGGGCTGGACAACACACCACTCAATTCTTGAGTTCAACGGAAAGTGGTACCTTTTCTACCACGACTGCGAGCGTTCAAATGGTGTCAACCAGAAGCGCAATGTTAAGTTCCGCGAACTTACCTTCAAGCCTGATGGAAAAATCCAGACCCTGGACGGCTTCGACCGCTAACAATAAGACTTAAAACAAAAAAATCCAGTCGCACACGACTGGATTTTTTTTTGGGCCATCTTAGACTTGAACTCGCCTACGATAGCAGAACCGTTAAAAAATGGGCTGCGGCAGCGGGCCATTTTAGGTTCTACCATCGTAGGGCGCCCTCACCGGCTAAGTCGGTGAGGATTTTAAAGATAAAAAAAGTTCCGTTAGCAAACGGAACTTTAAAAAATCTGGGCCATCTAAGACTTGAACTTAGGACCAAAGGATTATGAGTCCTCTGCTCTAACCACTGAGCTAATGGCCCGAAATGTTTATATAATTTATCAGAAAATTATAAAAAACTCAATACTACTCAACTGTAACGCTCTTTGCGAGATTACGTGGCTTATCAGGATTATAGCCACGCATAATTGCACAATAGTAAGCAAAAAGCTGAGCTGGAATTATAGTCAGTATTGAAGCCAGAGTTGAAGAACAAGCAGGAATCTTAAATACTTCATCTGCTTTTCCTTCAAATGCACCGCTTTCATCCTGAGTAATTACAAGAACGGTTGCCCCTCGGCTTTTTACCTCAACCATGTTTGAACCTATTTTATCATAAAGTTTTGGTTCACTGGCAATTGCTACAACAAGAGTCTGAGGATCAATTAAAGCAATAGGACCATGTTTAAGTTCTCCAGCAGCAAATGCCTCTGAATGCATATAAGAAACTTCTTTAAGTTTTAAGGCACTCTCAAGAGATGTTGCACTATCAAACTG
>CAKUWD010000145.1 GCA_934699065.1 uncultured Treponema sp.
CGTAAGAGAAGCTGCCGTTTTTTACCTGAAAGGTCATGCCCACACTCCTCCAGTTTTTCTGAGTAAACTGATGAATACTGGTGCACCTATAATTGCAGTTAAAATCGAAATTGGGATTTCTGCAGAAGATGCACTTCGTGCAAAGGTATCTATAATCATCATAAAAACAGCTCCAAATGAAATGCTTAATGGAACAACTGTCTTATTATTACTTCCCAAAAGCATTCTTGAAATATGCGGGATAAGTAAGCCGACCCAGCCTACCTGACCGCACATAGAAATAACAGATGCTGTAATGAGTGACGAAGCAACTATTATAAATAATCTAAGTGCTTTAATATTCAAGCCCATAGATTTCGCTTCATCTTCATTCAGCGAAAGAATGTTTATTCTCCATTTCAATGCGTAGATGATTCCACAGCCCAAAACAATAAAAGGCAGTCCGAATAAAAGACTTTTATAAGTTACTGTAGACATACTTCCCATAAGCCAGTAGGTAATAGAAGGAAGTTCATCTTCAGGGTCGGCCATGTATTTTACAATAGAAACCATTGCCTGAAAAAGCGACGATATTACCATTCCAGAAAGAATAATCATGATGATAGACGACTTTCCCTTTATGCGGCTTATTTCATAGGTTAGAAAACAGGAAAGAAGTCCAAAGCAAAGTGCCAGAAGCTGAATTCCTATAAGATTCCAGTGAAACATCATTGCAAGTACAGCTCCAAAAGAAGCCCCACTTGCAACACCAAGTGTATCTGGGGTAGCTAAAGGATTTGAAAACAGCCCCTGAAAAGCAGCTCCGGAACAGGCAAGCCCTGCTCCTGCAGCAAGTGCAAGTATAATTCTTGGAAGCCTTACTTTAAACACAACAGTATTTGCCATAACATCCCGAGTAACGCCTGTAATTGAGTCAGCAAAAGCCCTTAAAATCTGAAGTGGAGATAAGCTGTATCTTCCAATTCCAAGACAAATAAGGGCTGTAAGCGGAATCAATAAAAAGGAAATCAGGATAAAAAGTGTCTGAACTTTTTTATTGTTGATTACCATTATTGATTCCTGTTTTTAATTTGTTTTACCAGATGCGGCTCGAGATGGATTATAGATAGTCTGAATATCTTCAGGTGTTAAATCTACGTTGTAATATTTTTTATAATATTCTTTTATATTTTTATCCATGTCGATATCGCTGAACAATTCAGGCTGAATCTTTGTTGCAAGCCACTGAAGAACAAGAGGAGTATCGCTTGCAGGCGGGAACCAGCGGTACATTCCAAGAGGGAATTTATAAACCTTTCCTTCCTGAACAGCCTTTACCAAAGACCAGTCTGCCCCATCAATCTTATTTTCGAGCAAATCTTCTGCAAGACGGGGACTAAAGTTTGTAATAAAAATCATATCAGGATTCCACTGGTAAACCTGTTCCATATTGATTTTTCCCTGTCCCTTAAAATCAGCAGCAACGTTTATTCCTCCGGCCGTTCCAATCCAGTATTCGCTGAAGAAAGTACTTCCTGCCGCAGTCATATTTGAATCATCATAATTAAAGAGAATAAGAACACGAGGCTTTTGGGAATCATCAAGCTTATTTACACGCTCAAGAATTTCATTCTGAACCTTGCGTCCTTCTTCGATGATTTTTTCAGCCCGTCCTGTATCTCCAAAAATCTGACCTAAAAGATTAATCCAGTCTGCATAGGTTTCTACAGAATTATAACCAGAAAGTGTAACAGAAAAACCGATTGCAGGAATTCCTGCATTTTCATAAACCTGACGTTCTTCTTCATTAGAAGCAGAATAAAAAACAACATCCGGCTTAAGCTTTAACAGCTCTTCTACATTGATTGCCCCGTTTTGAACAAAGGAAGAATCAATTTTTGTAACTTCCGGATAAACTGTTGCCAGATAAGAATTTTTTGCAGCAGCCATTGATGACGGATGCATTCCTACAAGCTTTTCTGTAGAACCCATATACATACAATAAACAGAAGCAAGTGGAAGAATAGAGCCAATTACAATTCTATTAAGCTCAGCAGGAATAACAACTTCTCTTCCTGTGTGATCAATTATTGTACGTGTAGCAGGAGCTGTAGAAGCAGTCTGCTTTTTAGTACATCCGACAAAATTGAAAATCATACTCAAGGCAAAAATTGCCAGCAATGATTTTTTCATAATAAAACTCCTTTTAACCCGAGGGGACCAGATAAGCTCCCCTAAGGTACCTTTATGATTTTGCTCTCTACCAGGATTTTTATAGAGATTAGCTTCCAGAAATTACGCTCTTAACAAAATCTGAAAATTCCTTTGAAATAAATCTGACCGGCTTATCCCAGTAAACTTTACTTGATACTGCAACATGAGCAAGAGCATAAAACTCTATTCCATTGTCTTTTGTATTCTTTGTGATTAATTGCTCAACTAAAGGATCTGCAACAATCTTCTGATATTTTCCACTGTTTAACAGGTCACGCAGATGTTTTTCATCTTTTACAATTACATCACCCTCGCGCATAAGCTCTTTTGTTGCATCAAACATTATTCCGACTCTTGTATTTTCTTTTTTTAATCCAAGGGCTTCAAAGTATTCGCGAATTGTATTTGCTATAACCTGCTCACCTGCTATAAATATTTTTTTATCTGTAATATTGGTAAGCGGTTTTGGATTAAAGGAAAACTTCTCCGACTGGACTTTTGCAAGAATCTGCATTCCCATGAGCATTGGAGTTCCAGTAATAAATGGAATTCCATATTTTTCTCTCATAAAAACGGCAGTATCATAACCACTCTGTGAAACAACAACATTAAGTCTGGATTTCACAGAATTCTTGAACTGCTCAAAAGTACACCCCATGGTAAAACAGCAGTTTACTTTTATTCCATTATCTTCAAAAAGCTTTACAAAATCCGAAGCATTGGGGCCCTTTGCAAAATCAAGGGGAGTCATTCCAAGAATATTTATTCCGTCATTTTTTTCTTCTTCACGGATTTTCAAAGGGCAAACCTTTTTCATAAGACTTATGATTGCAGAATTAACTCCCTTTCCATAATAAGCAAGTCCTCGCGTAGAAAGACCAATAGAAGGAAGTCCGGTAACAGTTTCAATTTCAGCAGCCAGACCTTCAAAATCTGTACCAATTACCATTGGAACAGGACTTCCAAGAAGCGCTATAAAATTCGGTTTTATACTTTCAGCAGCTTTCTTAATTCTCTCAACAAGCAGATCATCATTTCCTAAAATTGCATCCATATGGCGCAAACCGGAACAATAAACAGCAGTATGTGAACCAAGCCAGCGAGGCTCATCATAACCCGTATAATTTCCTGTACAGCCTGCAGCATCGTGAATGACAATCATGCCGCCAAGTTCAAATAAAGCAGAAGCCGCTCCCGAATAATCCGGTGCAAGAGGCGGAAGCATAATACAAAGTTTACTCATACAATCAGCTTAGCCCCCGAAATAATTTTATTTACATCGGTTTTATGGGTAACCGCATATTCCATTTTTTTCATAAGCTCTTCAATTCCCCAAAAGCCATAAAGATATTCATCTTCCATTAAATCAACAACATGCTCAGACTCTGTAAGATATCCGCCCGAAAAGCCTATACAAAGACACTCAGGCATTTTGTTTTCCATTTTTATGCTGTCCGGATGAAGGGCGGAAATAATTTTTATGTCAGGATTTTTTTCAAGCAGCCACATGCACTTTTCTTTTTCAAAAGCACTTATGTCATCACAGAAAATCATATTCACATTAAAACCATATTCAACTAAGACTTTAGCAAGAGAAAAGGGCTTTAAAACAGACTGATAATCTATTACAAGAGGTGTATCGCCGGTAATTTCTTTTGCATGTTTGATAGAAGCAATTGCAGAGGCCTTATAACCTGAATAATCAGAAAATTTTACTCCAAGATTTTTCTGGAGGCTCTGATAGTAAGCTTCTATTTCTTCTGGATCATAAGTATTAAAAGACAACTGATAAGGAATGCCTGCAAGCTTTTCCATTCTTTCTGCAGCCATTTTTGCACAGGGATGAAGCACAAGATTCAGACTGCTCTGCCCCATACTCATAAAATCATCAAAGCTGGAACATCGTCCGGCATGTTTGATTTTATACCCCTGTTCCTGAAGAAGAGTATAAAGCTCACAATCTTCTTTTATGTATGCATTATTTCCAATCATGTTGATTTGCTGGAGTGTTGGAAGCTTTTTATCGAACAGATGATACATAGAAAGCTGTAAGCCAACTGCAGGTGGAATTTTTGTATCAGCCTTAAATGGATTCATATGAGCCGTTACAAAATTTACATCAGGATACATCTGTGAAAGCTCTGCATTTAATGATTCATGATCTGTTCCAAGTAAATCATCGAGGCAGGAAACAAAAATAAAAAGAAGCTTTGGTCGTTTTTCAAGAAACTCAAAAAGCTCTGTCACTGCATCCGGAATAAGATTTTCATAATTGCCAGAAACAATATCAGCTTCATCAATATAAAGATAATGAATTCTGTCTTTTATTCCATTGATGATTCCGCCCAAAGCTCCATGACGACCACAGGCAAAAGGACACACAAAAAGCATACGGCTTTCCGGAATTAAAGCAGCAACTCTTATTACACCCCAGCCTCCATGAGCAGGAGAAACATATTGCAGAGTTTTTTCAAAAGAAGGACAGGCTGTCTTACACTCACACATTACATGCCTCCAGAACTTTTTCTGCCAGCTGCATATATACTCCAGCCATTTCGCTTTCCGGATAAGCTTCGACAACAGTTTTCCCCTGATTTTCAGCAAGCTGCACAAGTCCATCACGTGGAACTACCTGAACAATTTTTCCGCCAATTTCATCAAGTGCTTTTTGAACAACTTCAACTTCGTTTTCTACATTTCTTGAATTAAGGATTACTCCAGCATATTTTGCATAACCGCGGTTTCCAAAATTTTTAATGGCACTTACAATATTCGAAGCAGCATACAAGGCCATCATTTCTCCACTTGTCACAATGAAAACAAAATCTGCATAGCCATTACGAATAGGCATGGCAAAGCCTCCACATACAACATCTCCAAGAACATCATATAAAACTACATCAGGCTTATAAATTTCATAAGAATTAAGTTCTTCAAGTTTTTCAAAAGCTGTAATGATTCCACGCCCTGCACAACCAATTCCCGGAGTAGGACCTCCAGCTTCTACACAAAGAACACCGTTATAGCCTTCATATACTAAATCTGAAAGCTTAATTTCATCCGCTTTTTTTGTACGCAAAATTTCGAGAACAGAGGGTATTTTCTTTCCCCCGCAAAGATTTTTTACAGAATCTGATTTAGGATCACAACCAATCTGCATTACCTTGAGACCTTTTTTACTTAATGCAGCAGAAAGATTTGCAGTTGTTGTGGATTTACCGATTCCACCTTTTCCATAAATAGCTACTTTTATCAATACAATTTCCTATCGTTAGTATTTACTAACATTAATAAAGTTAGTCAAAACTAACAATAATTGTTAAAAAAGTCAACACTTTTCATTCTTGACAAGTAAAGCTAAAAACTCTATTGTTAGTCTCTACTAACTTACAAGGAGTTTTTATGAAAACTAATATTATAAAAACAACAGGCTTAGTTCTTTGCTTCGCATTTTTGATGACAGCATGTACCAAAAAAACTGAACAGAAACCTGTTACAGAAACAAGAACTATTATAGACCAGGTTGGACACACAGTTGTTCTTCCAAAAGAAGTAAACAGAGTCGTAATTGCTTCTGTATGGCCCCTTGCTTCTGCCTACTGCCTTATGTTTGGCACAGATAAGCTTGTAGGACTCGATCCTGCAATCATCAGTGCTGCAGAAAATTCTATGCTTATAAAAGTTGCTCCAGATATTGTAAACATCGAAAGCGGCTTCAGTAAAAATGGAAGCCTCAATGCAGAAGAGCTTTTAAAGCTTAAACCCGATGTAGTTCTTTATGCAACCGGTGTAATGGAAGATTATGATATCGCTACACAGGCCGGCATTCCTGCTGTTGGTTTTAGTCTTAGTGTAAAAGATTTTAACGCAGTAGAAACTATTTTTACCTGGATAGATTTACTTGCCGAAGTTATGGGAACATCATACGACACAAGCGCATATCATGAATATGCAGATAAAATGCAGAAAATGATTGCAGAAAGACTCTCCGGCTTAAGCGAAGAAGATAAACCTGCAGCAATGATTATCCATCGTTACAGCGATACAACCCTCCAGATTCCGGGAACAGGTACATGGGGTGATTACTGGATTACAGCCTCGGGCGCAAGAAACGTAGCAAACGAAAATAAAGGAACTCCACAGGTTACCGTTGAAGAAGTTTACCGCTGGAATCCTGACCGTATTTATATTACAAACTTTAGTGATGCAATTCCGGACGATTTATACAACAATACTTTCCAGAATTATGACTGGTCAAATATTCGCGCTGTAAAAGAGAAAAACGTTTATAAAATGCCACTTGGTATTTACCGCTGGTATGTTACAAATACAGATTCGCCGCTTACCCTTCTCTGGCTCGCAAAGGAGCATCATCCAGATTTATTTGCAGATATTGATGTTACTGAAGAAATTAAAAACTTCTACAAAAAATTCTATAAAATTAATTTAAGTGATGAAGATATCCGGCAGATCTATACAGCTAAAAGAGAAGCTGCCGGCGGAATTAAAAAGTAACAGATTTAACTATATAAAATTTTAAGTCCACTCTTTTTTGCTTTTGGGATAAGAAACCCCAGTTTATACTTCCTATATAGACTCCACCTTTAAGACTGAAGTTTCTTATCCCGTCTTTTTATTTTCTAATACTTTTCGGTGCCGTAGGATCAAAAGGCTTTCCGGGCCTGCTCACAGCCGATTGGTCAATATGAGCAAAAAGCTTTGACATATCGGTACGAATTCCGCTGTGACCGGTGCAAACAATTCTTACATCGGAGCCTGTAATTCTATCCCGCAGCCTTATAAGAGACTTTTTGTTCAGGGTCGGATTCTGGGTAAAAAACTCAAAGAGACTGTAGCCGCCGTTTTCGTTTACCGCAAGACAATCCCCGCTGAACAAAATCTTATCATCAATGATATAGCAGACGTGGCCAACCGTATGTCCCATCACTTCAAAAACTTCTATCTTTATTCCGTCGATATTCAAAATCTGGCCGTCGCTTACAGTTTTATAACCATCACGAAGTCTTGCCGGGTTCATAAGCGGAATTCCCATCTTTATCATACGGCAGACATGACCATCAAAATAGTTTTCTTCACCTTTTCCGATATACACTTGCGCATTCGGGTAAAGATATTTTTTATTAGTCCTGTCCACTCCCCCAACG
>CAKUWD010000146.1 GCA_934699065.1 uncultured Treponema sp.
AGATTTCACTTTATATGATGATAAAAAGTCTATGTATCAATCCCTTCTGAATCAAATACATAAAGATTTAACTCAGGAACAATTGATTCAAAGAGATATAATGATTATTGACATGGATACCTATAGCTATGGAGATAATGAACGATATTTATTATCACTGAAATATGATAATAATATGTTTGATGGTATTAGTATTCATACAGCTGGGGCCTCAACACCGGAAGATTTTTCTAGAGATGATTCTATTGTCTATAGTAGTATAAGAAGAGCAAAAGGAAACGAAGCGTTTATGGTTTATATTATAAATGCTCAGAATTGTATTTCAAACCTAACTAAACGAAGTGACAGAAATGCGTTATTTACTGCAATCACAAGAAGTAAAGGGTGGACAAGAGTTTTAGGTTATGGGTCTGGTATGAAGGAATTATGTGAAGAATTCAAAAAAATAAAAGAGCATAATTATCAACTAGTATTTGATCCTTATCCAACAACCGAACAACAAGAACAATTGATAATAAATAATAGAGATGTATCTGATAAACAAGCCTCAAATATGAAAAAGTGGTTTGACAACATAAAAAAACAAGGCTTTTCTGAACGTCAAATAATTCAGGATTTATTAAAAGAAAGTTCAAAAGAAGATATAATTAAAATTTTGGAAGAAATTCAGAATGACAAATAAAAAGTGTGGGAAACTTATAGAAGAAAATATAAAAAAAACTATTTCAAAACTGTACGAATTAGATTTTATACGTGACCAAAACGATATAATGTATGAATCAGGGAGTAATAACGAACTAAAATTATCGTATAAACGAACTTTTGGTAGTATAAATTATTTATATGATAATAATATTAATTATTCAACACTGATTGATAAAATTCTTGAACAAAGGGATTATACGTTGTTGCTTTATGATAAGAGCATTATACAATATGAATTTATTATAAAAAATGGTGAAATTATAAAAGAGCGTTTGCTTTTTATAAAAAAGCACAATAAAATCTGGCCGAAGAATGAGCTTAATAAATTTGATGGAGATGATGAAGATTGGTTTAATGACAATTTAGGTTTTCCAATTGTAATTAGAATTGATTATGACAGTATTAATGCTCAACCAGTAATTCATCCAGATGTGCATCTTACACTTTCGAATCATGAATCTTGTAGAATTCCAGTAAAATCAATTATGCAAGTTTCAGAATTTATCCAATTTATTTTATTTAATTTCTATAATCAACAAATTCAAATCGAAAGAGATTATGCATTGCCAAATACAATCAAAAGAGAAGAAAAACGAATGATACATATTAATTGGGAGTAACATAATGTCCGAAAAATACAGACCATGCGACTATACAGTTGAACAAATCTTAAACTTCATTAAATCAAATGAAATTGCAATTCCGGAGATTCAGCGTCCGTTTGTATGGAAAGGAAAGCAGGTTAGAGATCTTATTGATTCTTTATATAAAGGATATCCAACTGGGTATCTGATTATTTCTAAAAGTCCGGACTTAAAACTTAAAGATGGCAGTTTGGCTATTGGAAAGAAAATTATGATTGATGGCCAGCAGCGTGTAACTGCGATGATGACAGCTTTAAGCGGACTAGAAGTTTTCAATGCTGATTTTGAAAAGAAGCATATTGCAATTGCTTACAATCCTTTTGTTAAAAATGATGAAGAGTGTTTTGCTGTTCAGGACAATGCTATCTTAAAAGATAAAAAATGGATACCTGATGTATCTGAAATATTTAAGTCAGATTTCCGTTTACATAGATTCTTGAAAACATATTGTGAAGCAAATCCAGATATGGATGAAGATGAATTCGATGAAAAACTAACAAAACTTATAGACATTAAAAATCGTAAGCTTGGTGTAATTGAATTATTTGACAAAGAACTGAGCATTGATGAAGTAACAGAAATCTTTATCCGTATAAACAGTCAGGGAACAAAACTTAATCAGGCTGACTTTGCAATGAGCCGTATTGCTGCAAATGAATCGTATGGTGGAAATATGCTTCGTAAAGCAATAGACTATTTCTCACATCTCGCTGTTGATCCAAAATGGTATTCAGAAATGACAAAGGATGAAGAATTTGCAAGAACAGATTATGCTCCAAAATTAAAATGGCTCAAAGATGACAATGATGACATTTATGATCCTGATTATAGCGATATGCTACGTGTTGCATTTATGTCACAGTATCCTCGTGGAAAAATGAAAGACTTGGTAAGCCTTTTGCAAGGTCGTGACTTTGAAACAAAAGATTTTAAGGAATCAATCGCAGAAGATACATTCAAAAATCTTTCAAATGGTGTGCTTGATTACATGAACGAATATAACTTCAAACAGTTTGTTCTCGCAATTAAAGATGCCGGTTTTATTTCTAAAAAATTAATTACATCTGATATCACTCTAGATTTTGCATATACTCTTTATTTACGCTTGTTGAAAGATTCATCAATCGACAAAACAAAGGTAAAGAATTATGTTCAGCGCTGGTATGTAATGAGTACTTTGACAGGTCGTTATATTGCATCTCCAGAATCTGCAATGGATTTAGATTTGCGCCGTATTAAAGAAAAAGGATTTTTACCTTGGCTTGAAGAAGTAGAAAAAACTTTGTCTGATACATTCTGGGATGTTGAACTTTTGCAGAATCTTGAAACATCTTCGATAAACAGTCCATATCTTTGTGTATTCTGGGCTGCTTCCTGCAGAGAAGGAAGTGATTCTTTATTCAATGAAGGTTCAAAGTTTTCAAATCTTATAACAACAATGGGGGATGTTCATCATATCTTCCCAAAACAGTATTTGATTGATAACGGAATCAACGACAAAGCTAAATACAATCAGGTTGCAAACTTTACATATCTTGATACTCCAACAAATATTGCAGTAGGTAAAGATGAACCAAGTAAATATTTTACTAAGGTCTTTGAACAATGTAAAACTGGTGAATATCATATAGGCAATCTCAAATCAGAAGAAGCCATTAAAAAGAATCTTGCAGATAACTGTGTTCCTGTTGAGATTAAAGATTGGACATTCAAAGATTATGAGAGTTTCTTAGTTCAGAGACGTAAGTTGATGGCTGCTAAGATTAGGGCTTATTATGAAAAATTGTAATACTTTGTAGATAAGGAAATGGGCCAAACACACTGGGATTCCAAATTTAACAACATACCGTTTATCTCACTATCAGAGGCAGATGTAATTGCTCTGATAAATAAAGCCTTGTCAGGAAATTCTGCCAGAACATCTACATACAAATTCGCTTTCTTTAAAGCGATTCTGGATAATGTATTTAATGTTGATTTGGATACAATGTTTTTGAGTTACGACAGTATTGCAGTTCGCTTTACAGAGATTTACTGGAATCTTGTTTTAAAATTTCATCTAAAACAAATGATAGCTGTTACTTCAGGAAAGATTACTGCTGTTGAGCATGAGCTTTATGATTTTTGTGACAAATATGGTTTTAATTATTCCGAGAAAAATTTGATATTTCCATTTGAAAACTTAAATTCTGATTTACAATTAGAAATTACAAAAAAGATAAAAACTCAGATGATGAAAAATGTTGTTGGGGCTTTCTGCGGAGATACAGAAGATCAATTTTATCATTTCAATAAAACAGATAATAGCGAAGGAATAATTCTGAATCATGACGTATTCGAAGCGTTAGTTAAATACAAATCTGTATTTGAAAAGCAGAACTATTATGAATGGATAAAGTATCTGGAAAAGGCAAATTTGGAAGAAGATTCGTATGCACTTGCAAATAAACTTGATGCCTCAACAGAACGGCAGAATCTTTCTGGTTACAGAGATATTTTGATAGAATTCAATCAAACAAAATGCTTTTACTGTGGAAGACCACTTAAAGAAACTTCAGATAATGCAAGTCCGGTAGATCACTTTATTCCTTGGAGTTTTGTAAAGGATGATAAACTTTGGAATTTTGTTTTGGCTTGTCCGCGCTGCAATAGTTCTAAGAGTAATATTCTCCCAGACAAAGGATATTTTACAGCAATAAAAGACCGAAACAGTAGATTATGCAATATGGAGCTTCCAATAGTAAAGCAGGATTTCAAGAGTTATTCTTATTTCAAATTAGAAGAAATGTGGCACTCAGCTGTATTTAATGGTTTTGAAAGCGGATGGAGAGTGTAACATGGACGAACTTCACGATATCATTTTTGTTACAGATAAATACGGTAAAAGAAATAAAACAGATGATATAGTAAGATTACAACACGATCGAAATAAAGATGTTTATTTCATAACATACAAAGATGGAAAAACATATCCTTGTAAAAGTTCAGATATTCAGATAATTAAGAATACGCTTAAAGATAAACAATCAGCATCTGTTTTTGATTATCTTATTCAAATGGCCCAGTTTAGTGATATAAAAAATGATGATGGCCAGAATCTACTTGTAAAGAATCTTGTAAAATCTCGCTTTGTAAATGAGAATTCTGTTTTAGCAAAGTATCTGAATCCAAGTAAAGGAAGAACAGAAAAAGAAAGAATTAAATCACTTATTTTTCCTTTTGGTTGTAATAATAGTCAGTTCAAAGCAGTTTCGACTGCAATGAAAAATCAGATGAGTATTATTCAGGGCCCTCCTGGAACAGGTAAGACACAAACAATCTTAAACATTATTGCAAACTTATTGATGTACAATAAAACGGTTCTCATTGTATCTAACAATAATGATGCTACAGCAAACGTTTATGAAAAGCTTTCATCTGAAAAATATGGATTTGGATTTATTTGTGCAACACACGGAAAGCGAGATAATATCGAAAAATTCTTACAGAATCAGCAACAGTTTTATCCAGAGTATTTAGCAAAATGGAAAAATCAACTTCCAACAATGTCTATTCTTTTGGATGAAGAAATTAAACATCTTGGAAAATATTTTGAAGCGAATGAAAAGATTTCTTCAATTCATACAGAATTAGATTCATTACAAACAGAAACTAGATATTTTGAAAAAGATTTACATGAGATTTACCCTAATAGAAGATTAAAGAATCAGCGTTCTTCTGTTTTGATGGATTTGTTACAAAATATACAGTTCATTTATTCTGAAAAAGAAAAGCTTGGTATATTTACAAAACTAAAATTAAGAACTAACTATAGTCTTGGTCCTGCAAAGTTTTGGCAGACAGAGCCTGAAAAAGTTATTGAAACGATTAAAGCAACATATTATCCACGTAAAAGAGAAGAATTAGAGAACGAATTATCTGATAATGAAAAAATAGTAAAGGGTTTTAATCCACAAGAAGTATATGATAAATGTCTGGTAACTTTACGTTCTGAGATTGCAAATAGATATTCCAAGAAAGTAGAAAGACCTCAATTCAAAGATGGAAAAGAAATCTATTTTAATCCGGCTGCATTTGCAAATGAATATCCAGTAATTCTGAGTACTACTTTCTCTTCAAGAGGAACAATAGGACAGGGGACGGAGTTCTTATTTGATTATGTAATAATGGATGAAGCCTCTCAGGTTGATGTTGTTACTGGTGCTCTAGCATTATCTTGTGCAAAAAACGCTGTTATTGTTGGCGATAAGATGCAGCTTCCAAATGTAATAGAAGAAAGCAAAAAAAAGACTGTTCAAGAATTGTTTGAGAAAACAGGACTGCAGGAAGGATATAATTATATAAACAGTTTCTTAGCATCTTTGGAGCTTGTGCTTCCAGATACACCACAAACTTTACTTCGCGAACATTACCGCTGCCATCCAAAAATTATCAATTTCTGTAATCAGCAGTTTTATGGTGGTAAACTTCTGATAATGACAGAAGACAAAGGCGAATCAGACGTCCTAGAGGCAATTAAGACTATTTCAGGTAATTTCTGTAAAGACCATTACAACCAGAGACAGATTGATGTAATCAAAGACGAAATCCTTCCAAAGTACTCTGAAAAAGAGAAATCAAGTCTAGGAATTATTGCTCCATACAATAATCAAACTGACGCAATTAAAGCTCAATTGCCAGAAATAGATGCTGCTACGGTTCATAAATATCAAGGCCGTGAAAAAGACAATATCATTATTTCCACTGTTGATAATGAAATTACTAGTTTTGCAGATGATGCAAACATGTTGAATGTTGCCATTTCTCGAGCAAAGAAGAAGCTTGCAATTGTTATTTCTGGAAATGAGCAGCCAGAAAACTCAAATCTTATGGCTTTGCTGAAATATATCCAGTATAACAATTTTACTGTCGAAGAAAGTAAAGTTAGTTCAATCTTTGATTTCTTTTATACAAAACAGACTGAAGCGAAGTTCAAGTATTTGAAAGAATCTAAGAAAATTTCAAAATATGATTCTGAAAATGCAATGAACGAATTGCTTACACAAATATTTAAAGAGCCAAAATATTCTCGATTTAGTTTTGTTTTTGAAATGCCTTTGAAAGAAGTCGTGAATAAAAAGTTTTTGGGGCAGTTACCATCTGAGTTATCAGAATATGCAAATAGAAGCTGGTCTCACGTAGACTTTACAATTTTCAATAGAGTAACAAAGGCAATTTTATTTGGTATCGAAGTAGATGGTTATAACTATCATAAAAAAGGAACAAAACAATCTACTCGAGATGAAAAGAAAAATCAGATATTTGATTTAATTGGAATATCTCTTCTTCGTTTGAGTACAAAAGGTTCTGGAGAGGAAACTAAAATAAAAAAGCAGTTGGATAAACATTTGGATGTGAGTTGTTAATTTAAAAAATGAAAGAATTGTACATAAGAAAAGGTAATACAGAAGAACTCAGAAATGTAATAATAGTGGGAGAAGAAGCTTCTTTAGGAAGAAGGGATTCTGCATACAAACTTACTAAAGGGCAGGCTAAGATTCCATTCCTTAATAAGTATGATAATTATTCTAAATCAGAAGAGCTTCTTTATGTACATGCTGTTCCAAATATTTCTTTAGATACAGCTGATTTTAGCTCAGACCATGATGTACATAATTTCATACGAAAAAGTTGTACTGACATTTTATCATGGGATGGAAATGCTAATAAAGGAAAATTCCAGACGAGAGAAGCTTTTATTCCTATTAAGTATTCTGTAGAAGAAACCTGTAAAATTCTTTATGACAGATTAGAAAAGGTAATTCATAATAAATCTTCAAATATTAGTAACCAATTTGATTATGATACTGTGAATATTAGTTTTTCAGAATTCCTTTTTGGATGTAAGAAACACTTAGTTTGGACTAGATCTGAACTTTGCAAGAATTGTAATGGTAAATCAAAAAAATGTACTTGTAATAATGGCATAAGAT
>CAKUWD010000147.1 GCA_934699065.1 uncultured Treponema sp.
AGAAATTCTTTTTAAATACCAGGACACAAAATATGCCGACTTTTCTGCAAAGCTGGTACCTACCCTGCCTCGCGAAGCCTTTATCGGAGTTCGCTCTCCGTCTTATAAAAATATCATCCGCGAAATTAAAGAGCTACCGCCGGCCGAGCTTGAGTCTTTTCTCACCAACCTGCCTCACAAATATCACGAAGAAAACTGCCTGCAAATTGCCCTTATAAATAAAATCAAGAATTATGACGAATGCCTGTCCAGCCTCGAAAACTTTCTTCCATACATAAACAGCTGGGCAGTAAGCGACGGACTAAATCCACCCGTGCTCAAAAAGAACCGCCAGCTTCTTTTACCAAAACTTCAACTCTGGATTCGCTCCGACAAACCTTTTACACAACGCGTTGGAATGCTGCTTTTAATGAAGTATTTTCTTGATGATGATTTTAAAAGCGAATATCTTGAATTACCAGCTCAAATCCGCAGCAAAGAATATTACGTAAACATGATGACTGCCTGGCTCTTTGCCGAAGCCCTTGTAAAACAATGGGACACAGCAATCACTTTTATTCAGAATAAAAAGCTGGATGTATGGACACATAACAAGGCAATTCAAAAAGCCTGCGAAAGTTTTCGCATTTCCGACGAACACAAGAAATACTTAAAAACTCTCAGAATGAACTAATTTGCCCATAACTTCCGTTTTGCTTCTATCGCAGACATCTTTTTCGAATATTAATTCTCCAATTTCGTCAGCAATGATTTTTCCTTCGAGAGGATTCTTCACACTATCAATTCTGCCATTAATTTTTGCCTGTACCGAACTTCTTTCAAAAGCAAGATCACAGTTTTCCATCGTACAATTTTCGAGAACAAGATTCTTGCAGTAACAAAAAGGCTGAGTTCCAATAATCTTACAGTTAATGAGCGTAAGATTTTCAGAGTACCAGCCCAGATATTCGCTCTTTATAAGACTGTCGCGAACCGTTACATTTTTCGTGTGCCAGAAGGCATCTTTTGTATCCAGTTCCGAATCAGAAATTTCTATATTTTCATCATACTGAAAAGAATATTTTCCCTTCATTTTAAGTTTTGAGATTTTCGCATTTTTCACTTCAAAAAAAGGATATTCCGATTCCCTGATTTCAACATTTTCGACAGTAAGATTCCGGCATTTCCAGATAAACTCAGGAGAACTGACAGTAGAACTTTTAAGCGTAATATCTTCGCACTCCCGCAAAGCCTTAATACCGTTTAATTTGCAGCCTTCAATCATTATGCCCCTGTCATACCAAAGCGCTGCACGACAATTTTCCGTGAATTCTGTTCCACTGATTTTTGCTTCTGTTACATGCCAGAAAGGATAACGCAGGTTCATAAAACAACCGCTCACTTCAATTCTGCCCGCTTCCTTGAGGGCAGACTCACCGTCGGCTTCACCGTCAAAGCGGCAGTTTTTCACAATCACATCGTGAACGCCGTACAAAGCTCTCTCCTGGTCGAATACCTGGTTTTCATACACCATAAGAAAATCTCCATATATATAAGATGCTTATAGACAGCCCCTTTCGGCAAGTTTTTTTAATTACTTTTCTGCTGAAGCTTTAGTTCATCACAAAGACCTTTTATGTGAGCTGCATCGTTAAAAAGTTCAACTCGAGGATGCACATACTGCCCCGGCTCACACGGAAAATCCACCGAAAGCACCGAAGTGTAAGTATACGGAAAAACGCAGAGAACGTATGGAAAAGGCAGAGACAAAATGTGAGACAGTGCCACTCCACCAGAACCTCCATGACTAAAGAGAGCTATGGTTGTATCATTTTTCTGGCTGCATAAAAATCTCCGGCCTTCATGACGGTACCCCTGCCCTTTCAGAAACTCATCTATGCCAGCCGCAACCTTTTCGTAACAAGACATAACTGTATTGTTTTTGAAATATGGATGCTCCCGCCAGTCAGCTTTGTAAAAATCAAAATTATCCTCATTTAACATTCTGTCGGCAAGTATCCAGATATGACCATCGTTCGGCACGCCTTCCCCACCCCATGAAATCTCGCGCATAAAATCAAGAGTGGTAATTTCCTGACCAAGCAACTTTGCCGTGTAACTTGCAGTTTCCTGAGCTCGCCCAAGCGGAGATGCAAAAATCTCAGAAATATTTTCATCAGCCAGTCTTTTTGCAGCAGCCTCAGCCTGAAGTCTACCTGTCGGAGTAAGACAATCATTTATGTAATCTGGCTCTCCGTGTCGAATAAATAAAAATCTCATTTTTTAAATTTCCTTCCATATTTTAATTTATATCTAATTATAAAAAGTAAGTTTTCATCATTCCTTTACCTTTTACATCGATTTCTGAATTAGCGCTATACTGATATCGACTGATAGTCTGGTCTTTTGTTGTTTCTGTCACATGAATTCTCATAGGGTGGCCGGTACTTTCCATTCGGCTTGCAACATTTACAGTATCACCCCAGATATCATAAATAAACTTGGTTTTACCAATTACTCCGGCAACAACCGGACCAGAGTTAACTCCAAGTCTTATCATCAACTTGATATTTGATTTTTCGTTGAAGGCCTGTACGTCTTCCAAAAGCCCCTTGGCAAAACGCATCATTCTTAAAGCACCGTCATTGAACTCCTCTTCAGTAAGTCCAGCCGCAGCCATGTAAGCGTCTCCAATTGTTTTGATTTTCTCAATTCCTTCACGCTGAGCCCGTTCATCAAACATAGTAAACATTTTGTTGAGCATGGTAACAACTTCTTCTGCAGTCATTTCACCGCTGATTTTTGTAAAGCCAACGATATCTGTAAAAAGAACCGTAACATTCGGATATTCCTTAGCTATAGTTCTTTCAGGATGAGCCGTAAGTTCTTTTGCAATCTCTTTTGGAAGAATATTAAGGAGAAGATTTTCTGAACGATTCTTTTCAGCCTCCAGTTCTTTTGTTCTTTCTTTTACAGTGTTTTCAAGTTTTTGATTTTCTTCCTCAACACGAATAAGCTTTCCTTCAAAAAGCGTAATTGTTGTTGCAATAATAAACACAACAAAAATTAAGGCAAGGAAAATATCAAAAAGTCTATTTGTAAGTGGCTTTAAAATACTTGAATAAGAAAACTCAATTTTTTCTTCCAGCGGCTGATATCCATGAGGTGTATACATGATACAGCCAAAGCCTAGAGTTTTTAATGGAGTGATTGTGTAAAAGTCTTCACCGTGAATATTTTCTGCATCTTCTGCATGCGGCTTTTTAACATTCAATAAGCCATCAGATAGAGCAAAGGTTCCATTCCACGGACCCGGATCAATTGAACAACCATCTGGAACAGTAATCGAAAAGCTCCAGTCTGTAATAATTGTACTGCTCATATTATTAAATATAATACCATCATACTGAGCACCAGTTCTGTCAGGATCCTCACCATCTACCCAATGCTTTTCTGCATTTTGAATAAAGGTAATGCAAACTGACTTAGAAGAATCATTTTCTGTATAAGGCATTGTAATTTTTATGGTTTTTTCAGGAAGTGAAATACCCTTAATCGAAATAATTATAAGAACCAGAAGAATTCCACCTAAACTTATAGAAAGTCCCTGCCAGAAATGATTTCTTGCCACTCTTTTTCGAGACTCAATTGAAGTAACTCCGCCTTTATAAACTGGACTAATAATTGTTTGAGCCCTGTCTCCCGAATAAAATTCCAGTTCCATCAATTTAATTGAAGAATAAAAAAGATGAAGTGCTCCAAGACCCAGAGAAAGATTAATCCATGAAATACCATATGAAATAAGAATCAAAATTATTCCAATTATAGGAAGCACAAAATAAAACAAAAGAGAAATAAATGCATTCTTCTGCAGCTTATTTCTGTTTTGCAAAAGCACTGTAAGAGTAATAAGTCCAGGCAAAAATCCTAAAACAACCCCGAGCGGAAAAAAAGTACTTCTATGATAAAAATTATTTTCATCAAAATAATAGAAGAAATTTGTAAACTGGCTGATAACAATAAGGCACAAGCCGAAAATACATAAAAAGAGAACTATAAAAAGTTGTACAGGAATTCCATTTTTTACAGAAGACTTTGGATGGAAAATCAGTAATAAACTCAAGCGCGATTGTTTTATAAACTCACAAACATAAAAACAAAAGAAAAATGAAATTGAAAAATTACAGATATACACAACCAGATTACTGAAGCGAACCATGTACCAGCCAAGCTGACTTGTATTTCCTCGGAAAATGTAAGCAAGCGCATCAAAAAGAAGCATAAAACCTGTAAACAATTCAACAAAAATAAGAGTACGGCGACCATTCTGCCTTAACTGATGACCAGACCACAAAAAGATTCCTACCTGAAAACAAAAAAAGGAAAGAAAACAAAGAGATGAAATGCTGATAGCTCTAATTAAATCAGACACGAAATAAACCTCTGAAAAAAAAGATATTTACAATTATAAATGCAAATATCGAATTTCAAAAGGAAATTCGCAGGCTGCAGCAGCCCACAGTGCTTACGAGTTCACTTTGAGAAATTGCAATAATACAGTCCCGTTAAAGAACAGCTTTAATGACATCCACATCATTATGTGCTATATTACAATCACAAAGCGTTGAAACGACGCAAAAGTTGGCTTGTGCCGGCTGATGGCGAGTTTATAATCGAAGATTATAAACCGACAAACGGCTGAGTCAAGGCCTTGAGCGAAAGCGTGCCTTGACCAGACGTATATCACGAAGGAGTTAGATGAACGCTATGAAGTCTTATTATTCAAATCTTCATTGTCTCAATCATAGTGGAAATCATTCCTGGGCGGAATGTAATTTCTCTGAACATTCGTGGTGTACAAATCATGAAAGCTGCTGCAATAATAGTTCGTCGAACTATAAGTCAATTTTTGTAAACGGAGTTTTGGCGTAGTCCTTCCTTAAGGCGTTGAGACTCCGAAGTAAAAGGAGTAATCAACGTGAAATCTACATATCTTAAACCGGTCCTGGACTTAGCTGCCACAGGCGCAAAAATCAAAACAATAATGAAAGATAAGGGCATCACCGCCCGCGAGCTCCAGATCATCATGGACTTTCCATACGTCCAGACCATCTACAACTGGTTCGCCGGCAAAAACATGCCCACCATCGACAACCTCGTAGTCCTCGCCAAAATCCTCGCCGTTCCAATGGACGACCTCGTCGTCACCAGCCTCGTCGAAACAGTGATTGATGATGAAGACGAGGAAGAACTCAGCGCGTGACAAAACTGTTGATTTTTTCACCCATATCTTCATAATAGTGCGATATGAAACTTAAAGGCTTTTACTCTTCCTTGTTTACGATTGCGATTCCAATTTCTCTTCAGGCACTTTTGCAGAACTTTGTGAACATGCTCGACACTGTTATGATCGGGCGGCTTGGTAGTGTTGAGATTGCTGCGGTTGGACTTGGAAATCAGATTTTCTTTATCCTCAATATGATTCTTTTTGGAATCACTTCTGGCGGCGGTGTTTTTATTGCGCAGTTCTGGGGAAAAAAGGATATCCGCGGAATCAGAAAGTCTTTAGGTTTGATGACTTTGATTGCCGCTTTTGTGGCTGTGGTTTTCACTGTTCTCGGACTTTTTATTCCTCATCAGCTGATTAGAATTTATTCTCCGGATCCTGAGGTTGTGCGCGTTGGTGGAGAATATCTTCGCCTGGCCTGTCTGAGTTATATTCCTACGGCGATAAGTTTTTCTATTACACTGGCTCTGCGAAGTACAGAACGGGTAAAGCTTCCGCTGGTCTGTACATCAGTTTCGCTTTTGACAAATGCCGGTGCAAATTATCTTTTGATTTTCCTTGCAGGCCTTGGAGTAAAGGGTGCCGCTATTGCAACTGTTTTCTCACGCCTTGTTGAACTTGTAATTCTTTTGAGCTGGACTTATTCTCACGGTTATGAAATTTGCGGAAAGCTTCGCGAACTGCTTGGCTTTGACTGGTCTTTTGTTTTTAAGTATTTGAGGATTGCCTTCCCGGTTATTGTCAACGAAACCTTCTGGGGTCTTGGAACTTCTGTTTATAACGGAATCTATGCTCATGCGGGAACTGATTCCTTTACCGCCTACAGCATCACCGGAACCATCAGCCAGCTCACCTGGGTATTCTGTATGGGCTTTGGAAACGGCATTGGAGTTTTGATTGGCAAGCGTATAGGCGAAAAGAAGCTGGATGAAGCAAAAGGATATGCCCTGCGCTCCATGTGGTTTATGCCGCTGATTGGCGCCTGTGTGGGCATCTTATTGTTGCCGCTTTCTAAGCTCCTCCCCTTCCTCTTTAACGTTGAGCCGGAAATCATCAAAATGGCAACTCAGATTCTTATGATTTTGATTCTGCTTTATCCCTTTAATTCTTTCTGCATGGACTGGGTTGTCGGAGTGTGCAGAGCCGGCGGAGATACAGTTTTTTCTGCCGTGGGCGAACTGATTGTTTTATGGGGAGTTGCAATTCCTCTCGGATACGTAGCGGCCTTTGTGCTCCATCTCCC
The DNA here is from genome assembly GCA_934699065.1 of uncultured Treponema sp. GTDB lineage: Bacteria > Spirochaetota > Spirochaetia > Treponematales > Treponemataceae > Treponema_D. The sequence goes on from CAKUWD010000147.1 coordinate 6,510, forward strand.
CGCCCCAATGATTTTCTTATTCCTCTCAAGCGAATCGATTGTAAAAGCAATTGTCGGAGCCATAAGAGTTCTGAGCGGAAAGTGGCTGCATGAAGTTACGTGATTTTGATGTTTCACCTTCCGAAAACGGAAGGGCGTTTAGTTTCTACTTCAATTTCCAACAATTTTTCAACAGAAGTATTCAGGGCTTTTGCAAGTTTTACGACAGTTTCAGCTTTTGCTGCATTAATATTTTTCTGATTCTGTTCATACTGCTGTATTGTACGAACAGGAATATCAGATATTTCAGCTAATTCACTTTGAGACAATCCTGCATTAAGACGTAATGTCTTTAAATTTGTGCCCTTTTTGCGATTATTATAAATCTCAAGCATCTTATCGCAGAATTGAGAAATATCCATTTCGTGATATGGAGAATACATGGCAAGGATTTCAGAAATCGAAACTAAATTATTAATCTCTCTAAATGAAAGATTTGAATACCACTGAAAGTAAGCCAGAGCCCATCCACACCAGTATTCTGGAGTTCTATTTACTACAGGACGGTATTTTGAAGCAAGTTTTTCATCTCCAATTACTTCCAGAGCCAGCTCAACGCCTGATTTTCCAACAATTACTGTTGACTCCCCTCTTTCAAGCTGTTTACTGATTTTTGAATACAGAAATTTTTGATAAAATTCAGATAAATCTTCTTCAAGATCATAAACTGCAAAATCCAGCATTGAGGCCATATTATTCTGAGCTTTTGAAAGGTACAATTT
>CAKUWD010000148.1 GCA_934699065.1 uncultured Treponema sp.
CCTTCAATCCATCCCCGTCATGCCGAACTTGTTTCGGCATCTCCTTTACAAAAAGAACCGTGAATACAGCGCCAAACACAGCTCCCAACCAAATCAAGATTTTCTTAATCACTTCCCAAACTTTCTTCATCTATCTCCTTCTTTGAAAACTTAAAGTCCTTAAACTTCTGAACCTCACGGCCAGCAATCACAGCCATAGTAACCGTAAGCCATTCAGCTCCACCGATTTTCCCAAAACATTTAAGCACTGTCGCAATAACAAAGATTACAAACTTTACACTAAGCAGTTTCTCAATCAATCTCTGAAATCTAAAACTAATCATCCTCTAGCTCCATCAATAGCATTTCGAATCTGTTCAAACTGGTAGTCAGCACCAAACAAATCAAAGTTATCATCACTAGCTTTCTGCAAAGCCTCTCTATCCAAGCCACGAACAATCACACGGTAATCATTCGCCTGATAATAAGGCTTCATATCAGAAAGAGAACGAAGCTCCGAATAAGGCTCTACACAATTCAGAACAACATCCCGTCCGCAGACACCAGCCACATGACAAACTTCATTTTCCTTGTACAATCTGGATCCAAGTTTTCTGTCATACAAAGTCACAAAAAAAGCTGCCTGAATATCATCCTTCTGGGGATTCTTCTTTGTAAAATACTTTTTGAATAATGCATCCGCAGTAACACGAATAGCACATCCTGTAGCCAGCAAGAGGGCAAGACAAACTGAGCCAGAACAATCAGAACTCAAGAGATTTTCTTTACCGCTTTCATATTTCAGAAACTGCATCCTTCCAAGAAAGTAGCGGTAACGTTCAGCTTCACTAAGTCCTTCCACAATTTCTTTTTCAGCTTCCAGCATCAGTCTCATTCTTAAATTAGAGTTGTCCATATCACATTCCTTTCACAATCAAAGTGATAACCGTAACCGCTACATTAAAGCAGGAAATCACACATGCAATCACAGCCATATTTCTTCCGGCTTTTCCGTTGTCTGCCTTAATATGTTCTTCAAGGCGACGAGCAGTTGCACATACATTCGGATTAAACTGGCAGGCAGTAGACCTGTTATCAAGACAATCCATCCTTTTTTCAACTGCAGTCTTAAACTCTTTCATTTCAGCTCTGAATCCAGAAAGCTCCACCTGTAAGCCGTTCATAGACTTAACTAACAATTCAATGTCTTCTATAATCATCCTCCCTAAACACGAGTCACCCATATTTCAGAGCTAAACGCATCTTCTTTTTTGTATCTAAAAGTGAGCTCATCAATTCTCACTTTTTTAAATCCACTTTGAGCATTAAGCCGAATGTCCATAAAAGCTCCCACACGAGCATGAATCAGAGGAAGATAAGTTGTCAGGTAATAGCCGCCTTTACAGTTGATACAGTCCTGAAGAAGATCTTTAGCACGACGCTGGCAGAAAGGTTCATCTTCAAATAAATCATCAGAGAGATATTTCGAAGTAACGTTTTTAACAATCTGACCTTTTGCTGCAATCTCGTTATCATCTTTTACAAAAATGCTGTAGTTAGTTTCAGAAATAATTGCCCGACCAAAAATCGCAGCTTTGTATAATCCAATAAGATTTCCATTTCTCGAAAGCTGAACAATAGCGCGGTCTTTGTAAGTTGAAGTATCAAATTGCACTACCGAGAAATCCTCGGTGGTTGAGCCTGTCGAAACCACCATTTCATCAAGAAATTCTTCCTCAGTAGTAAGCTGGTCCGCATACACAACATTCCTCGTTTTTCCTTCATCATTCTTCGCCGTATAAATTGCCTGGTAATCATTGTCAGAAATAATCTTCCTACTATCATCCGTAAACGGATAGTATGGTCTCATATCCTCGTCATACCAAACCGGCGCATCAGAGTAGCTCCAGAGTTCCTGGCGTTCAGTCTGTACATAGCGTGTATATTTCAAACGAACATTATTCGCATACTTATCATTGTTATTAAAAAATCTGTAATGAGTAATCTGAGTTTCGTCCAAAGTAAAATCAGAATCCTCACTGTAATCATTTTCAGTGTCGTAAGGACTCTCAATAAAACTCAGAGTCAAATCCTTACCGCATTCCACAACAGCATCGTAAGCCTTAGCCAGAGCACAAAGCTCCTTCCAGGCAGACCCAGCCACAACAACATAAGGAATGTCAAAAGGTAAAGAGCCGCAGTTAATCTCATTTGCACGAATCCCACCACGAGCTGCTATAATATGAACAAGCGATTTTTCCGGCTGCAGTCTGTCACAAACAACTGAGTGAACAACTGTCTGAGCATCAGTCCAGTTTCGCTGAAGCTTTGTGTCATCAAGCTTAGTACTCAAATCAATCAGGCGTACTTTGGTAGTCTTATCAAGAAAACCGGTCTCCTGACTTTGAAATCCGCTATCATCCACAAACATGTGAAAGCGGAAAAATGTATTTGTCCTGTCGCCAAAGCAATACCAGATCTGAACTCCAAGACCAGGAACATATTCCGGATTCTTTTCTATGTCATAAATACCTTTCAAAAGAAGCTCGCCGCAGTTTACAATTCCACCAGCTTCCGTGTTATAAGAAGTTGCAACGCATTCAAGAATATCAGAGTCCGGAATATAAACATCGCCACTACTAAGTTCCAGAACAATACGAACAAAAGGATGTGCATCTGTATCGCAAATCTTATTTTCAACTTCAGGCGGTAACTCGTAAAATCTCATAATACCACCTGTGTGTTTTGTTCACTGTTACGGATATTAAAAACAACAATTCCTGTTACTTCAAACTTCTGATAACAAAGCACTGTATCAGCACAGTTGATGTCTGCCATATCATCAAGCGGCTTCAAATCATAAAGGTCTAACCAGATACCTAATCGCTGGTCCAGTGTAATAGAAAGCTTTTCAATTTTATTCTGTGTCGGGTAATGTTCTGTGCTTAATGGAAAGTACAGAGTAATCTGATACTTTGCTTTTTCATTGAATTTGCCTATAAACTCAAAGCGGTAAACAAGAGGCAGCTTTTTTAAGTCGGCAATTACACTATGACCATCATAATAAAAAGTGCGGCACTCACTCCAAGTCAAAGAGGGGGTAGTAATATCCCAGCCAGTAGTAAAAGAATCATCATTATCTTTTACATCAAGCCTGAAATAAAGAGGTTCATTGTTTTCTGCGCGAAGCTCAAAATCTTTTACAGATACATTTTTATAAATCAGCTTTTCACAAACGCGGTCTACAAGAATATCAAACTTTTCATTTGAATAAAAAAGCAAAAGGAACAGAGCAAGAATATTATTATATTCAAGTCTCGTAACCACGCAGCCAGTGATTGCCTTGCCGGTTTCAACAAGCTTCTCTCTGTTCCTTAAGCCAATCACTCCAGGCAGAGCGTAGCCTTTGGACGCAGTGCGTACAGTTTCCTCGCTGTAAGGTAATGGATAATATTCTCCGTCTTTTGCTATCGTCAGTGTGCAGTCTCTACCTTGAACTTTCATAGCTCAAGTGTAAGCCCAAAGCCGTGTGCAAAAAGGTTCAGATTTCTTAACCTTTTAGGTCAAAATAAAGAAAAAAGTATTATTTGTTATGTAACTGTAATTTTGTTTTAAATAATTCACGCTTTGCTATAGAATATGCATTCATACATCGAATTACATATAAATCATCAAATACTTTTTTATCCGCAATGAAATCTTCAGATATTATAGTTTCCTGAAAATTTGAAAAGGATGTTTCAAAACTAGAATCAATTTTAATCTTCTCGTCTTTATAAAGAGTCATTAAAATATCAAAATTGTTTCTAGTTGCAGTAAATGACGCCAAGAACCAATCGCGTACTTCTTTTGATAGAACTTGATTTTTTAAGGAATATACTTTTGAGATAATAGATTTTATTGATTCTTGATACATTTCATAAACTTCATTCATGACGTCATGTTTACGCTGTCTTTTTGTAACTACAACAGAAACAAAATATGTCACACAAAAGCCTAAAACAACTGTAATTAGTAAAGTTGCAATATCAATAATAGTGAATGAATAAAAACTATCAAGACCAAAATCAATTTGTAATATAGATAGTACAAGTATTGCGATTAAAACCAATAAAATGGAAACTATTGCAAAAATAATCACTTTGTTTTCCTAGCTTCCAAAATATATTTAGTTACATCTCTGATGATTTTTGGATCATTTTCGCTTACTAAAATAAAACGTGATAAAATTTCTTTTTCAGGTATATCTTTATTATCTCTTGTTAATTGTCCAAAAGCTTCTTCTAAGAAAGAAGGAGGATATCCTAATGCACCGTCAAAAATAATTTTTACTTGTTCACCAGAAAGAAAGGCGTCATCTAATAATTCCTTTCTGAATAGTTCACCAGAAAATGGACCTTGCACAATTTTCCTTGTTCCTGGAGTCATTGTAAAATCTACTGGTATATTAATTATTTTCATCTTTTCCTCTTACTTCGAAATCCCAAGATATAATACTACCTTTAAAATGATGACATAAATTTATTTTCTTATCTACACCAACTTTATAATATCCTAAATTTGCAACAAGTACAAGATTTGATATTAATCCTTGTTTCTCGTATTCTTTTATATTAGGTAGTCCTTGATTTCTTGTTGCCTTGCCAGTCCTACTTCTTGGAGCATTACCAGATACTGCGAGTTTTAATGCTTCTGAATCATTTACATTTTTTTCAAGTAATCGTTTATTAATTGTTTTAGCAATACCTGCTCCATTATCGACCATTGCAAAATGAACTTTATCATTAATTTCATCATAAATAGACATCGTCCACCAATGTATCTTCCCATATTCACCATTTGCTGCATGATCATTTGTGTTTGCCATACATTCAATGATAGTATTATAAATAGCTGCTTCTTCTGCATTTTCTAATGGAACACTTTTCTTTTTCATAAAATCAATGATATCTTTAGCTTCTTGAGGCATAACTTCATCATTTGTTCTTACTGCAAGAATAGAATCCTTATGAGTTTCCCTTGAAGGTGAAATACCACTATTTACAAAGTCATAAAAACCTGAATAGATAAAAATTCGATGAGCATCAGTTCCCTTCATAGGTGGTGTCCCTGATAAAGATACTTTTTTCTCATTTGCAGCATTTACAAGAACGAGCATATATAATATAGCTTCTGGGCTAATTTTTGTAACTTTTCTTAGAGATAAATGCACAGATCTATTATTATCAATAGCTTCTGAAACTTTTGTTAGATATTCAATTGTTTTCTCAGGATTCTCTGATACACTAAAAACTTCAGGTGCAACAAATTTTTTTCTCGAATTTTTCTTTTTAGCATCAGAATTTCTAGAACCATTCTTTTTTTGATGTCTTTTTTCCATCGCTTTTAAAGAACGGATTTTATTAAAATGTTTAAACTTCTTTTCTTTATATAATTTTTTCATTTTTAATATCCATTATTACCTAACATTGAAAAAAGAGTAGATTACTGAATAATTATCATTCATCCACACTAGTATAAGTTTCATTGTAAATATCAGAAAGCAATCTACCATTATAATAAAAATACGGAGTTGGCTGTACATCCCACGTAATATTCATTATTTGTCTTAATGCGGCAGTAAGAGACGTTTCTTCATCATTAAACATTACTTTTCTAGGGGCGCAAACATAAGCTTTATAATCAGTTCCTTCGTAAGGGCAAAGTAATTCAGCTCCCATTGGTATATGCATTTCTTCGAAATTTAATGGAGGTCGCTTCTTCTTTTTTAAGCTATTAGTTGCCTGTCTATCAGTTTCGGTAATATCTTTATCAATATCCTTTCTCACAGTTGCTGTAATTTCTTCTTTTTCAACAAGTTTAAGAATTGGTATTACTCTTTCAACTGACATTCTAAAAAATTCTCTATTAGGATTAACTCTATCTGTAGAAAAAGCCTGATGTAAAGCTTGTTCAACTTTTGCACAATCATCTACGCGACTTGCATATTCGCAGGTAAAAGGAACTGGAACACTAGTTGTATAAAGTTCATTTATACGAGCTTGTAATTCATTTCTTGTTGTGAGTCCAATTTTTATTAAACCAGGCATTGCCTCATTTGATAAAACGTATACAATTCCTTCTTCTTTCATATTCACTAATTCCTCTTATTGTCTTTATATTATATCATAAAGAAAGTAGTTTGACATTCAATTAAACGCTAATATTGATATGAATAAAAAAAAGCACCCACAAAGGGTGCCAATGTCATTAAGTTAACATTGACCAATTAAGGGATTAACCAAAGAATCAACAAGAGCGATTGAGGTATTTATATCTTCAATCGTTCTTTTTTTATTTCTGAGCATCACAACAAGACAGACGAAAGTCTGCCGCAAAAAGTATTCAATTCAGTATAATTATGCTACTCTATACAAGAAACCATGAAAAATCTTTGTAGTCAGATTTCGAGTGCGATGTCGTTCTGGCCGTATCGGTATAAGATTTCTTGCAATTATGGTTTCCAGATTGGGTGGTGATGCTCTTTCATAGAAGAAGAGTCTGCACATATGGACGGCAACTGAGAAGTTTGCTTTATATGTATGCTTTCTTTGTTTTTTAGCAATGACTACATGCGAGGTAATCATTTCAGAAAAGTTATACATAATCAGATGTGCATAGATTTCTTGATGGATGCACATCACCTTTTTTGAATGAAAATCAAGCATCCCTAATGTATACTTTAAATCTCGGAAAGATGTTTCAATTCCCCAACGGGCAGCGTATAGTCGCTTTAACTCTGTCGCTGGATACGCGTCTTTGTCAAGGTTCGTGAGTACTGTTTCGTAACTCTCAGTTCCTATTTCAAAACGGACCACCCTGAACTTTAATTCATAAAATATAACAGGATCTGCTTTTCTTGTTTTCTCCGGTAAATAATCGAAACTTGCGTTATGGGGGATAAATCGATATTTATTTTTATCTTTCATAAGTTCCTTTATTTCATTGGTTTGTTTTCGTACAAGCTTCAAGCAAATATCAACATCAAATTCATTCTCTTCAGGGAGTAGCAATCCGTCCTTTATGCCAGCTTTTCCATCTTTTACACGTATCAAAAAGAACCATCCTTTTTCCTGTATATGAGCCATGTTGTTATAAGATTCATATCCCCTGTCTGCGATGACTAAGGCCTTCTGTATGTCTGATTTATCAACCATTTCTTGCAATGCCATATGTTCATTCCCACTCATACGCCCTTGTAT
>CAKUWD010000149.1 GCA_934699065.1 uncultured Treponema sp.
GGCACTGCGTAGCAGGGCAAAAATAGTCCAGTGGACTATTTTTAGCGAGTCTCCGAGCAGCTGTGCTGCGAAGGTTCGGGATGACAACATTTATTTAGTTATTTACCAGGGGTGGCGGTTTTGCGACGTCGTCGGGGCCGCCTGAGATTATACCCTTAGAACCTGATCCGGATAATACCGGCGGAGGTAGGTATGAAAAAAAATCATATCCTATTCGTTTTAACTTCATTGGTTTGCGCTCTTTTTATGGGTTGCAAAAAATCTTCAAAATCTAATGCTGCTGTTGATCCAGCTCGACTTTCGGAAGTAATTGTATACACTTATGATTCTTTCTGTGGAGAATGGGGCAGTGGTCCTGAAATTGCACGTCTGTTCGAAGAAAAAACAGGCTTAAAGGTTACTTTCATCGATTGTGGTGATGGTGTTCAGATTCTTTCAAAAGCAGTGCTTGAAAAGAAAGATCCTTATGCTGATGTTTTGTTAGGTCTTGATAACAATCTTACAGATAAAGCTAAAGAAAGCGATGTATTTGAAAGCTTTAAACCTTCTAATGCAGCAGTAGTTGCAGATGATCTTGAGGAAGCTCTTGGTGGAAAGTGGCTTATGACACCTTACGATTACAGCCCTTTTGCAATCATCTGGAATTCACTTTCTGATGTACAGGCTCCTGCCTGCCTCGAAGATTTGACAAAAGATATTTATAAGAAAAAACTGATTCTTATGGATGCACGTACAAGTACACCTGGTCTCGGTTTCGAAACCTGGGTTAATAAAGTTTACGGAAGCAAGGCCGCTGATTATATGAAACGTCTTGAACCTTCTATTCTTACTATGGCTCCTGGCTGGAGTGTCGGATACGGAATGTTTACAGACGGAGAAGCTCCCCTTGTAATCAGTTACACAACAAGTCCTGCTTATCATATTGCTTATGGCGAAGGTGACCAGTATAAGGCTTTGACTTTCTCAGATGGTCATGTAATGCAGGTTGAAGGTGCCGGCCTTGTAAAAGGTGCAAAGAATCGTGATGGCGCAAAACGCTTTATCGAATTCTTAATCAGCGAAGAAGCTCAGAATGTAATTCCTACAACCCAGTGGATGTATCCTGCAAATAAGAATATTAAGCTTCCACCTTGCTACGACTCAATTGAAATGCCAAAGGTATTGAAGTAAAATAATACGGTGGTTGAGTAGGCCGCAGGCCGTATCGAAACCACTGTATGAGTTCTTCGGTGGTTTCGATACGACACTTCGTGTCACTCAACCACCGGAGACGGCGTACGTCCATGTTCAAGATTTACTTTTACACCCTTGAAATTGCGCTTTTCTCAACACTGCTGGCGGCACTTCTTGGAATTCCGCTGGCATACTTTACTGCCCGCCGCCAGTTTTTTGGCCGCCGGTTTCTCCTTTCCTTTTCGGCAGTTTCACTTTGTGTTCCTTCCCTGATAGTTGCTCTTGGTTATGTAAGCTTCTGGGGAATGAATGGAACTGTGAACCGCGCATTAGGAACGCATTTTTCATTTTTATATTCTTCTGTGGGAATTGTAATTGCCCAGGGCTTTTATAATGTTCCTTTTATTGCAGGAATTGTAAGCGAAGCTTGGGAAAGACTTCCCCGCGAACAGGAAAATGCAGCAAGGCTGCTGGGAGCGGGAGAGAGCCGTGTGCTCAGAACTGTAACACTTCATCAGCTTTCAGGAGCAATAGGAGCAGCCTGCATTCCGGTTTTTCTATTCTGCTATTTCAGTTTTATGATAGTGCTTCTTTTTTCTCCGGTTGGTCGTTCTACTCTTGAAGTTGAAATCTATCATTCAATAAGAACGACTCTTGATGTAGGCTCTGGTGCAAAACTTGCTCTGCTTGAAACGCTAACAGCCTTTGCTATAGTTCTTGCCTACAGCTTTGTAGCACGACGAAGCCAGACAACTTCAAGTGGTGTAAATTATGTTCTTCTTGTGAGACAGAAAATTGGCAGAAGTCTGGTATTTTTTGTGCCTTTGCTTCTGCTGTTTTTGATATTTTTGATTTTCCCGCTGCTTTCTGTTTTTGTAAACGGAGCAGGTGATTTACCAAAACTTTTGAAAGGTGCCTCCTTCTGGAAGGCCGCAATTAATTCTCTCTGGTGTGGTCTTGCAACCGGAACCTGCTGTACTTTACTCGGTTTTGCATATTCTGTTGCTGTTAAGCTTTGCCGTCGCCAGAGCAGCGTACTTTTGCAGACAATTCCGGTGCTTCCAATGGCGATTTCTTCTGTTGTTATTTCCTGGTGCGCTACTTTGATTTTTCATCGCGGGAACGCGGCGCTGCTTGTTGCGCTGCAGACGGCTCTGTACTGGCCTATAGCTTACCGGCAGATTCAGAACGGAATTAACAGAATAAGTTATGAGACGGACGCCGCGGCCAGATTGATTTCGCGAGGGTGGTTTGACAGCGTGGTCAGAGTTTATTTTCCAGCCTGCAGACCCGTACTTATTTCTGCCTTTGCATATTGTTTTGCAGTGAGTCTTGGAGATGCAACAATGCCGCTGGTGCTTTCTATCCGCAATTTTGATACACTTGCACTGTACACTTATAAACTTGCCGGGGCATATCGTTTCAGTCAGGCTTGTGCCTGTGGTGGAATTGTTGCTGCCATAAGTATGATAATTTTCCTGGTTGGAAAAAAGTAGGAAAAAATGAGCTATTTTATTGTAAAGAATATTCATAAAACCTGGGAAACTGTTACCGTAGATTTTTCTCTTGAATGTGAAAAAGGTACAATGACCTGTCTGCTTGGCCCAAGCGGCTGCGGAAAATCTACAGTTCTGAATATTATTTCCGGCCTTGAAAAAAATGATAATGAGTGGCAGTCAAAACTCGAAATTGAACTCGATGGTCAGCGCATAGAAAAACTTGCTCCGCGACTACGGAATGTCGGAATGGTTTTTCAAAGTGGCGCACTTTTTAATCATATGAATGTTGTAAAAAACGTTGCCTATGGCCTTGTTTCAAAAGGAATGAAGAAAAAGGAAGCTCTTAAAAAAGCTTCTGCCTTTTTACCGGAATTCGGACTTTCGGGTTTTGAAAAAAGAATGCCTCAGACTCTCAGTGGTGGAGAGCGCCAGCGTGTGGCACTTGCCCGCACGCTTATTACAGAGCCAAAGCTTGTGCTTCTTGATGAGCCGCTTTCAGCCCTCGATGCAGAGCTTCGCCGTCGCCTTGCCATGCAGATCCGTGAATGGCAGAAAAAAATAGGCTTCACTGCCATCATGGTAACCCACGATGAAAATGAAGCCAAAACAGTTGCCGATAAAATCGTAAGATTTAATTAGCCAGCTCTAAAGCGCGTTTCATCTGTAAATCATTTTTTGCAGACGGATTAATGATCAGGTTTTCAGAACGAGGGACAATACCTTTTCCTTCTGGAATTGATCCGTCCATTGCGCAAACCTTCTGAACCGAAACAGAATAACGCCAGCCGTTTGCCATACATCTTTCGAGAGATAAAGAAAATACACCGCATGTATGATTTCCAATCTGAGTAACATGAGGTTGAGAACACATTGCCATTGTAAACTCTTCTCCGGCACTCATGGTCTGCGCGTTTGTTAATAAATAAACAGGTTTAGTGTACTGCCAGATTCCGTTCCTTTGGATTTCCAGAGTAACACCTTCATCATAATCAAAAATGCCAGGACCGTTCTTAGTTCGGGAAATTGCATAAGGAAGATTAAGTGCACAGAATCTTCCGGATATTCTTGTAACGTTTCCGGTAAGACCGCCTCTGTTTCCACGGACATCAAGAATCATACAGCGGGTATCTTGTAACTGCTCAAGTACAATATCAATATCAGAAGCCCAATCCTGTCTTTGATTTACACCAGTCTGACCGCTTGCAAAGCCTGCAATATGAATGTAGCCGATTGAATTATCATGTTTCATTCTTCCATAAGTGATGATGTTATTTCCGCACTTCAAAGGATTTTCAACATACTGCGAACAGACTTCTTCAAGTGAAAATTTATCGATAGTCATATTATCTTCACCTGAGTTAAGGCTTCCTAAGGGAGTCTTTACATAGACATGGGCATCTTTGAGAGGGTAGAGAAGGTTTTTTAAAACCTCAAAAAACTCCAGGTCAGACATGTCTTCACGAATCTGACTGCGGCAAGTTGCATACTGTAAATCCCAGTTTACACCTCTGACATCAAAGAGGGCATAAGTCTGATTAAAATCATTCCATAAACTATCAAACATAGATTCATAAGATAAATCTGAACCCGAACCATAAAAAAAGTTGCAGGAAGAAAGCGATACAAAAGATACAACAAGAATTATCGTAATCAAAAAGTTTTTTATTGTTTTCATAAGAATCTTCTCCTTAAATCTATAAATCTAGAAATTAAAACTCATAAATGTCTTGAGGTTTCCGTCTACATAATACAAAGGACGTCCATAAGGAACATCTATTCTGGCATATTCAAAATCAAAACCAAGACCTGCAGCAAAATGTTTAGCTACCTGGAATTTATATTCAACATTAAATAATAAAGACTGATAATTATGAATGCTCAGGAAAGTGCCGAGCGTCAAAATCTGCATGAAGTTTTCTTCTGCATATTTCATGAGTCTTGCATCACAGCCTGCGTAAGAGGGACGGACTCCATAACCAAGAAGGGGTATGCCTGCTGTAAACGAAAGAGAATGTTTTTCATTGAATCTGTAGTTCAGTGCACAGGAAGTTCCAAAGCTTACAAGACCTGTAATTGACGGATAATGTTCAAACTGAAGGAAAGCATTACACAAAAAGTTTCCGCCGATATAAAAATCAAGTTTTTCATTTTTTATGATTCTGTAATCTAGATCATACTGCAAATGGATTTTATGAAAGTTAAGACTGCTGGTTGAAACATCATAATAATTGGTACCGGTTACCGGATCGTAAGTATTGTACAAGACTGTTGTTTTTGTCATTGCAGAATCTGGTCTGCAGAAATAATAATCTGCAGTAATGATATGGAAGAAGTTTCCGAATCTTAATCTAGACTCAAGTTCAAAACGAGGAGCATAAATTCCCTGCGAAATGTTTGCAAAGGTTGTTTCTTTATAACAACCGAAGTTAAAACCAACAGCCGTTTTGATTTCGCATTCTCTGTCTTTCTTTGTTTTATTTTTTTTCTCTGCAAAAATTGATGAAGTTGCAATACAAATCAATGCAAAAACAAGCAAAAATCTTTTATTCTTCATATAGCCTCCGTGAAAGAATTTATGAGACAAGGATAAGCTATTATGAGGTCAAAAAAAATTGGGGAATCTACTAGATTTTTGTTAAATTGGAAAAATAGGGTAAACCCTTAGAGATTTCGCCCTATTTATTCTGCAGACGCGAAAATAATTCCAGACGGTTTTTTACACCGATTTTTCTGTATATATTTGCAAGATGTGCTTCGATGGTTTTCTGTGTTACGAAAAAAGTTTCTGCAAGTTCTTTGTTAGATTTTCCATCCAGAAGGGCCAGAATGATTTCCTGTTCACGCTTTGTAATAGAAAAATCTTTTATAAAATCTGGAGAAAGAGTTTTTTCTGTTTTTGCAATCGGGGACGAAAAATAAAAGCGGTAAAAAATATGATAAATCAGAATTGAAACTGAAATTATAAAAACAAAAGGCACACTGTGTAAAACAAAAGTAAGGGCCAGATTTGCAATGGAAAGAATTATAATCAGCCACTTTTCTTTGCGGAAAATGCCTGTATTGATCCGCTTGTAAAATATGAGGCCGATCAGAACGGAAACCGCGGTTGGAACCCAGATTCCGGTTATGTTTAATATAAATGAAGGGTGTTCTATTTCTGTAATAAATATAAGAAGAATTGCCAGCGCAAAAACGAGAATGGAATAAAGGGGGATGATTTTTCGGATGCGGGCAGACGTGTTTATTTGAACAAAATCAAGCGCAAAACTGATAATTCCGTAAGAGAAAAACAAAGAAAGAAAACCGCCGAGAATACAGATGAAAATCCTGCTTGTGATTGTGCCGTAAACTTCAACATAAAAAGAATTTGTACTGATCAGAAAGAATGCAAGCGTAATTAAACTGACATGAACAAAAAATGGTTTTCTGAACCTGAGAAAAAACAGAAGAGAAATTAATCCTGCGGCAAATGAAAATAAACAGGCTGTAAATAAAATGATCTGATCCAAAACTTCTCCTGAAAAATTGCATCGGCTTAAACCGATGCAATTTTAATTTAATAAATCATTGTACCAATACCACGGTCGCTAAACATTTCGATGAGCAGAGAATGTGGGACACGACCATCGATAATGTGAGTGCGTGGAACTCCTCCCTTAAGTGCGATTTCACAGCATTCAATCTTAGGAATCATTCCGCCGCCAATTACACCGGTAGCCTTAAGCGAGCCGATTGCAGTTCTTTCAATTCTCTTAATCAAAGTAGATGGATCATCTATGTTTCTTAAGATTCCAGGTACGTTTGTAAGCTGAACAAATTTTTCAGCCTGTAAAGCAACAGCAATTTTTGCAGCGGCAGTATCAGCGTTGATATTGTAGCGGGCGTAATCATCCTGCTCGCCAAGGGCAACTGTAGAAACAACTGGAATAAAACCTTCGTCCAGAAGGGAAGTAAGGATTTCAGGATGAACCTCAGTTACTTCACCAACAAAGCCAAGATCTTTTTCAGTTTTTACTGCGCGCAAAAGTCCTGAGTCTACTCCAGACAAACCTACAGCGCGGCCACCCTTCTGCAAAAGAATGCCTACGATATCCTTGTTCAGTTTTCCAGTTAAAACCATCTGAACAATTTCCATAGTTTCTGCATCGGTGTAGCGAAGTCCGTCAATAAACTTGCTTTCTTTTCCAACGCGTTCGAGCATGTGGTTGATTTCCGGGCCACCGCCGTGTACGAGTACAACTTTAATTCCAATAGTACTCAGGAGTACGATGTCTTCCATTACGGCCTGTTTAAGTTCTTCGTTGAGCATTGCGTTTCCGCCGTATTTTACAACTACGACCTTACCGCACCACTGCTTAAAATAAGGAAGGGCCTGAACCAAAACCTCAGACCACTGTTCTGTAGTTAATTCATTAATTTCGTTATTCATAAGTATTCCTCTATAAATAGCAGGCGTTGCGGGCGGCGAGCCCGCAGAGGGGGTAGCGTAAGACCGCAACGCGGGCTGGAGCGAGGG
>CAKUWD010000150.1 GCA_934699065.1 uncultured Treponema sp.
TGATGTTTAGCGTCCTTCGCAGCCTGATATTCAGCGTTTTCTTTAAGGTCTCCCTTAGCCTTAGCATCTGCAAGTTCAACCTTGTTCTTTTCAAGTTCAACATTCTTGATGTTGTCGATTTCTGCCTTCTTTTCTGCAAGTTTCTTAGCAGTTACAATCATACCCTTTGGCTGAGCTGTCTTTTCTTCAGATACACGGAACTTGAAGTCAGGATACTTTTCAAGAATCTTGTTGCGGGCTGTAGATTTTTTGTCTGCATCGATGTCTGAAATATCATCAATGAGTGTATACATCTTCTTTACAGTTGCTTCATCCTTAGAGAACATGTAAGTGAAGATTGTGTCATTTTCAAACAGAAGATCTGTAGCCTTTTTATTGATTTTCTTGTTTTCTGTTGTATTAACGTGGTTGTTAATCTCGCGGAATGTAAGTTCAATAATATTTATAAGAGTAATAAGCTGTTTTTCGTAAGGAATGTCTGCAGCCTTGAACCATTCGAAATCCTGACACTTTTCAAAGAAGAAAAGAACTGTTTCGCGGTAATCTTTATAGATTTCGAAACTTGTTTTTGCAAGCTTCTGAACATCAGCTGTAAATCCGTTTTTAATGAGCTGATCAATAAGCTTCATATCAAGTACAGTAGGGAAGAGGCGGATATACTGCTCATTCCAGTCTGGAAGCATCTTAATACATTCAAGGAAGTCTTCCTTAAAGTGAGTATGCTTTGAATCCTTAAGTTCTGTAAAGATTTCGCGTGGATTTTCGAGTCGCTTATAAATATCAGCAAAAGTTTCTTTGATAGGGAATGCAAACTGAGAGTCTTCTGCACTGATACGTCTTACGAGAAGGTAAGAAGCAAGAACCTGTTCTGAAACTTTAGAGATGTTCTTAAGATAACCTGTAAAGTAAGAATACATTTCAGCAAAGCTTTCGCTTGAGCGGTCCATGTCAGGGTTATCAAAGAACTTCATGAGAATGTCAGCGCGGGCGAAGAATGCTTTCTGAGCCTTGAATTCATTTGCAAGCTTTTCAACTGGAGTGATATTTCCGTCATGTACAGTGTACATTGTAATGTCGTTTGGATTTACATCGAAAATTGGATTTGATTCAAGAATCTTCTTAGCAGTTGTATTCCATGATGTCCATTCACCTGGTGTAAGGATTGAAGGAACAAGCTCTGCCTTAATGCGCTTGAAGTCACAGTTGTTATCAAAGCTCTTGATGATAGTTTTAAGAGCCCATTCCTTATCTTTCTTGATTTTTTCTGCGAGAGGAACCTTTTTACCGTCCTCTTTTACATAATTGAGGGCCTTGAGAACCCAGATATGATCTTTTGTGAGAGGCTTAAGTGCGGTAACTGCCATAGCAAGCTTGATTTGACGGATTCCGCCAGTGTTTCCAAAGTTGATTGTGAGAGTGTCGTTATCAAGATTCTTGATGATACCAACGCCCCAGTTTCTGTGGAATACGAATCCACCCTTGTCAAAGGCAATATGTTTTTCAAAATCGTTGATAGCTTCGAATACGTTTCTGTAGCTCTGTGTAAGGTTAGAAGAGCGGATATAGTCATCAAGATGGCTGTGAGAAGCATATTTTCCGCGGAAACAGTCTGTAATTTCCTTTCTTGCCCATGTGTCTTTAGGGTCAATTTCAAGATTCTGCTTGAGGATAAGGATTGCAGTGTCCCACTTTTTGTTGTCTTTATAGTAGTTGTAAAGTTCCTGCATAAGGTTAGTGGTTTTGATGTCGCCCATCTGCTTAGAAATCTTTCTGCGGAGATTCTGGAAGAAATCGATTTCTTCAGGAATGAGCTGAACGAGTTTTGTCCATATTTCTTTGCAGGCATTGTAATTATTTGCCTTGATAAAGCGGATGATTGCCTTTTTGTAGTAGCTTACTGTATTTTCTACATCGCCTGCTGTTTCGTAGTGTTCAGCAAGAAGCTTTGCAAGTTCTGCTTCGTCAAAGTCGATGCGTACGATTTTTTCGTAAAATTCCCATACTTTATCGTTGCCTTCAGCAAGATAGCTGTCTGCAAGTGTACGGAGAGCGAATTTGTTGTTTTCGTCATCTTCAAGAATACTTTCACAAAGATAAGTTACGATGTTTTCCTTGTGGTTTTTCTGGAAAATATCTACCAGAGTAACAAGATTAGAGTTATCAAGAGAGCCATTCTGAAGATCAAGAATTCCACAGATGTAAAGGGCTATGATGCTGTCTTTTGAATGAGAAAGGTGTTCCTGACATAAATCATAAACTTCATTCTTGATACCCTCTGCTTTTGCTTTTTCTACGAGGTCAGCAAGTTCTTTTAAGTTAGCCTGTGTGTAGTTACTGATAGTTGCACGGGTCCAAGTCTCTTCCTTGAGCATGTCCTGAATAGACTGCATTAATTCTGCCATATTAATCTCCTGTGGGTTTGAAACGCGGGCTAGGGGCGCTTCTTTTTTACATCCGGATTTATTTTATGTACATTTCGTACACGTTAGAATCCAGAAGCTTAATTCTTAGTAAAACCTCATTAATCTTGGCCTGATTTTCATTTGCCAAATCATAATGATCCATAAGCCAGAAATAACAGTTGAGCATACGCGGAATAAGAATCTCGCTGTTGCAAGAGGGATCCTTGATTTCGTTTTCCATCGCGTAGATGTCTTTCTTTAGTCTGGCGACTTCCTGAGAAGTCAGCTCTCTCTTTATATTGAATACTCCTCCCAGAACTCCGTAAACCGGAATCCAATAGAGAAGCTGCTTTCCTGAATAACCTTTGCTTTTTGTCTTTTCAATCAGACATTTAATCAGCTCAGAATCAAGAAAGTCGAGGTCAATGCTGTCCGGGTCTGCAAAGAACGCTTCCCTGTACAGTACCTTGCCGAATTTGTCTTCGCCACATAAAGAGTAGCAGTCTGCAAGCTCTGCAAGCACCGAAGAAAGATTCGGATAAATATTATTAGCTTCTGTTAGAAAAGCCCGCGCATTTTCGAAATCTCCAAGCTTCTTGTAGCATATGCCTGTTTTTTTGTAGATTTCGGCTTTCTGGAGCGGATCTTTTTCCTCCAGCATCTTTTTGTATTCCTCAAGTGCATCAGAGAAGAAACCTTTTTGAACAGCAAAGAGGGCGGGTTCGTAAGGTTCACTTTCGCGCGAAATGTAAGACATGAAATTCTTCCATTCGAGAAGAATATTTTCACTTCTTTCGCAGGAATCCTCGATTTTCTTAAGTCGCTCTATGGAATCAATCCAGAAGACACAGCATTTATTTGTATAAATAAGCTCCCTGCTTTCCAAGTCGTGCTCAAAAAGAGAACTTATGATTTTCTGTGCTTCAAAAGGATTTCCTTTACTCAGAAAGTCAATTGCCTTTTTAAGCTCGTTTTCTGTCTGAACGTCCATAGTGTCTAAATTCTATTTTATACAAGAAAAGATTTTTAATCAATAAAAAATATGTATTTTTATGAAAATTGGGACAATATTTATAAAGCGAAAGTTGCAATCTGTCAAGTAAAATTTTTCAATAAAAATTAGAAAAAAAACGATATCCCAGAAAAATCTGACGGGCTCCCGCTGTCACTGGGGCATGGACATGCTCGCTTTCTCTTTTTTGTGTAAGAATCCTGCGGTTTTTGCAGGCAAAAATCCTCGGATTCTTTTTATGGCTAAGCGCCAAAAAGCTCAAGAGGCAGTCCATACCCCGTGCCTGCTCCGCACCGTCAGATTTTTCTATATTATTGAGAAATTTCTACTTATTATTGTAAAATTTACATTTTCTTGTTAAAATATAAACCAAATGAAAAATCAGATTTTAGCACCATCGCTGCTCTCTGCTGATTTTGCAGATCTGGGTGGCGAGATAAAAAAAATAGAAAATAACAATGGTGGAGCTGTTCATATTGATGTAATGGACGGTTCTTTTGTTCCGGAAATTACATACGGCGAGCCTGTAATCCGTTCAATCAGAAAGCTTACAAAACTTCCTTTTGATGTTCATCTTATGGTTGATAAGCCCGAACTTCATGTTGCTTCTTTTGCTGAAGCCGGAGCTGACTGGATTACCTTCCATTTTGAAGCAACAAATCATGCACACCGTATAATCCAGATGATTCATGAGAAAGGAAAAAAAGCCGGAGTTGCTGTCTGTCCGGGTACATCTTTATCCATACTGTCGGAAATCCTTCCTTGTGCCGATATTATATTAGTGATGACTGTCAATCCCGGCTGGGGTGGGCAGAAAATTATTCCTTCCTGCGTGGAAAAAGTTGCCGAACTGAAAAAGTACAGAGAGGAACATGGACTGAATTATAAGATTTCTGTAGATGGCGGAATTAATAATGATACTTTGAAATCTGTAATTGATGCCGGTACAGATATTGTTGTTTCCGGTTCCTGCTTTTTTAACGGCAGCCTTAAATGGAGTTGAGAAGATTGTTAAAACATTTTAAGAAAGGCGTTGTGGCGGCTTTTGTCTGCCTGTTTGTTTCAGGTTTTATCTCTGCATCTGAATCTGCTGTTTCTGCATTTGTAGAAGCCTGTAAGGCTTATTCAAGAGGAGACTGGTCTGATGCAAAATTTATGCTCAGAAAATCAGTCTCATATAAAGAAAATCTGAACCCGGATACATATTACATGCTCATATCAGCAGAAGTTTACGATGGCGATAACAAGAATGCATTAGATGACTGTAATTTCTTTTTGGAAAACTTTCCGGATTCAATGTATTACTCACGAGTTTATTATCAAAAAGGAAAACTTCTTTATTCTCTTGGAGAATATGAAAAATGTATTATCGTATTGAGTGATTACTGTCACCGCTACGAAAAAGACGAGCTTTATTCTTTTGCTCTTTTTTACATTGGAGAATCTCTTTTTGCCGGCTATAAATATGATGAAGCAGGTTCAATTTACGAACGCATCGTAACAGAGTTTCCTGAATCTCCGAAAACACCGGCTGCCCAATACCGCCTTGAAACAATTTTGCAGCGGGGAAGGGAAGAAAAACTTTTATATCTTCTTAAACAGACAGGTGAAGAATATCTTGCTGCAAAAGAAGATTATGAACGCCAGCTCCGACTGTATAATTCCGAAGCTGTCGATTCAACAAGAAAGAGACTGGCAGCAGCCCAGACACGAAATGATGAACTTGAAAACAAAGTAAAAGCTCTTGAAATGGAAATTGAAAGTCTGAAATCTGATAGAAATGATTCAGAAAGACGTTATAACGAACTTTTGAGTGAGCGTGAAAATGAGCCTGATGTTCCGGCACCAGTTCCTTTTGATGAAACAAGAAATCAGCTTAAAATACTGAAGCTTAAAGCTCTTGAAGCGCAGAACCTTCTTGATTCAAAGCAGACTCAGAAGACGGAGGAAAAATAAATGAAAAAACACACTTCTGTTTATAAATCTGTTTTTCTTGCATTTATGTTTTTCTCATTTTTGATGCCGGTTGCTGCCGATGACACTCCAACAGAAGATTCTGCAGCAACAGAACAGACTGTTTCTGATAACGATACCTCCACTCCCGTAGCTGCTGTTTCCGGTAAGAAAGCAAAAAAAGTAAAGAAGACTAAAGAAGAAAAAAAAGCTGAAAAAGAAGCCGAAAAAGCTGCAAAAGAAGCAGAAAAAAATGCTAAAAAAGCTGCAAAAAAGAATGCAGATAAAACTACAGTAAAAACTGATCTTCCTGCAGAGAAAGCCAAACCTGTAAAGGTAAAAGAAAGTGAAGAGTTTGGAATTATTCGTCTCAGAACAAAATCAAGACTTGGATCTTATACACTTTCTGTTATACAAGGCAGCGGTAAAACAGTTCCGGTTTTATCTACTGCAGATGAGTATACAACTAATGGTTTTTATCTAAAAATCGGACGAAAAATTTATTCCTTGTGCACAGATAATCTTGTTAAAACATCTTTGTCAGGTATAAAAGATGGTGTTTCTATAAAATATACTATCCCAAATATTGCAGAAGTAAATGTTGATTTTAACTATTTTCCTTCAAAGAAAAACGGACCGGTTGATATGGTAAAGGTAATCGCGACTGTTACTAATAAAGGAAAAAGAACTGATTCTTTTGCATTTAAGGCTATTCTGGATACAATTCTTGGAGAAAAGACAGGAAATCATTTTTACACAAGTGAGGGTGTTACTATAAGAAATGAGGTAATGTATAGAACTCTGCAGAATCAGAAATACTTTGTTTCTAAAAATGAATCTGCTTCAATGCAGATGTTCTTTTCTGGAGCAGATTGTACAGAACCTGATGTGCTTGCTTTTGCTAATAAAGTTTCTTTTAGTAAAGATAAATGGGAACCTTCAATGATTATTGAGAAGGCTTTTGATACAGTTTTTTCATATAATGATTCAGCTGTTTGTTCAATCTGGAAACCTGTAACAATTGCACCTGGTGAAAAATCAAAGGTTGTTTATTATCTGGCTTTTGCCGCAGAAGGTTCTGTGCCAACTGGTGATGCATTTATATATAGTAAAAATCAGCAGGCTCAGGCTGAAGCCGCTTCTGCTTCTTCACGAGCAGTAGAAGTTATAAGTCCTTATACAGATGAAACTAATGGGGGAGTTGATGAATTTATACCTGTGGTTTCGGAAAACTCAACAGTACCGGTAGTCCCATATACTCCTGTTAATCCTAATCAGGTAACGGAGTCGCCTCTTGCTCAAAAAGAGTATGCACCAGTTACTGCAGATGCTGATTTGAATATTAAAAATATGTCAAAAGAGCAGCTTACTCCTGAGTATATTCAGGCCCTGCTGGATCGGATCGCTGCACTTGAAGAAGATTCTCCAACTCTTAACAGACAGGAACTTCTTCAGTTGAACGCAGAGCTTGATGCAATTTTGAATTATCTGAGGCAGTAGTTTTCATGGCAAAAGATGCACTGAGTCTGGCCTGGCTTGATATGAGAAGACGCCGTTTTGCTACGGCAATCAAGAGGCTTGAAGCTAAAAAAGAGATTTACGAAGAAAATTTTGAGTATTATGTTACTCTTGGAATTGCGTGTCTTTACGTGGGAGATATTGGTGCGTCTTCTTCATATTTTCAGCTTGCCAGAAGAATTAAACTTACAGATACCAGGCTCCTTCTTGGTCAGGCTGCAATTTTTCTGCGGCGCGGAGATACAGCAAGAG
>CAKUWD010000151.1 GCA_934699065.1 uncultured Treponema sp.
TAGCGGTTCCAGCCCTGCCCGTCACCACCGTTTCGCGCCTTAAAGCAGTGCTTGTGGCGGATATTCGCCAGGGTTCGCAGATTCCGCTTTACTGTAAAAATAACATCACCGCCCTTTCCGCCGTCTCCGCCGTTAGGACCACCGTGAGGAATATATTTTTCGCGCCGGAAAGCAACACAGCCGTTGCCGCCGTTGCCCGAGCGAACTTCAATTGTCGCTTCATCTGCAAATCCAATCATAAATGTCTGTTACCATAAAAAAAAGAGTCCCAAAATGATTTCCGAAACTCCAGGTGCTCCCGTGAAAAATGCCCCTCGCCAACGGGATGATGTTGTCGAGTGTCATTTTTCACTCCGCACCTGCATTTTACGAAGTCTTATAAAAAGACTTCTGTTTATTGTAACAGACATTTCTGACTGTTACACGCCCAAAAAAAAAAGCCCGGCACTTTTACTTACCGGGCATTCATATTCAGTATAAACTGAACTTATTTTGCAGCTTCAACAGAAACAACTTTGTGGTTATTTCTTTCACCGAAAACTACTTTTCCGTCTGCTGTAGCAAAAAGGCTGTCATCACCAGCTTTCATAACATTTGCTCCAGGATAGAATTTTGTTCCGCGCTGCTTTACGATGATAGAACCTGCAGTTACAGATTCACCAGCATATCTTTTTACGCCCAAACTTTTCGGATTCGGATCGCGTCCGTTTTTAGCACCAGATCCACCACGTGTTCTTCCCATAGTAATCTCCTTTTAATTATGCAAGAGTGATAGACTCAACACGTACCTTTGTGTACTGCTGTCTATGACCAATCAAGCGATGATAATCTTTCTTTGACTTGTATTTGAAAACCAAAACTTTCTTGTCGCGGAAAGAATCTTCTACAACTACAGTTACTTTTGCACCCTTTACATAAGGAGTTCCAACACTGATTTTGTCACCGTCGCTTACCAAAAGAACGGTATCAATGTCAATCTTAGCACCTTTTTCAGCATCAAGCTTATCTACTGTAAGGACAACGTCTTTTTCAGCCTTGTACTGCTTGCCCTTAAATTCAATAGTTGCGTACATAAAATACCTCTATTAAAATAATTCGTTATAAATCGCCCGATGCAGTGGAACAAGGAAACAGAATCCAGCCTGCAAAAGACTCGTAATTCAGACCGCGCTCCAAACGTAAAACGGGGATTAAACGCCGGTACACCCAAAGTCTAAATACGTATCAAGTATAATAATGAAAACAGAAGTTTTATGCAATAGGTCTGACAGAGAATAGTAAATAGTATGTCGGGGGAAGTCTCCCCCTCGGCTGCAATTCGCTCCGCTCATTTCCGCCTACCCCCTCGCCTAAGGGGTTCCACCCCTTAAAAACCCTGGTTAAATTTTATTTTTTCCAAAGGTATAGCATTTTTCCCTGCATGTAATTCTTTATTTATAACTTTTCCTTTCTTCCATTCAATGTCAATTGTCCAGCCGCCTTTTACAGCAAGACCACGGATGTGCCCCGACTGCCAGGCAGGAGCCGACGGAAGAGCCGGAAGAAGCTTAACTGTTACAGTGCCATCATCTGACATTTCACTCTGAACAAGCAGGCGGAGGATTCCGGCCAGGGCACCAAAGTTTCCGTCAATCTGGAAAGGCGGATGATTATCTAAAAGATTTGGCAGAGTTGAGTGCTGGAAGAGCATTATAATGGAAGAAAGTGCTTTATCTCCCATTCCAAGCTGGGCAAAAAAGTTTATTATCCAGGCCTGACTCCAGCCGGTATGGCCGCCGCCGTTAGACAGGCGTTTTTGCAGGGTCTTTTTTGCGGCCTCGCAAAGTTCTGGCGTACGCTCAAGGGTAATTGTATGGCCCGGAAAAAGTCCATAAAGATGACTGATGTGGCGGTGACCAGGTTCTACTTCTTCCACTTCGCGGTTCCACTCCATAAGGGAACCATCGGAATTAAGAGAAGGCTTTTTAAGGTGGGAAAGAACATAGGCGAAAGAGTCGAAATCGGATTGAGGATAGGCTTTTCCAGTTTTAGATGCTGGCCCCTTCGCAGCATGACGGAGGGCTTTCCGAGCTTTAAGACAGCCGGTAAAGAGGTGCTCTAAAATCATATTGTCCATCTCGCAACCCGGAGTAAAGGCTCCAACCTCACCGGTTTTTGTAACATAAGAGTTTTCCGGAGAAAGACTCGGATTTATAATCAGATAAGGCTTTCCATCTTCTGCAAGGCCTGCTTCTTGGCTCGGTACAAGATAATCAACAAAGAAAAGTGCTGCCTCGTGCATAAGATAGTAATAACGCTCAAGGAAGGCCTTATCCATTGTATATTCATAATGTTCTATTATATGAGTTGCCATCCAGGCAGCGCCAAGAACCCAGTAAGTAGCAGGAATCCAGGCATCCTGCGGGGCGGCATCTCCCCAGATGTCTGTATTGTGATGAAGGACATAACCGCGGCAGCCGTACATTTCGCGGGCAGCCTGGCGGCCTCTTTCGTAAGAGCGCTCCAGCAGATCGAAGAAAGGAAGTTCACAGTCACTGAGGCTTGTCATATTAGCCGGCCAGTAGTTCATCTGGGCATTGATATTAATTGTATATTTACTCTGCCAGGGCGGTTCAATCTGACCATTCCACAGGCCCTGAAGTGTTAGCGGCAGCTGGCCAGGGACACGGCTTCCGGAAATCATAAGATAGCGGGAAAAGTTTAAGTATTGATTTACGAGGGAAGTGTTGTCCGGGGCGGCAGATGACAATAGCTCGGGGGTGTTTTCGATACACCCGCTTTGCGGGTACTCAACCACCGGTCTGCCGATTTCTACTTCACAGCGGTCCCAGTAATTTTTGTATTCAACCAAATGCCAGGCAAAAAAATCTTCAGCGGCGGCAGAAAGTCCGGTACGGGCAATCTGATTTTTAATTTTAGTTAGATTAGACTTACATAGTGGTGTCCATTTGTTCTTCAGAATCAACTTGTCATACTGTTTTTTAGTAAGGGGCTTTTTATTCCATTTTTTATTCCACTTAAGACTCTGGATATCAATAAAGAAAAGAACCTCGTCACAGGCTTTTCCGTAAAGACAGCTTCCGCGAGTTCCGAACTCCCCGCCGCGGGCAATTGCCCCTGCTCCCACACAGAAAGGTATACCGTGAGAATCTTCAAGGAAGATACAGCCAGCGTCTGCCCATATCTTGTCACTCCAAATGCCTCGGTCAAGATAACCTGAATAATTTATTTTTCCCGGAGTACTGGCAGTTACATGCATAAAAAGAATATCGTCCACTGCACTGATCCAGGTACGGCGGGTAAAGATTGTTCCTTCGTCGTCTGTGTAAGTTACAAGTGTGCAGGCCATATCTAAGAATAATTCGCTCTTGTAATTGACGAGGACATTTTCATCTGCCTTGTGGGCAAGAGGCCAGCCACAGGCAAGTCCGCTGTTTTTTTCTGAAAAGAAATCGATATGAAAATCACCTGCTGTCTGATAAGCGCGCTCATTAAAGGATGTGCCGCTCATTGCTTCAAAGCCAAGGGCCTGGGCTTCGAGAACACGACCTTCGTTTACAAAGGATCGGATTTTTTCGAGATTATTTTTCACATCCGGATTCAGGCGTTTTTGAGGGCCCCCGGACCAGATTCCTTCTTCATTTAGTTGAAGTATTTCATTAGAGGGATGTGCTTTAACCATACAGCCAAGACGGCCGTTTCCAAGAGGGAGATATTGCTCCCATTTTTCTGCGGGTTTATCAAACAGCATTTTGCAATTCATGCTTTTGATTATAGCATTAAAAGTCTAATAAAACGAGGCCCCGTCCGTGAAGTTTTTTAAGCTGTTTGAGATAGTTTGGATTTTTGGAAATCTCTGCAAGGGCTGTGCTGCGGCCTACTTCCGGGGTCTCCGGGCGGAGAGACTTTAGAAGAGGAATGAGAGCTTCGAGGTTTGCTGACGGAGCTGTCTGCTCTTCCATAAGATAGAGCCAGCGATATTCTTTTTGATTTCCATTGGAATTACCGCTAAGACCACAAAGAACAGGAGTGCCGCCCAGCCACCAGAGATTTTGTACTGTTTTTTCGTTCAGTGCAGCTGCGCGCTGGCGATTTTTCTCTTCATATTCTTCTATTAAATTATTGATAAAAGTGCGGTTTACAGTTGGTTTTGGCACCTGAAAATCAAACCACTTTTGTATATGCTGATCCAGGCGGTCGCCGTGCATCCAGCAATTGAGGGCTGTTTCCAGAGGAGCACCAAACTTATTAAACTTTTCTTCGCCCTTAAAATGAAGGTTATTACGGGCAAAAGCAGAACTTGCTTCTTCGCTGGAAACAAGACTGAGATTCCCCTCCTTCTGCCATTGATTATAAACAGTTGAGTTTCTGGTTAGTACGAACTTATGCCAGAAGGCACTATCTAGAAGGCCTGCTTCAAAGAACTGGCGCAGTGTTTCCATTGAATCTATTATGGTTTGAGGAGTATCGTTCCAGAAACCGTAAATCATATAGGCGTGGACAAGGATGCCCGCTTCTTTGAAGGCGCAGCAGGCACGGGTGATTGAAGCGATGTCTGTTCCCTTGTTGATTGCTTCGAGGCCTGTACCCGTCGCAGATTCAATTCCGGCAGAAACTCCTCCAAGGCCGCAATAGCTTAAGAAGGCTGCAAGATCTTTGGTAAAGGTCTTTTCAAAGCGGACGTTACCCCAGAAGTAAAGAGGATTTCCGGAGCGCGCATTTAAGAGGGCAAACTTTTTAAGGGCGACTGGCGGCAGAGCTTCATCTACAAAGTGGATGCCGTAGACTCCCTTGTCGCGGGCAGTTTTTAGAAGACCATTGTAAAGAGGTTCTATATCTGTTGGCTTGTAGCCGCAAACGTAATCAAGTGTAGTATCGCAGAAGGCGCAGCGGTGCCAGTAGCAGCCGTGAGCAAGGTAGGCTTTTATCCAGGCGCCGTCTGTCCAGATTCGATGCATGGCATTGGCATCGTCGCACATGCGGGGGTAAATTGAAAAATCTATGTCGGAATAATCAGGGGTTATTTTTGCGGTGATTTCGTTTTCGTATTTTTCGAAGTCCGGAGAATTCCAGAGGGGCTCGGTAACCTGAATTGTACCGTCGGCTTGCTGGACGAATAGTCGCATTTTGTACAAAGGAGATGCTGAAACAAGTTCAGCATGACGATTTGTTTTGGCAGTATTACGGGTACCCAGCAGTGCGTGATATGAGCCGTAACCGCGGTCGTAAGAAATGGCGTCGATGTATTTTGCAAGGGCCGGATCGCGCGCCTCGCGGAGCTCGGTGTTTACAAAGCCGCCGCCGATGCAGATAAAGGCTGAGCTTCCAAGTTTTTCTTTTAAGAAGCGCGCGGTATAGAGGGCCGGCAGAAAAGTTCCTGCAAAGGGAATTGAAATGCAGATGAGAACTTCCGGCTTAGGGATTGGAGCTGCGCCGCAGGCGGCCACTGGACTGAGCGAACTAACGTTAGTTAGTGAAGCGAAGGAAGCGGCTGGAGCGTCAGCGGAACAGCGGAAAGCCCGACCGCCGTTTGCGGCGGGAAGCTCCTGAAAAATCTGCTCTAAAACCGGCTTATAAAAATGCTCCATTACGGGCGAGTCTATCTGGGCTTCGAAGTCTGAAAAGGAGCGGGTATCCACTGCCAGCGACTCGGCATAGCGTACCAGGGAAAACTGAGGATCAAAGGCAACAGTGATGTAGTCGGACAGATCGGCAAGAGCAAAGGAACACAAAAAGCGCATATCGTCTACGGTAGGCTCACGTCCATTTTCTGCAAGGCCGGCAAGATAATTTTCCATACGGCTGCCACGCGGCGCAAAAGGCGAATACAAAAACTGATGTTCTTTTTCTCGGGCTCCACCCCCGCACAAAACAGCTGTTATAAAATCAATCCACTCTATCCAGTTTTCTTTCTGACTGATGTAGCAGCGGAGATTAAAGGCTGTATTATCATCACCCTTGCGCTCGGCCTGATCGGCAAGCTGCAGGGCACGGGCTTCTGAAAGTTCAAAAAGACGGGTCAATCCGTGGCGGCTGAAAATCTCATAAAAAAGACGGATATTTAAATCACACCAGAAAGCGTCACAGTTTTCAGTCTTAAAAAAAGAAGTCAGATAGGCTCCGGAAGGATATGCTGTATTGAGCTGCATGATTGGAGGGATTATTGTCAGAACTTTCATACTTTTTATTATATCATAAAATCAAAGCTGTGTTATAATATAATTATGATTGAGCTCGAAACACGCGTGAAAATTCCTTTTCTCTGGGGAAAGACTGTTTTTAAGAAATCTAACTGGTCGCAGATTAATCTGATAGTGGGACCTAACGGAAGCGGAAAAACACTTCTGGCAGAAAAGATTTCCCAGCAGTTTGAAGCTGCCGGTTATTCGGTTAAGTTTCTGCGTGCCGATCGCAATTACAGCGACCAGATTTCAATTCTCAAGGACAACGAAAAAATCCGGCTGAAAATTGAAAAGGTTCTTTCGAGCATGTTTGGAAAATCTATTACTTTTATAGAAGATATTGATGGAACTCTGATTCCGATTGTAGAGAACAAGGCCTGGAACGTTGAATATATGCTCGAAGATGCTGAATGTCACGGTCTTCGAGAAATTATTTCGCTACTTGTAAATCTTTATGATTCTACGGCTGATGACTGTCTTTTTATTGATGAGCCGGAACTGCACCTGCATCCCCAGTTTCAGACTTTTTTTATGAATGAGATTCGAAAGGAAGTTTCTCATAGTCAGCGGCGAATGTTTTTTCTGATTTCCCACTCCCCTTTTTATATTGATTTACGCACGCCTGAAGAATTGACCGGTGTTGTTGTTTGCCATGTCAATAAAGCTCCTACCAGTATTGAAGAATTAAACGAAGAAGATGACGCACTTTTCCGTCGCTTTCTGCCGCGCTTTAACACTTACCATAAACAGTTCTTTTTTTCTGACAACCAGATTTTCGTGGAAGGCTATACCGACCAGCAGATGTTCACTTACCTTCTGACTTTTATTGAAGATGAGTACAGCGCTGCGGGTACTGGAATTATTGATGTTGGTGGCAAGGATGAACTTGGAGTTTTCTGTAAGGTGTGTTCGTTACTTGGTA
>CAKUWD010000152.1 GCA_934699065.1 uncultured Treponema sp.
CAATCAAGGCTTTTGCTCCTGATATTAAGGTTATTGCCGCTTGGCGCGATGACAAATGGAATATGGACAGCCGCGAAGCAGAAATCAAATATCTCGAAGACCGCGGTCTCGAAGTTCCAATGAAAAAAGACCAGTCTTACTCACGCGACGAGAACATCTGGCACCTCAGCCACGAAGGTCTTGAGCTCGAAAAGACAGAAAACGAGCCAAACTACAAGCACATGCTTAAAAATACAACTGTTCCGGAGGAAGCTCCAAACGACGGTGAATATGTAACCATCGACTTTGAAAAGGGGATTCCTGTAGGACTCAACGGTAAAAAGATGAACGCTCTTGACCTCTTAAACGAACTCAACGTTATCGGTGGTCGCAATGGTGTTGGTCTTGTAGACATCTGCGAAAACCGCTTTGTTGGTATGAAGAGCCGTGGTGTTTATGAAACACCGGGTGGAGCAATTCTTTACTTTGCTCACAGAATGATGGATCACATCTGTCTTGACCGCGAAACTTACCACTACAAGCAGCAGGTAAGCCTCCGCATGGCAGAGCTTATCTACGAAGGAAAGTGGTTTACAACTCTTATGGATTCCTGCATGGCCTTTATGGACAAGGCAGAAGAAACTGTAACTGGTTGGGCAAAGGTTAAGGTAGTGAAGGGTGCAATTCGTGGTGCAGGTTCTGGTTCTAAGTACAGCCTCTACAATGAATCAATTGCTTCATTCACAACCGGTGAGCTTTACAACCACAAGGATGCACAGGGCTTCATTACACTTGCAGGACTTCCATTGAAAGTTCGCGCTATGATGGAGCAGAGTGTTGGTGAAGGCCAGGCAATTGCCGAGAGCAAGAACCTGAAAAAGAGACCTACTGAGTAGCGTGGTTTCGATACGATGCTGCGCATCACTCAACCACCAGCGATAAAAGGGTGGTTGAGTAGCCCGAAGGGCGTATCGAAACTACCGTTTATCTTATTTCTTTTTAAGAATTATAATAGTTATATCATCCTTCTGCGGTTCATTGCCAATGAAGGTAAGAATGTCACTTACGATGCAGTTTACCTGTGTCGTAAGTGGTCTGTCTGCATTTCTGAAAATCGATTTTAATAATCTGTCTTTTCCAAAATCTTCACCCTGTGCATTTGTCGCTTCGGTTGCACCATCTGTAAAGAAAATTAATTCATCACCACGCTGCATTTCTACGGAATGGGTAACAAAGTTTGTCGGAATATCAGGTAAGCCGATTGCTCCAAAAGCGGTGTTGTCATCTTCAATAAAATATGCTGAATCTTCTTTTGCACTATAGAAAATAGGCATTGAGTGTCCGGCATTAACAAATTCAACTTTAGAATTATTCATTCGTGTAAGAATACCGGTAAGATAGTTTTCAATATTACCTTTTTCTTTAATATAACGAATATTGATACGGTCAATAATTGATTTGAGCTTATCACCCTGCCCATTATTAAATTCCTGGAAAATGATATTTTTAACAAGCATTGTAACGAGACCTGATGCAATACCATGTCCAGAAACATCAAAAATACCTATGCCGTCAAGTATATTTCCATTACTGTAAATATCAAGAAAGTCACCAGAAATACCTGCCATTGGTTTATTGTAGTATGAAATAGCCCAGTCATCATAAATTGTTTCATTATGCTTAAAGAAACTCTGCTGAACTACCTGTGCAAGCTGGAGTTCGTTTTCAATATTTTCCTTATATTCATGTTCACTTCGATGATGTAAATAATTGTCTTTTTCAGTTGCCCAGCGCTTGAAGGAAAGAAAGTAAAGAATGAGAACAAAAATGACAGAATCCATTGAAATAAACAAAGAATACTCTTTTGTAATACGGGTCATAAGTGCTACAGAAGCAACAGTGATTATAGGAGTAAATACAGCAGGTGATATATCAAAAAAAATTGGGAAATTTACAGTGATACAGGCATAAACTACCATTGCATTAAAAGTATTCTTTTCATAAAAAAGAATGAACATAGGATAAACCATCAGATATAAGAAAAGAAAATATGTTGGCAGCATTTTTACAAAAGATCGTACAAAGTTTATTTTTTTTAGCTTTGCAGAGGCGATTATACAAACAAAGCCAAATACAACATATTCACCAAAATAAATAAAACGGGGAATAGATTCTAGATAATGTCCTTTATTTAGAATAAGAAGAGAAATCAGACCGAAAAATCCAAGAATGATAAGCATAATCTGGGCTTTAAACATAGTAGCCAGATTTCTGTCTGCCATAATCAGCTTACATTCTTCTGGAGTCCGGTATTTTTTTTCAAGAAAGTTATAAATCTTTCTATATATATTTTCTTTATTTCCTTTCATTTTAATTCCTGATGCCAAATTATATAATTTTACAATGTCATTCAGGAATTTTCAACTTAATGATTGTAATAAATCACTTATATCAAATTTTTATTCTACATCAACCTTTTGAATTTTTGCGCCAAGTTTTTGAAGCTGGCCTACAAGGTCTTCGTATCCGCGTTCAATCTGATAAACATTACTGATACGGCTGGTTCCGTGAGCACACATAGCAGCAATTACCATAGCCATTCCTGCTCTGATATCAGGAGAAACAAGGTGATCACCGTGAAGCATGCTTGGACCACATACAACGGCACGGTGAGGGTCGCAGAGGGTAATTTTTGCGCCCATGGAAATCAGTTTATCTACAAAGAACATTCGGCTTTCGAACATTTTTTCAAAAATCAAAACTGTTCCGTTTACCTGGGTTGCAGTTACAGTCATAATTGATGTAAGGTCGGCAGGGAATCCTGGCCACGGCATGTCGTCGATTTTTGGAATTGCGTTTCCAAGGTCGTCATTTACCTTAAGCTCCTGTGTGTTAGGAACTGTCAGTTCGTCGCCTTTTATGCTCCAGCTGATTCCAAGTTTTGCAAAGCTGTATTTGAGAGGGCGCATTTCTTCTGCGCGTACGCCTTTGATTGTGATCTTTCCTTTTGTAGCGGCTGCCATACCAATGTATGAGCCGATTTCAATATAATCAGGTCCGATTGTAAACTCACAGCCATGAAGTTTTTTTACACCGGTAATGTGAAGAATATTACTTCCAATTCCTGTGATTTTTGCACCCATAGCAACCAGCATCTTACAGATATCCTGAACATGTGGTTCGCTTGCACAGTTCTGTAGAATTGTTTCGCCTTCAGAGAGGGCAGCGGCCATAACGGCATTTTCTGTAGCAGTTACAGATGCTTCATCAAGGAAGATATCTGCGCCAACGAGTTTAGTTGCAGAAAATTCAAAGCGTCCGTTTACATGTATGTTTGCTCCAAGAGCTTTTAGGGCAAGGAAGTGAGTGTCAACACGGCGGCGGCCTATAACGTCACCACCGGGAGGAGTCATCTGGCATTTTCCCTTGCTTGCAAGAAGGGGGCCCGCAAAAACGATGGAACCGCGAACCTTTTTTGTAAGGTCGCTTGGAAGCTCTGTAGTTTTTATTTTATCGCACTGGATTTTCCAGTTGTGCTTGCTTAATTTTTCAACCTTTGCACCAAGAGATTTTAAGATTTCAAACATTACGTTTGTATCCTGAATCTCCGGGATGTTATGAAGGATAACCGGTTCGTCGGTCATAAGAGTTGCCGCAATACAAGGCAAGGCTGCGTTTTTGTTTCCGCTTGCTGTAACTGTCCCCTGAATAGGATATCCACCCTCAATTACATATTCGTGCATTATTTCACCTTTTGAGTTAATAAGTTAATTAATACATCGGCACATTTAGCGCACTGGTTAAGAGAAAGCCATTCATTTCTTGAATGAAATTCATGGGCCCCGGTAAAGATGTTTGGAGTAGGAATTCCCAGCTCTGTAAGACGTGAACCGTCTGTTCCGCCGCGAATAGGCTGTTTTTTTGCCTTTACACCAGAATCTTCATAAGCTTTTTCAAGACGTGCCAGAATTTCAGGATGCTGATCCAGTTTTTCCTTCATGTTAAGATACTGCTGCTTAAAGTTCAGCTCATAAGTACCGCCTAGTTTTGAAACTACAGCGTCGGCAGCATTTTTTATGATTTCCTTTTCTTTTTCGATTTCTTCTATACTAAAAGAACGAAGCAGCATTTCTACGTTAGAGCTTTCTATTGTGCCCGAGATTTCCATAGGTGCAATGAAGCCCTGGTAGTTTTCTGTGGTTTCAGGCGCCATGTTGCGTGGTAATTCGGAAACAAAGGCACTTGCAAGTTTTACTGCATTTACCATTCCGCCGGCTTTTGCGCTGCCAGTGTGACAAGCCTTGCCGGTAAACTTTACACAAGCGGCCCAGGCATTAAAGCATTCAGCTTCAAGCTCTCCTTCATCGCCACCGTCTGCAGTAACTGCAAAATCAGCTTTAAGAATATTCAGTGGAACCTTGTCCATGCCATGACCTGTTTCTTCATCCGGACTGAACATTACTTCAATAGGACCGTGTTTCAGGTTTTCATCTTCATAATGATTCATAAGATATTCAACTGCTGCCATGATTGCAGAAACTCCAGCTTTGTCATCAGCGCCAAGCAGGGTAGTGCCATCAGATTTTACTATAGTATCAGCTTCGCCGGTAGGAGACTCTTCAGCCGAAAGGATGGAAATTACAGGCTTAACGTTTTCTCCAGTAACTTCATCAACAGTATCCATATGAGCCATGAGTAGAATTGTCGGATACTTTTTGCGTTCTTCAACATCAATAATATTTGAATCTATTTTTGCTACAACGTAACAGTAATCTGTAAGATATACATTTCGAGTACCAAGATTACGAAGTTCCTTTACCAGCACCTTTGCAATATCCCACTGCTTCTCGGTAGAAGGAAAAACGCCGTTGTCCGCAGCCTTACCGTTACTCTCCGACCAGATTTTCACATACCGGCAGAAACGGTCTAATAATTTGTTTTCTTCTTCTTTGTTTCCATATATGTAATTCATAAGCGAGAGTATATTATTTTGATTGACAAAAATCAAACTTGTCATGGATAATTAAAATTATATTTTTAGTCGGAGGAGATTTATGAAAAAGAATCTTTTTAAAAAGTGTTTTGCTGCAGCATTAATGCTTGTTTTTACGACATCAGCTTTTGCAGCAAAAAATCAAAAAAAAAATACATCAAAAACCACAAGACCAGATGTATGGATTCTTGATTTAGCAGATGGTAATCCTACAAATTCTGGCGCAAATTTCTGGCATGATGATAATACAGGTGATTCTGGTTATTCGTACATCGTGGATTTTACAGTAAATACTGCTTTTGCCCTTCCTCGTAAAGGTGAAAAAGTTCGTGTTACAGGAAAAATCATCAGCAAGGTTGATATGCCTTATGTAGCGGGTTATTTTAATGATGATACAAAAGGTTGGAAAAGCCTTTCATGGACTGAACTTCTCGCAACTAATTTAAAAGCTGGTGTTCCTGTTGAAATTGATAAAGAATTTGAAATTCAGGATGATTCAAATGGTAAATTCAGGTTTGAATTACAATATGATCTTTGCTGGGGAGATTATGCCGGACAGCCAAAAATTGAAAAATCTGTAGGTTTTTCATTTGAACGTTCAAACGAATCTACAGATTCATATGCATTTAAAACTTCAAATGTTGAAAAGTGGGTAATTGATTTTTGTGATTCAGATACCAATCCTGATGGTGTATTTATCAAAGACAAGAATAGTCCTCTTTATACGTTTGATAGAAAATATGATGCGCTCTTTTTAGGAGTCTTTCCAAGAAAAGGTGATTTTATAGAAGTAAATATTCAGGGTGTTTCAGATACCGATATTCCTCATTTAAATATTCAGCTTGTAGATAACAGTGAAGCTGCTAACTGGTGGCAGGATATATCAACAACTTACTGGCCTAGCATAACAAACATAAAGGCTGGAGTTCCTTTTTCTGCAAAACTTTTATTCCCTGTAGATAATCCTCCAAAAGGTGATGTTATGATTCGTTTCCATTATGATGGAGATTGGGAAAAAGAATGGCGTACAACTCCTGATGTAGGAAAAGCTGCAAAATTTACTTTTGAAAGAACTAAAAAATCCTTTGACTTAAAAGAAATGTGTACAAAAATCGGCCTTAAAAAAATGCCTAAAGTTTATACACTTGATTTAGCAGATAATGCTGATGGTCCGTCTTTAAGTATTGACTGGGAAGATGCAGAGTGGGCAAAAGCTTACAGACGAATAGTTTCATTCAGAAATCTTATCCGAAGCGATATGCCAAAGACAGGAGATTATATTCTATTTAATTATGATATGGTTTTTAGTGAAAATATCCCATATCTTGCTTTCCAGCTTGCAGATACTTCAAAAAAGAATCCATGGAATCAGCCATATAAACCAGATTATCTTGATTTTACAGATATAAAGGCTGGAGAACACATCAGAGGTAAATTTATAACAAGAGTTACCGATACACCTGTTTTTGATACAAATGTTCAGATAATTTATGATTCTCCATGGCAGTTGGAAAATCATCCTGCGGCAGGAGTACCGGCAGAAGTCAATTTTACAAAAGTTACAGAATCTACTGATACAGTAAAAAGACGTGCCCCAAAGACTTATAAAATTGATATAACAAAACTTGTAAAAGATTTCGACTTTTTAAAGGTAGATAAAGATTTCCACGACACAGACGATGATTCAAAGGCTCTTTACTATCTTACAGGATGCGATATTTCAAGTTTGTTCAAAAAAGGCGATTTGCCAATGAAGGGTGATACTGTTGAAGTAACTTTCGCAGGTGCATTACCGGAGGATTTTACAGGAATCTTTATTTATCTCTTTGAGATGAATGATTATATCTGGGGAAACAGACTTGCTGTAAATTTTGTTACTGCAGATTATCCGGATATTACAGACATGGAAATTCCTGCAGGAAAGAAAATTAAGTATACAGAAAAGCTTGTGCTTACAAGTGATGCGGATTTAAACATACTCGCAGGCATCGCGTTCTTAAAATAATAAAAGAAATCTACACAGAAAAAAAATGGGCTCCCGTGGCAGGAGGCTGTTGAAATTGCGGGTCCCAGCGACGGCAAAAATGACAAGGTATCCCCC
>CAKUWD010000153.1 GCA_934699065.1 uncultured Treponema sp.
GAGCAGAGACATTCAGCCTGTTTAAAGACAAAAACACTTGTAAAACTTGTCATTCGCGATAAGTACGAGTAATATTACACAAAAAAACAGTCATGCTGAACTTGTTTCAGCATCTCTCAAAAAGAGCCCCCGAACCCTGAAACAAGTTCAGGGTCGAGGTGACAGTGCATATTGAGGTTTCAAATGAAAAGTGATAACGCCAAAAAAGGTGTAGCCCGTGCGCCACACCGCTCATTGTTTTATGCAATGGGTTTTACTGATGAAGAATTGGAACGCCCGCTTGTTGGTGTTTGCTGTGCAAAAAATGAAATAATTCCGGGCCATATTGAACTTGACCGAATTGCCGAAGCTGTAAAGGCGGGCGTGCGTATGGCCGGTGGAACTCCAATAGAATTTCCTGCAATTGGTGTCTGTGACGGTATTGCCATGGGCCATGAGGGAATGAAATATTCTCTTGTAACCCGCGAACTCATTGCTGATTCCATTGAATGTATGACAAAGGCTCATCAGTTTGATGCCCTTGTAATGATTCCTAACTGCGACAAAATTGTTCCTGGTATGCTGATGGCTGCAGCCCGCCTTGATCTGCCTACTGTTTTTGTAAGCGGCGGTCCTATGATGCCTGGCCATCTGCCTGGAAAGGATGAATCAAATCCATACAGCGGACGAAATCTTTCTCTTACTGATATGTTTGAAGCTGTTGGCGCGGTTGCAAGCGGTAGAATAACAGAAGAGCAGCTTCGTGAAATGGAAAGTGTTGCCTGTCCTGGTTGTGGAGCCTGCTCTGGTATGTTTACTGCAAATTCCATGAACTGTCTTACTGAGTCAATTGGTCTTGGACTTCCAGGTAACGGAACAATTCCTGCCGTAAGCGGCCGTCGAATTGCTCTTGCTAAAAAAGCCGGCATGAAGGTTATGGAAATGTTTGAGCGTGGTATTACTGCCCGCAAAATGCTTACAATGAAAAATTTTGAGAATGCTCTTGCTGCTGATATGGCGCTGGGCTGTTCTTCGAATACTATGCTGCACCTGCCTGCAATCGCACATGAGGCAGGTCTTTCAATTGATCTTCACATGGTAAATGAGATTTCTAACAGAACTCCGAACTTGTGTCACCTTGCTCCTGCAGGCCACACCTTTATGTGTGAGCTTGATGATGCGGGTGGAGTGCAGGCTGTTCTTGCAGAGCTTGCTAAGAAAAATCTGATTGATACAAGTCTTATGACTGTAACCGGTAAAACTGTGGCAGAAAATATTGCCGGAGTTCGTAACCGTAATCCTGAGGTTTTGCGCCCGATTGAAAATC
This sequence comes from uncultured Treponema sp., assembly GCA_934699065.1. Classification (GTDB taxonomy): domain Bacteria; phylum Spirochaetota; class Spirochaetia; order Treponematales; family Treponemataceae; genus Treponema_D. Next base: position 1,307 of record CAKUWD010000153.1, read on the forward strand.
CTTTCAGCGACAACGGCGGACTTGCAATTTTGTTTGGAAATCTTGCTCCAAACGGAACTGTTGTAAAACGTTCTGCCTGTGCTAAAGAACTTATGAAGCACACTGGTCCGGCGCGAGTTTTCAACGATGAAAGTGAAGCTATGGAAGCTGTTCAGAACCGCAAAATTAAGAGTGGGGATGTTGTTGTTATCCGCTATGAAGGTCCAAAGGGTGGTCCTGGTATGCGTGAAATGCTTGCTGTAACTGCTGCTCTTGCTGGTCAGGGGCTGGATAAGGAAGTGGCCCTGATTACAGATGGCCGCTTCTCTGGAGCTACACGCGGAGCTTCTCTTGGTCACTGTTCTCCAGAAGCTGCGGTTGGAGGCCCTATTGCGCTTGTTGAAGAGGGGGACTTAATCACTCTTGATATCAATAACTATAAGATTACTCTTGAAGTTAGTGATGAAGAACTGGAACGCCGCCGTGCCGCATGGAAAGCTCCGGAAGCAAAAGTTAAAACCGGCTACCTTGCCCGCTACGCAAAACTCGTAAGTTCCGCAGACAAGGGAGCAATTCTGGAGTAGACAGAAATTACGCGAGTTTTGCGTAGCAAAACTCGGTAAGCAGCCGAAAGGCTGCGACCAGATAAAGGTGCAATTCTGGAGTAGTTTTTCGAAAAATTAAATAAACCTATTGACAAAGTAGGTAATTCGATATATTCTCTGAGTATAAACCTACTAACTTAGTGGGAAAATAAAAATGTTGCTGTCTTGTATAACTGACGCAGCGGACTTTCCATTTTCAGGAGAAAACTATGAGTGAAGTAAAACAGAGTTCATTGGAGCTGATTGGCGGAACACCAATTTTACAGCTGAATAATTATTCAAAAAAAGCCGGAATAAAAGATGCAAAAATCCTTGCAAAGCTTGAATATCTTAATCCGGCCGGAAGTGTAAAAGACCGCGTTGCTCTTGCAATGATTGAAGATGCAGAAGAGAAGGGATTGCTTAAACCTGGTGCAACAATTATCGAACCAACTTCTGGTAATACAGGTATTGGTCTTGCAGCAGTTGCAGCAGCAAAAGGTTATCATGCAATTCTTACTTTACCAGATACAATGAGTGTTGAACGACGAAATCTTCTTAAGGCTTATGGTGCAGAAATTGTTCTTACAGAAGGTGCTAAGGGAATGAAGGGAGCAATCGCTAAGGCAGAAGAACTTCAGAAGGCAACTCCTGGAAGTATTATTCCTGGACAGTTTATCAACCCTGCAAACCCTGCAATTCATAAAAAAACAACAGGTCCTGAAATCTGGAAGCAGACAGACGGCAAGGTTGATATTTTTGTAGCCGGTGTTGGAACTGGTGGAACGGTTACTGGTGTTGGTGAATATCTTAAGGAACAGAATCCTAATGTGAAAATTGTAGCTGTTGAACCTGCTTCAAGTCCTGTTTTGTCTAAGGGAGAAGCAGGTCCTCATAAGATTCAGGGAATTGGTGCAGGTTTTGTTCCTGATGTATTGAATACAAAAGTTTACGACGAAATAATTCCTGTAGAAAATGACGATGCTTTCGAAGAAGGTCGTGCATTTGCCCAGAGTGAAGGAATTCTTGTTGGTATTTCTTCTGGTGCGGCACTCAAGGCTGCCCGTATTCTTGCTGAACGCCCTGAAAACAAGGGAAAGACAATTGTTGTTCTCTTGCCTGATTCTGGTGACCGCTATCTTTCAACACCTTTGTTCAGTGATAACTAATTATAATAGTAAATATAGTAAAATCTAAGGAAAAAGCGGTGGTTTTGACAGATTCAACCACCGTTTTTTTATCTTTAAAAAAATAGAAAAATACAGTATCATAATAACATTAAGTTATATATGGAAAATACGATTGAAAATAAAAGGAAGAAGATTCCTGTAATCACCAAGAATGTAATTTTATGTATTGTTCTTGCAGATATAGCGCTTTGTTCTCTGGTTTTTGCCATCAGTTATTATGCATTTAACCGTCAGTTTAGAACTCAGTATGATACAAGCATGCAGGAAATCTGTTCTGCAGTACGCGACTGTCTTAATCCAGATGATTTTGCAGAGTATCTTGAAACCCGTAAAGAGAATGAGAATTATTATGATGTTCTTAAGATTCTGCAGAGTTTTGTAGACCGTTTTGATTTGAACGTAATTTATGTATCTGATGTAAAAGCTCCGGATTACACTCACATTACCTATTTTTATGATCCGATTAATTCTAACGGAGCCTGGGAAGCGCCTTATCCCTTCCTATATGAAGAAGATTATTTTGAGCCTAATTACAATGCTACAACAAAACGGGTTTTTGAAGAGGGCGCTTCGATTACCCGTCATACAATTAAAACCCGCAGCGGTTCTCATATTACAGCACAGCTTCCGGTTTATGATTCAAAAGGAAAGATTGTTGCTGTTGTTGGTACCCAGAAAAATATTCAGGAATTTGTTGATGCAAGACTTTCTTTTGTAAGATTCGTTCTTATTATGGCTTTGATTTTTACAACAGTTTTTGCTCTTTCATTTGCAACTTATTTTAACAGACGCTTTATCAGACCGATTCTTCTTATTACAAATGAAACTAACAGATTTGCATCCTTTAATGGTAAACCTAGTTCCAGCCTGATTGAAGTTAAAAAGAGTGATGAACTTGGGGTTCTTTCACATTCAGTTTATCAGATGGAAGATGTCGTTTCGAAAAATATTGCGGCTCTTACCCGTATGACTAACGAAACGGCTCAGGCTCTCGCAAGTGCCATTGATGCAAAAGATACTTATACTCACGGTCATTCAACACGTGTGGCAGAGTATTCAAGAGAAATTGCACGAATTTCAGGGAAGAGCGAAGCTGAATGTCAGGAGATTTATTTTTCTGCACTGCTTCATGATGTAGGAAAAATCGGTATTCCTGGAAAAATAATCAATAAGGTTGGCGCATTAACTGAAGAAGAATTTGCGGTTATTAAAACTCATCCTGTAATCGGAAATCAGATTTTGAAAAATATTACTCAGTCTCCTCATATCGGCGACGGGGCTTACTATCATCATGAGCGTTATGATGGAAAAGGATATCCAGAAGGCCTTGCCGGTTCTGATATTCCTGATATCGGCCGCATTATTGCCGTTGCAGATGCTTATGATGCTATGACAAGTAAAAGAAGTTACCGTGATATTCTTCCTCAAGATCAGGTTCGCAGTGAAATTGAACAGGGAAGCGGCTCTCAGTTTGATCCTGTTTATGCGAAAATCATGCTTGAGATGATTGATGCTGATAAAGATTACAAAATGAAAGAGAATAACGAGAGTAACTCATAATTTTACCCTGAATATCTGCATCTTACCCTGACATTTCGGCATCATACCCAAAACCATATTGTTTTCCCGTCTATTCGGTTTTATTATGAAACCGTAAACGAGGTATATATGGTTTTAGAAGCAATTTTACTTGGACTTTCAACAGGAACTTACTGCACTATGTACTGCGGGCCTGTTTTAATTCCCTTTTTATGTGGTAGTGAAAAAATCGGCTACAAAAGAAACTCCGGCCTTGTAGGCGTTTTTCTCCTTGCACGACTTGCAACTTATTTTGTGCTGGGCGCGGTTTTTGCAGCTCTAGGATTTTTACTGAATGAATACTGTGATCCGGTTCTCGCAAGAAAGCTTTCTACATTTGCTTACATTTTCTGCGGCCTTTCTCTTTTATGCAATTCTTTAGGAGTTAAGTTTCCATGGGGCTGCGGAGAAAATGGCGGCTGCAGGGCACCAAAACTTCGCCGCATGGGAAACGACTGGATTACAGCAATTGTAACCGGACTCGCAGTCGGTCTTCATGTATGCCCGCCTTTATGGACAGCTATGCTTCGTTCTGTCTTTGGTGGAAACGGAATTACAGGTCTTTTCTATTTTGTATTTTTCTATATAGGAACACTTCCGTTTTTCATTCCTCTTCTTGGAATCCCTTTTATTGCTAAGAGACTTCCGGTTATAAGACGCATTTCCCGTGTAACTCAGTTCTGTGTAAGTCTTTACTTTTTGATTTTCCTTGGTCTTATTTCTTTGTTATAGGGAGAAAATAAAATATGATTTCTTGTTTGATTTTAAGTGCTTTGATGTTTTTGATCGTTACTTTTTTCGTTGTTATTATGAACGACTGTTCTGTAATAAGTGTGATTTATGCAGCCTTTCTGATGTTTCTTTATGTAAGAATGACTTTTGCAGAACATAAGAAAAGTGGAAGCGGAGTTGTTTACAGAAGAATCTTTCAGACTGTTTTTGCAGTTGGATTCTGTATGGCTTTTATTTCTGATTTGTATGCAGAACGCGGAAGTATGGCAATTACAGAAAATGCTTTAAGCAGTGCAGAGCTTCCTTTCTGCCATATCGCAATTCCTCAGGTACTTGTTCCGCTTCTTGTTACTAAGAATATTATTTTCCCTGCACGCATTACCGGACATTATGCTGCAGTTGCAAGCATGCTTTTAATCTGGTTTATCTGTACGATTACCGTAGGACGCGGCTGGTGCAGCTGGATCTGTTTTTATGGCGGCTGGGAAGAAGGCTTTTCTCATGTTGCAAAAAAACGCAGAATCAAGCTTCTGCCAAAAAATAAAGAACTTCGTGAATTTCATTTTGGATTTTTCTTCTTTATAATTCTTGCTTCCCTTTGTGAACTTGCCTGTGTTTATTGTGACTGGTTCTGTCCATTTAAGCTGGTAACAGAGTTTGCTCCTGCAACCTCTATTCCAACTTTGATTGCGATGATTTTGTTTATAGGTTTGTTTATAGGTCTGGTTGTTGTTCTTCCGATTCTTACTAAAAAACGTACCCAGTGCAGCAGTCTGTGTCCCTTTGGAGCTTTTGCTTCACTTACAGACCGCTTCAGTCTCTTTGGTATGAAAATTGATACTCAAAAATGTACCGGCTGTATGAAGTGTGCGACTACCTGTCCTTTCAGTGCAATTGATATCAAAACAATTCAGGAGAAAAAAGGTCATCCGGAAATTACCTGCGCTAAGTGCGGGGAGTGTGTTGGAGTTTGTCCGCAGAAGGCTATTTCTTATGAATTCAGATTCAGACTTAATAAAGGTGGCTGTGCCTGTGGAAGCAGTGGCAGTGGAAAAAAATCTGCCTTGCAGGAACTTTTGCATCCAGCACATTTGTTCCGCTTCGCTGCATTTACTTTTTCTGCAATCATGTCATCAGGCTTTATGATTAAGGCTCTCAACCTTGTTTACAATTTCGTTACATCAATTGGAGGTGCAAAATGAATAGATTCCATGCTAAGTTTAAGATTTTAAGTGCTGCATTTTCCTGCTTTTTCGGAATTACATTGTTCTTTGTTTTTTCTGATATCATGACGAATTTCTTAGGAAGCTTTTTACGTGTAGATCCATCTTATACTGGTGGAGAAGTCTGCGGTGAGTTTATAGGAAATAATATTTCTGCAAATGCTAAGCCGGAACTTGTGCATTATACGATTCATCAGCCGGTAACAAATGCCCGCTGGCAGAGAAGTGCAGAATACTGGCAGCTCGTGCTTGAATATAAAAATCCAGTAGCTGCATCAGAAGATACAAGAATTTACATAGGGCTTGATAATCAAAAAAATAACGATGGGCTCTGGGATTTTGAAGTTCAGCTTACTGCCGGAGAAGGAAAGGTTTTTGGCAGGGATGGAAAATTTATTACCGCCGTTGAATATTATTTATTGAACGATGGCACTCAGATAAAGTTTCGAAT
>CAKUWD010000154.1 GCA_934699065.1 uncultured Treponema sp.
TGCCTGTTCATAATTTTTTGTAAAACGCGATCCATCCAGGCGGCTGTCTTTGTGATATAAATGATACTCTTTTAGATCGTGGTTTCCGAATACGAAGTAAGTAGGTTTATTAAATACAGAAACTATAAAATCAATATAGTCCATAGGAAGATCGCCTGCACATAGAATAAGATCAATGTCAGGAAAGACTTCCTTTACATTCTGATTATAGATAAGCGGATCTACATAGTCGGATACACATAAAATTTTCATTATGAACCAGCTTTTGAAAGAAGTGCTTCGAGTTTTTGTTTTTCTATAAGCTCGATAGGGCGGTTTTCTGCAAAACGTTTTGCAGCGGTATTAAAACCGGAACTTGAAAAAAGAAAAGCCTTTACACAGTTCATAGATTTCATTAAATCAAGTGATTCGTGAATCTGTGCTTCATCAATAGGCTCCGGTTCGCGATAAAAGCGGATAAAAATAACCTGCTTTCGAACTGCCATCCATGATTCATCACTCTTGTTTACGCCTGTAATCTGGCAGCCCCATTTTTTCATATCGCAGGAAAGAACCTGAAGATTCATTGCTTTTACAGTTGCATTGCGGCAGATTATTGGGAATTCTTCGTTACTGCAGGTGAGATAATCTTTAAGATAATCATTGGCCTGGAGGTCTTTATATTCTGAAAGTTTTGCAGATACATCGCGGAAGCCTTTGTTACGTTTGTAAATTTCTTCCCATTGTTGTATAGCTTTATCAATTTTGCGGCTTTTTTCATAGCAGGAAGCCAGAAAATAGCGGGCATAAAGAGTTTCCTGATGTGAGTTGTCTTTATCCAGTTCAATTGCACGCTGAAAATCAACTAATGCATTATCATTTCGACCGGCAAGCATATAGCAGGAACCATGTTCAATAATTGCTTTTTGTTTTACTTCTGGATCTCGCTGTGCTTTTTCAAAGGCTTTTATCGCTCCCTGAAGATCTTTTGCTTCTTTTAAGATTTTTCCCAGATAGTAATAAGAAGAATAGGTTTCCGGACTGAGTTTTAGAGCCATGTCGATTTCTTTTTTTGCTTCATTAAACTGTTTTGTTCGGTATAGCATGAGACCGATTTCTGCATGTGCTTTTGCATGTTTTTTATCAATCATTGCACATTTCTGCATAAAACCGAGGGCCAGATCGTAGCGGTTCTGCTGTTCATAAATACGACCAACCTGATAAAAGTTTTCGGCATTCGTAGGATCGAGTTTTGTAAGAAGCAGGAAATTCTTTAAGGCTTCATTTTGCTGATTATATTTAAGCAGAAGCTGTGAGTATTCAGAGCGGAAAGAAAGTTCATTAATACCTTCGCCAAAAAGAGCATTATCATTTACGTTTTTATATTCGATTACTGCAAGCTCTGTCCGGTTTTCTTTTATATAAGCTTTTCCAAGATAATAGTGTGCAACATAATTCTTTGGATCTTTTGCTAAAAGCTGCTTAGCGATTTTTATTGCATTCTGGGTCTTGCCTTGTTTTATGAGACGGGGAATAGCATCAATCTTTTTTGGAGTTACAAAATTTTTTATTATAATAAATAAAAGGGATATGATTACAACTGCGAAAATAGCTATAATAATAATAAGCATGTGTTACTCCAAATGAAAAGCATAGATAAAGCAGATTAAGTCTTTTCATTTTTTCTCGATAATAAGAGTAGTAAATTTATGTCGATGTGTCAAACACGAAGGTTGTATATATGAAAATTAAATTGAAGGGATTTATTCTGGTCGCTTTTATTTTATCATGCACATTTCTTTTTGGACAGGCAGGAGGCGCGGGTAATGTCGGGCTTTCTCGAGGAGAATCTCTTTTTAAGGAAAATAATGCTAAAGATGCTGTTCAGGTTCTTGAATATGAAATATTAAATGGTCAGATTTCTGACAACTCCTATAATTTTCTAGGTCTTGGATATTATCAGCTGGGAGAATATGAAAAATCACTTGATGCCTTCAGACGCGGTATAAAAGCTCAGCCAGAGAATGTAAAAATCCTCTCGTATAATATGGGTAATACTTTTTATGCAATTAAGGATTATAATTCTGCAATAAACTGTTATTCAGATGCTCTAAAGGCTGATCCTCTTTTTTATGATGCACTATTGAATCGGGCTAATGCACTTTTGATGTCTGGACAGCTTGTTTCTGCAAAAGAAGAATATGTCGATTTTCTTACAAAGTGCCCGGATAATGCCCAGCATGAAAGAATTGAACTTTTAATTCAAGCTCTTGAAGAAGAAATTGCACGCCGTGAAGAAGAAGCTCGTCTCCTTGCGGAACAAAACAAAGCTCAATGGGAAGAATATGATGGAAACCTTAGTGAAAAGCAGAATGATGATTTTATGCCTTTCTGGGAAGAGGTAGAAGGTGGTTTTGAAACCGCCGGTAAAACTGGTGAACATCCTGAATGGGAAAAAATACATAATGAAAATCCTGACCTTTTAGCAGATAACAAAAATGAACAGAAATTATCTGATTCAGATGACGCTGAAAAAATGAATGATTCTGATTGGGAAGAATTTGAAAATGAAGGAAGTGCCGTTGTAGTAGAGGAAGAAGCCGTAACGGATGAAGAAAACTGGCTCACATTCAGCGACGACGAACTCAACGAGATGGACGAGCTGGCTAAACAGTCCCGCGAGGAACACGAAAAATGGCTGGAAAATGAACGCCGTCGTGCACAGGAAATCGCAACAAGAGAGGCTCAGGCGCGGCAAAGAGAACAACAGTCTGCGCTTGAAGAAGAAAGAAAACTTCGCGAACAGATGCTTGAAGATATGAGAAAATCAGAGGAAGAAAGGCGTAAAAAACTTCTGGAAGATGTAGCAAATTCATTACAGGGAAGTGATTCTACAAACTTGACTTCCGGCGCGGAAGATTTGATTGATTATGATCTGGAAGGAGAGCTGGATTAATTTATGAAATTCAAATTTTGGAAAGATTTATCAGATGAACAGAAAGAAAAGCTTCTTAAAAAAATCTGTGGAATAACAGCCCTTGTTTTTATAATTGTAATTCTGCTTTTAATAATGAAATGTGAAGGCTGCAGCAGCACAAGCCGTAAGCGCCGTAATTTTTCTGATGGCAAAGGTCATTCATATGGCGAAAAATTTTCAGGCTCAGACATTTTTGATAATGATTATGGAAAAGGCGTAGAAGAATATCCTCTTTTTGATTTTGATGATGAAGCTGCCCGTCGTATGGCAGAAGAGAATGCTCGGCTGAAAGCTGAAAAAGAAGCTGCTGAAAAACTTGAAGCAGAAAAATTAGCTGCTCAAAAGGCAGAAGCAGAGCGTCTGGAAAATGAAAAAAAAGCAAAAAAGACTGCTGACGAAAAAAATAAAAAATCAGCAGAAGAAAAAGCAAAAAAAACAGAAGCAAAAAAAGCTGCCGAAGAAGAAAAAAGGCGTAAAGCTGCAGAGGAAGTAGCACAAAAAAAAGCCGAAGAAGATAAACGTCTCAAGCAGGAAGCTGAAGAAGCTGCACAAAAATCTCTGGATGTAGCAAGAAAAAAAGCTGAAGAAGAAAAAACTGCTGCAGATAGAAATAAAGCAAAACTTGATGAAATTGCGAAAAGACTTTCAGAAGCAGGCAGCGCATCCGAAAAACAAAAACTTTTAGATGAAGGTACAGAACTTGCAAAAAAACTTCTGGAAAGCGGACTTGAAAGCGATGCTGCACATTATATTCTTGCACAGGATGCCCAGAAGAAAAAAGATTATAAACGAGCTTTAAGTGAACTCGAAAAAGCAATTGCACTCAATGAATCAAATTATTTGTATTATTATGATATGGGTAAACTTCAGTATCTGTTAAAGCGTTTTACAGATGCAAAAGTTTCTTTTAACCGCTCTATGGAACTTAATAATCAATTTCCTCCAAGTGTTTACAATCTTGGCTTAACTTATGTAAAGCTTAATGATGAAGAAAATGCTCTTGAATCATTTAAGAAATCTGTAAAAATAAATCCTGAATATGAAAAAGGTTATATTGAACAGGCTCGTGTTTATAACCGTCTTGGAAAACTTGCTGAATGCGTAAAAGCATATGACGAACTAATAAAACTTTTTCCAGATAATACTGCTGCAATTATGGAACTTGGCTCTGTTTATTATCAGTACGGGAAATATGCTGAATCTGAAGCTCAGTATAAAAAAGCTTTGACGTCTCTTAAAAAAAGTGAAGAAAGAACTTTAACTGCTTATAATCTTTCAAGAGTTTTGTATGATAATAAAAATTATACTGAAGCTGCAAGATATGGCTGGATTGCTTATGATGAAAAAGATTTTCTAATAAATGATACACAGCAGGCTAATGTTGTATATAATTATGCTTTGATTCAGGAAAAAAATGAAAAGTTAGAAGACGCAGTAAGTCTTTATAAAGAAGCTCTGACATTAAATCCAAAGCATGTAAAATCGAAGATTAATCTTAGTGCTCTTTATATGGCAGAAAATAATCCGGATGCAGATAAGGCTCTTGAACTTCTGCTGGATGCTTATAAAACTGATAATTCTGATTTCAGCGTAAACAACAATCTTGGAACTGCATATATGCTGAAGGAACAATATGATTATGCTGAAAAGTTTTATAAGGCAGCATTAGATATTGTTCCAGATGACGAAGATGCGCTTTTTAATCTTGCAAATGCACAGATGAAAGGTGGAAAGCCTTCGGAAGCTGTTTATAATTTTACAAAAATTACAACTAAGAATCCTGAAAATCTTGAAGCTTTTGTTGGACTTGCAAAAGTGCAGATTCAAACAGGAGACAGTCAGGGAGCTTATAAAAATCTGCTTTATGTACGCAAAAAAAATCCTTCGTTCAGAAAAGCTGAAGTTGACAGTTTAATTGCAGTCCTTGAGAATTAGGTTCTTTTTACAAGTTCAAAAAGCTTATCTCGGCTGATTACTGTATAAATAGGGCGGCCGTGAGGGCAGTGTGGATCTTCTAAGGTGAATGCCTGTTCGACAAGGCGTGTTGCAGTAATATCATCAAGAACATAACCATCTTTTACAGCAGCTTTACAGGCAGTCATTGCTGCAATTGAACGGATTATTTCTTTTGGTTCAACCTGTTTTACAAAAAGAAGTGTGCGAAGATCGTACTCGGTTCCAGTCCAGCGGTCTGGAATAGTTTTGATTTCCCATAAACCGTCTGATGAATGTTCTGTTTCAAAACCGATTCTGTTTAATTCGGCTTTGAGTTTTTCCAGCTGATTATCTTGAGTTTTTGATTCAGTTTTGATTTTATATGGAATAAGCTGAGGTTGTCGAGGTGCATTTCCCTGAGAAGACATAAGACGGTCAAAAAGAATACGTTCGTGAGCAGCGTGCTGGTCTATTATGTAAAGACTGTTATTTTTTTCTGCTAGCAGGAAGGTTCCGAGACAAGGTCCTATATAGCGGATTTTTTGTGTTTCACTTGAAAGAGCTGAGGCCGCTTCATTTTCCTTACCACCAGAACCTGCAGCCGCCGCGAGTGCCTGCTCTGCAAGATTTCGTGTAGTGCTGTAATTTGCAGTAGAGCTCCTGTTTCCCGCGGCACCGCCGTTTCCCGAAAGTCCGCTACTTTTTATTCCAAGATATTTCGAACGGAAGTCAGACAAAGCTTCTGCTTTTGTTTCAGAAGTCTTATAAGAAATGTGTTTTTCGTAAACAGAATCTGATGCAGTTAACGGACTTACAGAATTTGTATTCGGGATTTTCGGGGTAAAATTAAATTCCTGTTCTCTTTCTTCATCTGCAGGTTTATCTTCTTTAAAATTTGAATAAGTATACTGATGAAAGAAAGTTCTTATACTACTGCTTAAACCGTGGTGCAGGGCAGAAATATCAGAAAAGCGGGCTTCTCGTTTTGCAGGATGAATATTGAAGTCTATGAGATCTGGACGAACCTGAACAAAAACAGCTGCAACCGGGTAAGTTCCATTGGGGAAAAATCCCTGACCACCATATTCTACAGCCTGAACAAGTGAGTATTCCTGGATGCGCCTTCCATTTGCATAAATAAATATCTCTTTTTTGTTAGTACGGCTTACAGCGGGCTCTCCAATTACAACTGTAAAAGACCATTCCGGATTTTCTCCGCCGGAAGATTGACTGAACTCATAAAAAAGTTCCGGACCTTCAGAATAATTATTGGCCATAACAAAACGTTCTTTTATAGACTGGCCGGCCGGAAGATCAAGTTTTGTTTCTCCATCTGTAACAAAACGAAAGGCTATATCCGGGCGGGCCAGGGCCTTTTCGATGAAGGTGTTACGGCACATTATTCCTTCAGTTGCCGGGCGTTTTAAAAACTGGCGGCGGGCAGGGAAGTTTTCAAAAAGACCTTCTGACTGTACGATTGTTCCTTTGATTGGTGCAACTGCTTCTATGATATGGTCTTCTGTTATACTGGCCCGCATTTTATAGCCGCCACTCTGGATTGAAAGACGAGCAACTGCTGCAATTGATGCAAGAGCTTCGCCACGGAAACCGAGTGTGGAAAGATTCATTAAATCTACTTCGGATTCGATTTTACTTGTTGCGTGAGGGCGGGCACAATTTTGCAGGTCCTCCTGAGTCATACCTGATCCGTCGTCAATTATTCTGATTTTGTCGATACCGCCGCCGCAGATTTCGACAGTAATACTGCTGGCTCCGGCGTCTATGGAGTTGTCCATAAGCTCCCGGATTATTGCATTGGGGCGGTCGATTACTTCTCCGGCAGCAATTTTTCTTGCTACTTCGGGATTTAGAGTGCGGACAGGTTTTGCTTGGCTCATTTTCTGGTTCCGTTTACTTCGCCATCGTCGCTGAAAAGATCCATTTGAGGCGGATTATCCTTTGTCATAGGATTTGGCTCATTCATAAGAATCTGGATTTTTCCTTCAATTTCATCCAATTGTTTTTCCATACCGGAAGCAAGTTTGATGCCTTCTTCGAAGTCTTTAAGTGCATCTTCGAGCGAGATGTCGCTGCGTTTGATATCTGATGTAAGCTGTTCTAATTTCTGTAAATTTTGTTCAAATGAATTCAC
>CAKUWD010000155.1 GCA_934699065.1 uncultured Treponema sp.
GCACCAAGGCGGGCGCAGGCAAACATGTATGTGAGCCAGTCTGGAACGTTAGTTGCCCAGATTCCGATATTATCACCTTTACGAACACCGATTGCATATAGTCCGCAAGCCAGATCATCAACACGTTTATCAAACTGTGCATAAGTAAAACGAAGATCACGGTCTGCGTAAACCATGAATTCCTGTGCCGGATTCTCGGCTGTTTTCTGTCTTAATAACTGGCTTAATGTTAATTCAATCATGAGTTTCTCCATGTCATGCTGAACTGGTTTCAGCATCTTTTAGCAATAGATCCCGAAACAAATTCGGGATGACATAGTAATATAATATAGAAAAAACGGCTAATATTCAATATAAAAATTTAATAATAATAAACAAATTTAGTATAATTAAATATTATATCTTAATTTTCTTGCTTTATACTTATTTTATGAGATAATTAAACTTATGAAGACAAAATTTTTTAAGAAATCTGTCGTAATTTCTACTGTGTTGATTTTAGTTGTAATTGCCCTTGCCTTCTTTGTTTACGGAACACTTTCAACACAGCAGGCATCGCAGAGAGTTGCACAAATGCTGAGAGAGGAGATTTCCCAGAAAGGAATCATGATGGAAGATTCACTTCAACCGGAAATCGCGCTGACAAAAAAACTGGCTACATCGCCTACCGCTCTGGAATATTTTCAAAATCCAGATGACCAGATTTTGCGTGAAAAAGCCTTTAGAGAATTTGCAAGCTTTAGAGACGCCTTTTCTTCACACATTATTTTCTGGGCAAATGATATTGATAAAGATTTCTATAACGGTATGGAGTATTCCTATACTATTAATCCGGACAATCCTGCTGATTACTGGTATAAAATGACTCTTTATGAAACAGATGTATATAACTTCAATATCAACTATAATGCTGATCTCGATATGACTTGTCTCTGGCTGAATGCTGTAATGCGTGATGCCAAAAAGAAACCTATAGGTTTGTCAGGAACCGGTATTGAACTTGATGCTTTTATTAACTCCTGCTATCAAAGTCTTAATGATAAAATCACTATGTACTTTTTTAATGAAGCAAAAGAAATTACAGGTGTTAGAGATGACAAACAGATGGTTGTCGATAAAAAACTTATAGATTCTGTTTACGAAGCTCACGATATAGATTTTGAAGCTCTGATGAAAAAAGCAAAGGAGCTTTCAAAAGACGGTTCTTTACTTGAGTTTGAAATAAATCCTGTAGAACGTGGCGTAATGCGTTATCTTCCAAGCTATGGCTGGTATATATTTGCTACTGCCCCAGCTTCAGCCGGTAAAGAATCCGGTATATCCATTCTTATGATTATCACAATTGCAATTGTTTTAGTTTTTGCAACTTTCGTAATCATCATTGCAAAACTTAATGATGTGATGGTAAGAATCAGAGCTTCCCGCGAAAAAGAACTTGCTGTGGCGCAGAAAGAAAGAAAGATTGGTGAAAGACTTTTTGAAGAAGCTCAGAATCTTGTAGTTGCTACAAAGGAAACTGCTGCAACCAGTCAGGATTCTTCTGCTGCTGTAAAAGAGATTGTTGCAACTATGGAAGACTCAAATGTTCTTTCAGAAAATATTTCTACAAAAATCAAAGATGTTTCAAGTATTGCAAATCAGACATCTTCAGATGTAACTGAAGGTGTTCAGCAGATTGAACAGAACGTTGCCCAGCTACACGAGATTTTTGATGCTAACCAGCAGACAATTGACGGAATAAAAATCCTCAGTGAAAAGATTGAAAGTATCTGGGATATTGTAACCCTCATCAACAACGTTGCAGACCAGGCCAAAATTATTGCTTTCAATGCCGAGCTTGAAGCTAGTACCGCCGGAGAAGCAGGAAAATCATTCCGCATTGTTGCTAATGAAATCCGCCGTCTTTCGGATGGTATTATTGATGGTACCCGGGAAATTAAAGAGAAGATTAACGAAATTCAGCATTCTTCAGATTCTCTCATTCTCGCCTCTGAAAGTGGTACAGAGAAAATCAATGCAGGTTATGAAAACGCCCGTGGTCTCGAAGCAAAGTTTGCAAACATTCGCAGCTCTGCCGAAATAACCGCAACAAGTGCAGATGGAATTGCAGAAATTATCCGTCAGCAGGCAAGCGCAAGTGAACAGATTCTTATTGCTCTAAAAGAGATTTCTGCTGGTGTTGAAAACTTTACTGTAGCAACAGATAACATTTCCCTTGCATCGGAAAATGTTCGCAAGATTTCTGAGGACTTGAACAATGCAAGCAGAGACGAATGATTCTTATTTGATTTTTACAATTCATAAACGTCTCTATGCAATAAAGAACACAAACGTTCAGGAGATTATGCATTCAGCAAAAATTCATTCCCTACCTTTTGTACCTGATTATATTGAAGGAATGGTAAATTGCCGCGGTATTCCCTACACTGTTGTGAATCTCTTAAAAATGGAGAAAGAAGAAAACTGCGAAATCCCTGAACCCACAGTTCTTGTTTTTAGACTTGAAGAAGATCAGATTTCCCTGCATATCTCTGGAATTGAATTGTTTTTTGAACCGGAAGAAGAAGACATTTCTCCAGATGGAATAAAATATAAATCACGCATAATTCCTTTTTTTGATATTGATGCGATTGAAGACAGGCTTTGTCAGGATTTGAGGGAGGAAGAATTATGAGCGATACTCTTAAGGTTCTGATTGTTGATGATTCGGCAATTACCAGAGGACTTTTTGAAAAAACGTTTTTACGTAACAGTTTTGAAATAGCAGGCTCTGTTTCTAATGGTCGTAAGGCTGTAGATTTCTGCCGTGAAAATAGAGTTGATGTTGTTGTAAGCGATTTTAATATGCCCGAAATGAACGGCATTGATTCTGCAAAAATTATAATCAGTGAATTTGGAATTCCGGTTGTTATTTATTCAGATGATATTTCAATTAAAACTGATGTACTGGCTGCCGGAGCAGCTTTTGAAAAAAAGCCATCGCTTCAAACATTTGATGAAGTTGATCTTAATGAATTTACAAAGAAAGTTAAGATTGCTGTTAAAAAAGCAAATTCTGAAGGTACCAGTCCTCATAAAAATTATTCTGCAAAAAACTTTGACATTGATGAAAAAGAAAATATTTTTGGTGATGCCCACACTTATAAGGTTCTTTGTATAGGAGCATCAACTGGTGGTCCTACGGCAGTGCAAAAAGTTCTTGCAGGACTTGGAAACAATTTCCCTCTTCCGGTTCTTTATGCACAGCATATTGATATTGGTGCTGATGAAAAAATGGTCAGATGGTTTAATCAGGTTTGTCCTAATATTCCAATGAGTCTTGCAAAAGATGGAGAGATTGCAAAAAAGGGACATGTATATATGGCCCCTGCTGATAAACATCTTATAATAGATTATATAAAAGATGAGCTTCCAGTTCTTAAACTTTCGAATGAACCTCCTGAAAGATTTTTAAGACCTGCTGTAAATAAACTTTTTCGTTCAGCTGCAAAGCTTTATAAAAATTTCTGTCTGGCCCTGCTTCTTACCGGTATGGGACAAGATGGTGCTGAAGGTTGTAAGGAAATAACAGATGCCGGTGGATTTACAATCTGCGAAGATGAATCTACATGTACTGTTTTTGGAATGCCGCAGGCTGCAATTGAAATGAAAGCAGCTTCTCGTGTGTTACCTCGTGACTGTATAGCCAGAGCTGTTGTTAAAATGACAAGATAGGATGAGAGTGATTTTATGGATGACAAAGAGTTTACCGAAATAATTTCGCTTATTTCAAAGCAGACAGGAATCATTCCTCGAGAAAGTCATAAAAGCGGAATAAAAAATTTCATTGAAAAGCGTAAAAAAGAAATAAATCTCAATGGGCTTGATTATTATAATTATGTCTGTCTGAACAAAGAGGAAATGGATATTCTCTTAAATCATGCTACTGTAAATGAAACTTATTTCTTTCGTGAAGAGTCTCAGTTTCTGTTTTTAAAAAATATAATCTTACCGGAATTACATGCAAAACTTGGCTTAAATCCATTGAGAATATGGAGTGCCGCTGCTTCAAGTGGAGAAGAAATTTATTCACTTTATCTTCTTGCTTCTTCTCTTGGCATAAAAACAGAATGTATTGCAACAGATATTAATACAAGTGTTCTTGAAAAAGGTGCCGAGGGAAAATATAAACAGAATTCTGTAAAAGCTGTTGATGGTGCAAAATTTCATTATCTTCTTTCTCCTTATATGAATATGGAAAAAGAAGTTACTCTACCTGCAGAAATCACTTCAAAAATCGACAGAAGACAGATTAACCTTTCAAAGACTGATTCAATTTTTCCGCGTAATATTCAACTCGTTTTTATTCGAAATGTGTTTGTATATTTTACGGTTGAAATGCGAAAAGCAATCTTAAAGAAAATTGTTGATGATTCTTTAGCCCCAGACGGATATCTTTTTCTTTCAATGAATGAAATTGCGACAATTGATTCTTCAATTCTGCCAAAGGGACTCGAAAAGTGTTCAGAAGGAAATGTATTTTATTTTCATAAAAAAGGATGAGAGAATTGGGAATAATTTCAAAGATTACTAAAGAAAAAAATAATACTTCCTTCTCAAAGTCTTCTAATGTAAACGAGCAGGAGCTTGCTAAAATTATTAGTGAACTCCCGGTTACATCAGAAAACGGAAATGTTATAAAAAATTATCTTGCTGAAACAAGATGGCTGGCTCATACCCTGAGAACCCAGCCAGAAATGACACAGGAAATTCTTCGCGTATTAAGTATTACAAGAGACAGTTCTCTCCTTCTGGGCTTTACTCCGGTTTACCGCTTATATAAAGCAACAGAAGATTTATACAAAGCAATCATCGATGGAAAAACAGTTTTTTCAGATAATTTGTATTTTTTAATTAATGAGACTGCAGACAAGCTTTCTGAAATGTGCGATATGATTGAACAAGGCCGCATGCAGGAATTGTTTGCCGTAAACGTAAAACCATATCTTTTATATCTTGATAAAGCTGTTGCTGGAGAACTCTTCAATGCAATGAGTCTTGCTGCTGGCAGTCATGAACAGACTCTTCTTTTACAACAGCAGATGGCAGATGAAGACCGTGCAGCAGAAGCAAGAAGACGAGAACGTGAAAAAGTACCTGAAAAAATTGAACTTGATTCTTCTAAGATTTCTGAGCTGGTAAATCAACAGCAGGAAATGATTGCCCGTTCTTACATTATTATAAATCAGATTGAAACATTAAAAGATGCAATTTTTGATGATAATAAAAAATTGATTCGTGATACTTGTAAACAGCTTTCAGCAGATGCACAAAACTTACAGGCAAAT
Organism: uncultured Treponema sp.; assembly: GCA_934699065.1. Classification (GTDB taxonomy): domain Bacteria; phylum Spirochaetota; class Spirochaetia; order Treponematales; family Treponemataceae; genus Treponema_D. The sequence goes on from CAKUWD010000155.1 coordinate 5,328, forward strand.
CTTTTGCTTTCACATGAACAAATTCTGTCTTTTGTTCATGAAGATTCTTTTCTTGCGAAACATCAGGATTTTCATGGTTTCTTTGTTTTTGCAAATAACCGTAAATATATGATACCTTCAGAATTTGTAATTGATGTAATTTCTGAAAGTCCTTCAAATTACGTAGAAAAACAGAATCAGAAGTTTGTAGTTTATGTTCAGGAAAATGAAATGGGAAATGAAAAATACCGCGAAGAAATTCCAGTATATTCTCTTTCTTCTCTCTTACCTGGGACTCCTGTTACAGAGCTTCCTGTAATGGATACAATTCTTCTTGTAAACTTTCAGAAACAGAAGGTTGGTATAATTGTTGATGAAATGCAGAAATTCGTTTCTGTAATCAAAATGCCAATGCCTCGTTGTTTTAAGTATTTTCCAATTTTAAAAGGTCTGGCCTTTGATGAAAAATACGACATGATTCCAATTTTATATCTTCCAATGATTATAAAAAAATTCCGTTCAATGCGTGGATATGATGTTAAAAAATTTGAAGCATCAACCCGCAAACATATTAATCATGCACTTGTAGTTGATGATTCCGAAACAACAAGACTCATTGAACACACAATTTTAAAAGGTTATGGCTTTTATGTTGAAGAGGCACAAGACGGAATTGAAGCAATGGAAAAAATAAAGGCCAATCAATTTGATTTAATTTTGTGTGATGATAAAATGCCAAGAATGAATGGAGAGATTTTTCTGGATAATATTCGCCGACTTGAAAACTATAAAAAAGTTCCGGTTATTGCTCTTTCCAACTACCCTATTCCAAAGGCAGATATTTACATTTCTAAATCTGATTTTAAACGTGATAATCTTATTCAGAAAATCAAGGAGCTTTTAAATGAATAAACGAATTATAGTTCTTGAACCTTCGGTAACCATTCAGTCAATTTTCAGAGAGCTCACTCGTCAGTCTGATTATGAACTTTCATTTGAAAGAAACGGAATAAAATTTCTTGTTGCTTTATACAATCTTCTTCCAGATGCAGTTTTAATAAATGCCCGCAACATGAATCCTTCCTGTATTGAACTTGTACGCTTTATAAAAAGTGTTGCAAGATTCAAAACAATTTCTGTAGGAATTTTTGCAACCAGCGACTTTCTTTTTGAAGAAGAATTCAAAATTAACTGTGGTGCAGACTTATTTTTTAATTTTAATCAAAATACAATTCTTACAGATCTGGAAACTCTGATTGCTAAAAAAGAAGGTATGCTTGCTCTCCCGGAAAAAAATGATATAGTAAAAACCGGAATCCTTGAAAAAATCTATTCAATGATAGATAAAATAGATTCTCTTTCTGATATTTCAAAAGCCTTTTTAAGCCTGCTTGCAGAGCTTGGAGAATTACCTGCAGCAGCAATGTTTGTAAAAACAGATGACGGGCTGAAAAGCTTTTATATCTGTGGAGAAAAATTTTCTGAAGAGGAAACAAAAGATTTTCTGAAAGTCTGTATGACAGATTTTGAAAATCTCTTTCCTAATCAGAATATGATAAATGTTATTCCTCAAAAAATTGAATCAACTTTCCCTCTGGATGATTTTCATACAGAAGAATTACCGCTTTCTGCATATCAGGCTTTCCCGTTAAAAGAGGTTTCGGGTTTACTTTATGGAACTGTTCACATTGTACGTG
>CAKUWD010000156.1 GCA_934699065.1 uncultured Treponema sp.
GGACACTACGGTATAAAGCATATTGCGTTCCGCCCCCTGATAACAGCCCTTTCCAGTAAAAAGAGTTGCATCATGCCCGGTAACATCGCGGATTACATGAATCAGTTCATCGGTTTTATCAGAGATTATTAATATAGTAGATTTTTGATAACGCTTGTAAAGATTATTGAGAATCTGAGTGCTTACATACTGAAATATGATTGAATAAAGCGCTCTGTTCCATCCAAACAAAAGACCAAAAATTGCAAGAACAAGTACATTGAAAAACAAAATATAATTCCAGATACTTCGACCAGTTTTTTCTGAAACATAAATTGAAATAAAATCAGTTCCACCACTGGTAGCTCCCGCTAATAAACAGAAGCTGATTGCAATACCATTAATAATTCCACCAAAAGTACAGCAGAGCAATACGTCATTTGTAACATCAAGGCCTGGAATTAAATCTGTAAAAAGACCTGATGCAACAATTGCCCAAAGTGAAAGAAGGGTAAATCGCTTCCCAACATAACGGAAACAGATGAGGGCTGGCACAACATTCAGACCCCAATAAAAAAGTACGAATGGAATTTTTATATTCAGGTATTTTGCAAAAACCTCCTGAATTAATAAAGTAATTCCTGTAAATCCACCTGGCAAAAGTCCCGCTGTGTGTACAAATGTATTAAGATTTACAGCCATTATTAATGCTCCGGCAGTAACCAGAAGAAATCGTAATAAAAGTCGTACCTTATCTTTCATATAAACAGTTTAACACACTTTAATAAAACATGTATCATTAATCTATAAGAAAAAATAAACCTGATTAATGATATGATGACTGTCTCTGCGAAACTGACACTCTCCGGCCACTCTTTATCTAAGAAATTCTGTAACCCACTCCACGAACTGTCTCAATCAGTTTCTGATTATTTAATTTCTGACGCAGAAGGCCAATATGAACATCCAGAGTGCGGCTTTCTATTTCTTTATCATAATTCCATACAGATTCCAGAAGCTGTTCACGGGTAAGGACCTGCCCTTTGTTTTCCATAAGAAGGGCGAGCAGTTCATATTCTTTTACTGCAAGCTGAATCTCTTTACCTGAAACAAAAGCTTTTCTGCTTTTTGTATTGATGATTACATTCTGGGCGCTAATCAGATTTTTTTCAGAACCATCAGCAAGGACTGAGTCACCCGGGTTTGGCTGGATTGCCTGAATTACTCCAAAAATGCAGTCACCGGCTTTTTCAATTTTACGGACTAAATCCATATAATTTAGTTCGGCTTTTACATTGCTGCCGTTTTCAATTCGCTTTCGGCTGGCTTTTTTAAGTTCCTTTTTACTCTTATCGATTTTGTCTTCTACATCAGACAAAAGAACCTTATCAATTTCAGAAAGACCAAGAGCAATATAAGTACAGGCCTGTTCGTAGAAAATATGAACCTGATTAAAATATTCAATTAATTCTTTTGTCTGATTTTCTAGGGAAGCTGCCTCAGTTCCTTTTTTGAACTTACAAAGTGAATGCATCATGGAACAGCACTCATCACTCAAATCTTCAAGATTCTGAATTACAGAAATCATGTTGGCATAATTGTTCCGGTCATTGTGATTTGCAGTTGGAAGACGTGAACATTTTTGAAGGAAGTAAGAAATTTCGTGATTCATCTCATCAACATATTCTTCCTGAAAATTCATTTCTTCGGCCAAAGACTCCAGAGAATCTTTATTTTGATTAAGCCCCTGATTCAGACAATCCATCATCTCCATTACGCGGCCGGCCATTTTTGTAATTTCTTTCTGAACCTGAAAAACATACAAGTCTGTACTGACATGATTTTTTGGAAGGATGATTGGAATTTTATAATGAGCATTTTTTTCTTTCTGGCTTTCATGAATCACTTTTTCTGTTATAGAAGCAATCTGCTTTACGGAAGGCAGAAATAATACTGTCGCTGAAATATTAAAAACAGTATGAAGCATGGCAATGTGAGTTGTGATGTTTTGCGTAGGCTGACCGGGAACAATAAAATCAATCAGATTTAAAAATGGCTGGAAGAAAATCAATGCCAGAAGAGTTCCTGTAACATTAAAAGCCACATGGACAGCAGCAGTTCGTTTTGCATTCACGCTTGCGCCAAATGAAGACATAACTGCATCCACAGTTGAACCGATATTGCTTCCTAACACCATTGCAGCCCCAAGCTCCCATGGCAGAGAACCGTTCGCAGACATTGTAAGTACAATCGCTGTTGTAGCTGATGAAGAATGAATCAGAGCGGTAAAAACAATTCCGATTAAAACTCCAAGCAGAAGACCAGCAAAATTCAGATCCTGAAATTTCTGTAAAAAGCTGACGGATTCAGGTTTTAAATTCATGGAAGTTTTAAGAAGTCCCAGCGCCATAAACAAAAGCGCAAAACCCATAAAGCAATCAGCAAAATTATGAATCTTAAACTTCTTAAAATATTTAAGGATAAATCCAAAGCCAAACAAAGGAATGGCTGCAGCTTCAATGCTAAAGGAAAATCCAAAAAGAGAAACAATCCAGGCCGTAACTGTAGTTCCGATATTTGCGCCAAAAATAATTCCAATGGCCTGTGTCAGACTTATAATCTCAGCATTTACAAAACTAACCACCATTACAGTAGTTGCGCCAGAAGACTGAATGATTGCCGTAACCGCAAGTCCTGTAAGCACAGCCGTAAATCTGTTCCCGGAAATCTTATGAAGCAGGGATTGCAGGCTGCTTCCCGCTCCCTTTTGAATACCGTTCGAAAGCATCTCCATTCCAAAAAGCAGCAGGCAGAGAGAACCAATAAATCCTAAAATCTGGCTTAATACAGTTATCATTCTTTTACTATAACTGGAAGAAATTAAAAATTATAGTTACTTTGTGTAAATTGTATGTAAATTCTGGAAACTGAACACCTGATGTTTTTCTATTCCTTATATAAATCTTTCAAGTCATAAAGAATTATTTTACCACTTTGCTCTAATCAACTGACAGCCGGACGTATTTCTTATATAATATCCATATCTGCCACCGGGTAGGAATGTGCCGGGATTTTTGCATCCCTATAACATTCAGCCACATCAGTAGGTCCGCCAATAATTTGGCATGTAGATGGGCAATCTTTTTTCAGGAGAAGCCTATGAATTACATCTGGCCGCTTTTAATCATTGTTTTTTCAAACACACTTTATCAGATTTGCGCAAAGGGAATCCCTGAGCAGATGAACACCTATGCCAGCATGACAATCACGTATGCTGTGGCAACGGTTTTTTCGGCAGTTGCTTTCTTTGTTACAACAAAAGGCGGAAACATTCTCAAAGAGTTTTCCCACACAAACTGGGCCACAATCGTTCTTGGAATTGTAATTACCGGACTTGAAGTAGGCTTCATTTTTGCTTACAAGGCAGGCTGGAAAGTCAGCACACTGGCAACAGTTTCTAATGCGGCACTGGCAGTTATTCTGATTTTTGTAGGTCTTATTGGCTATCATGAAGCCATCAGCTGGAGCAAGGTTTTGGGAGTTGCAATCTGCCTTGTAGGATTGTATTTTATTAATAAAAAATAGGAGTAAACATATGTTTCGACCAATGAGAAGATTTAAGCAGCAGATTGCAGATACTGAATGCAAAGAGATTTTGAAAAATGAAAAACGCGGAGTTCTTTCGCTGCTGGGTGATGACGGCTACCCTTACGGCCTTCCCCTCTCCCATTTCTACAGCGAAGAAGACAATAAGATTTATTTTCACGGCGCAAAAGAAGGCCACAAAATTGATGCCATCAAAAACTACGACAAGGCAAGCTTCTGCGTTTACGATTCAGGCTACCGCAAAGAAGGTGAATGGGCTCTGAACATCAACAGTGTAATTGTCTTTGGAAAAATCCGCCTTGTGACAGACCCGGACCTTACCCGCAAAATCTGCACAAGGCTCACACAAAAATTCACAGACGACCAGGCCTATCTTGAAAAGGAACTTAAAAACGCCCTGCCGCGAGTTCAATGCCTTGAGCTTGAAATTGAGCACATGACAGGAAAACTGGTGAATGAGTCGTAAAGCAGAGCCCTAGTACATTTTCTCTAATGTAACCAATGTAAGGTTTTTAGAATTTTCAATGACATAATCTGTAAAGCCTGAAAGTGAGAACAGCATTAATTTTATATTTGAAGCTGGCAAATAATTTACTTTATTCAAGAAGTTATCAAGATCTCCATTGTCAAATTTTTCAGTCTTGAACTTACACTCACCGGCCAGAACATAGTTTTTTCCATCCAGTCCAAGCAGGTCTATTTCAATAAGGACAATATTTTTTCCAGTTTTTACAGAATTCTGGTATTCAACAATATCTGTTAAAAAGCAAGGAATTTTTTTTGTTCCGACATTACTCAGAATATAATCTTTTGCCATTCTTTCAAAAACGCTGCCCATAAAATTATGCAAACTCCCTTTTACCTTCTGCTCATAATAAAGCTTTCCTTTTCCACTATTGATTAGACTTGCACCTGGGGCAACATATTTGAAATAGAAATTTATCATTGAATCTGAAATTATATAATATGGTTTAGGAGTTTCTCGTCGCTCTACTATTTCTGCTGAAATAAGATTATTCAGACAGTAGCTGATGTCTGACATTCCTGTAGTTGACTGAATTTCATTATATTTAGATTTTCCTTTTGCAATGGCATCTATTATAGAATTATAGGCAACAGGATTCATTTTTTCCGCCGTAATAACTGTCTTAACTTGTTCTTCAGAGAAAAATGCATTTCTAGAGAAAAATAGTTTTTCGATATTTTCATCAAGTGAAAGTTTACTGTCAAATTGTTCCAGATATTTTGCAACTCCTCCTGTAAGACCATAAACGATAGCCTTCTCTTCTGCATTATAATCAGGAACAAACAAAGCAGTGTCCTTGTAATTAAATGGATTAATTTTGAATTCCAGATTAGCTCTTCCATGAAGCGGAGCGGAGGAACCAAGAACCTCTTCCCGCATAAAAGAAACGAGAGAACCCAGTAAAATAAAGAACAGATTTGATTTCCTCCATTTATTATCAACATATTTCTGCAGTAAAGAGTCCATAAAAGGACAGGATTTTGCCAGATATGGATATTCATCAATTACAAAAACAAGTCTCTCTTTTGCTGATTCTTCTGCAATAAAATCAAAAATAGAATCAAAAGAATCAAATTTTAATTTTCCGCTAAGGTTTGGAGCAAGGCTGTCCAGAACATCATTTCCCATTCTTTCCAGGAGTTCTGCTTCCGTCATTTCTGTACTGACAAAAGAAACTGACTTGCATTTATTTGTTTCAATGAATTTATTTATGAGTGTTGTCTTTCCAACTCTTCTTCGGCCAAAAAGAACAGCCATTTGAAAACCTTTCTTGTTATAAAGCTCCTGAAGAGATGCAAATTCTTCTTTTCTGCCTATAAATTTTTCCATATTGATAATCCTCTTTGGACTGTGATACGTATTACTAGAGCGTTGTCTACTAGAGAATACTCTACTAGAGTGTTCTCTAGTTATATTATATGGATAAAATATATTTGTCAATGAAAAATGATATTTAATTCACCGCTTTTTCTTTGTGAGGCAACAACCTTACTCTTTATATCTTTACTATTTACCCCTAAATCCCTTCATCCCCTTTTCCAGCAAGGTCGTTGCAAGCTCAATCATTTCTTCCATAGGAATCTTACGGCCATCGGCGACCCACTGGCGGTAAAGCAGGACAATACAGTTATTAAAAGTCAAAAGGATGTTGCGCACGCTCTGATCAATCCCCTTAAGAGGACGGGATTCGGCTGCCTGTTTGGTAACCCGGTTCTGCATTCTTTCTCGGATATGGTCAAAACGGCTGTCGCAGGTGACACGCTTGAAAAAATCATCCTGAGCTTCCATGTATTCAAAAAAGGAGCGGACAAGCTTTCCCGTGTCCTTAAGCTGGTCAAAGCCCGATACAATGGCACTGTATTCGCCGGAATGTTTTTCCTGAATCTCCGCAAGCACATCATCCACACAGTTATAATGAAGATAAAAAGTATTGCGGTTGATTCTGGCAGCCTGGGTGATTGCCTTTACAGTAATTTTTTCGTAAGGCATCTCGCAGACCATCTGCTTAAAAACACTCTGAATTGCTTCCTTTGTTCGGACAATGCGTGGGTCGATTTTTTGTTCAGTCATATTTCTCCTTTTTCGGGCGCATCCCTCACTTCGTTCGGGTCGGGCTATCCGCCATTCCGCTATCGCTCCAGCCTCCTCACTTCGCCTGCGGCTTCGTTGCGGTGGCCGCCTTCGGCGTGGCTCCTATCCCTTGCGCGTTCATAAAATAATTAATAGGCAAAAATGCAACAACTGTCGTTTAAACGACATTATGCCATAACCTGTTCTTAATAAAAAGACATGTGTCGCTTATAATTAAGATGTACACAAGAGGAGATTCAGATGAAACAAAAATCACTTTTTACACTCGTAATGGCAGCGGCTTTACTCACAGGTTCGCTATTCGCACAAAACAAAACTTCAAACTCAAAGGAGACTAAAATGGGAAAATCACTGGTAGTTTATTTTTCGCTCGCTGGCGAACAATATAACGTTGGAAACATAAAAGAAGGAAATACTTCAATCATCGCAAAGTTTATTGCAGAAGAAACCGGCTCAGAGCTTTTCGAACTCGAAACTCAAAAGCCTTATCCAACCGACAGCTACAGCCGTCTTACTCAGATTGCAAAAGACGAGCAGAACAAAAAAGCCCGCCCTGCCCTAAAAGCTGATATCGACATCACCGCTTACGACACAATCTACATCGGCTATCCAAACTGGTGGGGAGACATGCCAATGCCCCTTTACACATTCTTAGAAGCCCACGACTGGAAGGGAAAAACAATCATTCCTTTCTGCACCCACGAAGGAAGTGGACTTAGCGGAACAGAAAGCCGTATCCGTTCAACCTGCAAAGGCGCAACCGTAGAAAAAGGACTTGCCGTTCAGGGAAAGGT
>CAKUWD010000157.1 GCA_934699065.1 uncultured Treponema sp.
TTTTCCTTTCCTGTCTTATCCGTTCCAAATAAATCTGTGAATACAGAATCTTTATACTTTCTGTTCCAGAATGCCATAATAAACCTCCGTGTGTAGTACCGCCGCGCGGTCTTTAAAAATCTCCATATATAAATTAGGTTTATTTTTCGTTTTTATACAAAATTTGAGGAAAAAAGTTTAAAAATAATACTATAATTGCAATTTCGAGTTAAAAGTGGTACTGTGCACGGTAGAGGTGAAATATGGAAAAGAAAATTGTGAACAACTATGGTTCCTTTGACGTGGTTTTTGAAAAGTCGAAGGGTGCAACAATGTGGGCTAATGACGGTAAAAAGTATATTGATTTTATTGCCGGTATTGGGGTTAACTGCCTTGGTCATAATTATAAGCCGCTTGTTCGGGCTATCTCTAAACAGGCTCGCCGTCAGATCCATATTTCAAATTATTATTTTTCTGATGTGGGCCTTGATTTTGCTGAAAATCTTTTGCGCCTTACAGGTTTTGAGCGTGGTTACTTTGGAAACTCTGGTGCCGAGGCGAACGAAGCGGCAATTAAACTTGCCCGCAAATATGGTCAGCTCAACGGCGGTGCTAAGCGTAAAACAATTGTAACTCTGGAATCTTCATTCCATGGACGTACTCTTGCAACTCTTACTGCAACCGGACAGGACCGCTTTCACCCGGAATGTTTTGCTCCTTATCCGGAAGGCTTTAAGACTATTAAGGCAAATGATTTTGATGCTCTTAAAACTGCTTTTGACGATACTACTGCAGCTTTGTTTATTGAATGTATTCAGGGTGAAGGTGGTGTAAATCTTATAGCTCCAAAATGGGCACAGGCTGCGGCCGATGCGGCCCGCGCTGCAGGTGCAATTGTAATGGCAGACGAGGTTCAGACTGGTGTTGGACGAACCGGTACTTATTTAGCGAGCGACTGGCTTGGCTTTAAACCAGAGGTGGTAACTCTTGCTAAGGGAATTGCAGGCGGTGTACCTATGGGAGCCTGCCTCTTCCGTGGTAAGGCTGCAGATGTTTTTGTTGCAGGTGACCATCAGTCAACTTTTGCAGGTAACCCGCTTGCCTGTGCAGCAGGTCTTGTTGTTCTTGATACAGTGAGCGATCCGGCCTTCCTCGACAGAGTAAATCATGCCGGTGACTATATCCGCGGTGCAATTGCGAGCTGGAATCTTCCTATTGTAAAAGATGTTCGCGGTAAAGGTCTTATGATTGGAACTCAGATTGACCCGAGCATTAAGCCTTTTGATATTGAAGTGCGATGTCTGGAAAAAGGACTGTGTACTACAACAGCTGGTTCGGATGTAGTTAGATTCCTGCCACCGCTCAATATTTCTGACAAGGAAATAGACGAAGGTCTTGCAATTTACAAGAGTGTGCTTGAGGAGTTCTGCAAGAAATAAGTTTTAAGAAAACAGAAAAATGAGAAGTAAATATCAGGTTAAAACGCATATTTGTACTCTCCTCGTTTTTCTGTTTTTATTTTGCCCTGTAAAACTTACGGCGGCCGGCCTCCTTTTGAAGCCCAGAAAAATGTTCGTTGCAAAAACAGAACATTTTGAAATCATCTATTCTAAAGAAAGCGAAGAAACTGCGGCCCTTCTTTCTGGCACTGTAGAATCACTTTACAAAAAAGCAAGCCTTGAACTTAAGGCAGAAAAAAATCTTTTTATTCCGGTTGTAATTTCTCCTGATTCAGATATTCTTTCTGTTGAATTTACGCCTTCTCCTTACGACCGTATTATTGTTTTTGATTCCCCTGCCGATTATGATACTTCAAATTATAATGATTCTCTTCTGGATTTATTTTACAGAGAAATTTACAGTGCGATTATTCAGAAAACTCGCAGCCCGATAAATGAGTTCTTAGCAAAATATATTGCCGGAGAAAACTATCAGCCGGCGACAGTCTGGAATCTTCCTTTTTCTTTTGTTGATGGTGCGGCATATCTGGAAGAAGGGAAGAACGGGTTAGGCAGAATTAACGACGGATATTTTCTGCAGATTTTGTCTCAGGCTAAACTTGAAAAAAAGTTTCCTAACTGGATGCAGGTTTCGACAGTGGTTGATATTCCGCCCGGAGAGAAAGTTGTGCTTGCTGCCGGAACTGCTTTTTCTGCTTTTTTGATTTCGCAGTATGGGCTGGAAGAATATGAGCGGCTCTGGAAGGAAAGTGGAAAAATAAATCCTTTTTCTGTGCAGCAGGTATTTTACAGGGTGTATAAAAAAACTCTTTCGGAATTGTGGAATCAGTTTGAAGAGTCGGTGCCGCTGCCTTCTGAACTTGCTGAGCTTGAGCGTCTGGAACAGTGCTCAAAAAGATTTTTGGAAAATGACAGACAGGCTGATTTTGCTCAAGTACTTTTTACTAAGTATGGGATTGTCTGGTACGATAAAATCAGGCATGAAGTTGATATTTATGACGAGAATGCTAAGCATAAAAAGCGTTCTATACTTTTTCTTGCTGATGCAGTTGAAAAAATGTCGCTTTCGCAGGATGGCCGTTATCTCAGTATTTCTTATGTAAAAAATGAAAAGAAAGAAGAGCTTTATTCCTGTTTGACCAGCATTTATGACTTAACTGAAAAAGAATTTGTTTCTGGTGTCTGGCCCTTGAGGGAAGCTTCGTTTGTTGTTTGCAGTAATGGCGAACCGGCCTTGTGTGGTGTGAATGTTAGAGATTCAAAAGCAAGGCTGCAGGTTTATGTCATTCATGCAGATGAAGAAAATGATGATGAAGAAAATCTTTCGTTAATTTTTGAAAAAGAATTTTTACGTAATGAAATACCTTTTTCTCCTGTTTATGCAGGGAATGGTTTTGTTGCCTGTATTATTACAGAAAATGCCCGTCAAAAGCTTTTGAGAATTCCTTTTGAAAATGGAGCAGAAAAGAGCGAAGAAAAATATCAGCTTGATTTTTTGAATGGACAGTTCAGACTGCGAAATCTGCTTTTTAATAAAACAGAAGATTCAGATTTTTACACTTTTGAGTTTGGAATTAATTCTGCGGGCGCTACGGCTTTTACAAGAACTGGAATTATAAAGCTTGATGATTCTTACAGACCGGAAAAAGTTTTGTTTATGCAGTCTGATGTTTCCGGGGGAACTTGTGAGCCGCAGGTGAATAATGGAGAGCTTTGTTATATTTCAAGAAAATACGACCATAACGAGTTTCGAAGGATTCCTCTTTCTGAACTTGCTTTTGGCGAGGGTAGTCTTGCCCGCGAAAATCAGACTTCTCCAAATCTGCCGGCTCACACCCCGCTCACCGACCCTGACACCGCTTCAGTCTGCACACCTGACTTTGCCCCAACCCTTGAAAATCCAAAAACTTATAATCCTTTTAAATACCTTATTCATTTGTCATACAGGCCAGGTTTGCCAATTAAGATTATAGATTTTGATGAAGGAATTCTTTACTGGCCGGGGCTTGGTATGTCTGTTGTTACCCAGGAAGACCCTTTGTTAAATAATACGATTATTCTTTCTGCCGGCTGGAATTATGTACCGATGGATTTCTCCTGGACGGTAAATCTTCCGTCTCAATATCTTACAAGGGTAAGGCATGAATCAACAAAGCTGGATAAAGAAAAATCTGCAGCAGTTTATATAGAAAATTCTTCCACTCCTGTAACAATAAAAGCGGCTGCTTGTTTAAATTTTAACATGGAAGGCGGCTATGATTTTAAGGCTCAGGCCGGAACTTCCTGGTTTATTCCTCTGGGACTTGCTATCAAAAAACTGACTTTTGATTTAAGAGGCATTTATACGGCTTCTACAGATTATTTTGACCAAGAGCTTGCAGAGAAGGAACCGGAAAAGTATCCGTCGCTTTCTAACTGGCCTTATTTCAAAGATGCATATGAGCTTTGGGAATTTTCGAGCTCGATGGAATATTCAAATATCCATCAGTTCGGGCAGTCTCCTTTTGAGCAAAGAGGTTTTCGTGCCGGAGCCAGATTTTATACGATGTGGGATACAAAAGAGTTGAACATGAATTTAGGTGCTTACGGTACGCTTGCTATTCCAAGACTCACTCCTTTACATAACAGGCATGGCTGGATTCTCAGTGTGCCTGCAACTTTGTCTGTGGACTTTGTAAATAAAAGCGGACGAGCTTTTGAAACTACAGAAGAAATACTTCTTATTGGTAAAGAGATTCATAATGGAATTGCACCTTTGTATGCATACTTTAGGAGAATCGGTTTAAAGGCAAGTCATAGTTTTAATATGAAGTATCATATTGAACCGGGCCAGAAACCTGATATCAGAAATAAAGAGTATCTTTATAATGCTTTTGCAAATGCCCATATAACAAATGTTTTTTCTTTGATTCTTGATATTGATATTAATATTCCGGCCGGAAAACTTTCTTCTGTACCAATAAGCTCATATATAAAGGCGAGCTATTGTCCGGAAGAACAGTACTTCAAATTCGGTTTTGATTTTCGCCTGAATTTTTAGTATATTATAATTGTAAGTATATTGGCGGATTTTCGCCTTTTATTTACTCAGGAGGATATAAAAATGATTGAGGTTTCCCACGTTTCCCGAAACTTCGGGGATTTTCGTGCGGTAAATGATGTCAGCTTTTCAATTCCTACAGGGCAGATTGTAGGACTTCTTGGCCCAAACGGCGCTGGCAAAACTACTACAATGAGAATGATTACAGGATTTCTGGAGCCTAGCTCGGGTACGGTTACCATTGATGGAATAGATATCTGCGAAAATCCTGTTGAAGCTAAAAAGAAAATCGGTTATATGCCGGAATCAGCTCCACTTTATGGAGAAATGATTGTTGAAGATTATCTTGTCTACATTGCAAAAATCTATGGACAAAATCCGGAAGAAAAGGTTCCTGCTCTTTGTGCAGAATGCGGACTTAAAGAAGTAATGAGTAAAAATATTTCTGAGCTTTCGCGCGGTAACCGCCAGCGTGTTGCTCTTGCTCATGCTCTTATGAACGATCCGGAAATCTTGATTCTTGATGAACCTACGAGCGGTCTTGATCCTAACCAGGTTGAAGATGTTCGTGCAATTATCCGTGAAATTGGTAAAACCCGTACTGTAATTGTTTCAACTCATATTCTTAGTGAGGTTGAAACAATCTGCAGCCGTGCAATTATTATCAGCGGTGGTAAGCTTGTTGCTGATTCTTCTATCGAAGAACTTAAGAACAGTATTGGAACTTCGTCTACGGTTTATGTTACTGTGGGCGGGGATGGTGCTTCTGGGGCTGCTGAGCTTGCAAAGAGTATTTCTGGCGTTGCCGGTGTTACGGCAAATGCTGTTGAGAATGGGCTTACACAGCTTGTTGTTTCTGTTAATGGAGATTCCGAAATAAGACCTGCGCTTATCAGGAAGCTTGTTGAGGGCGGTTGTGATTTGTATGAGGCGGCTCTCAACAAGAATACTTTGGAAGATGTATTCCATACTCTTACGGAGGCAAAGTAAATGAACAGTTCTGCAATTATCATCATGAAGCGTGAGCTCAAGGCTTATTTTGCTTCTCCTGTTGCTTATCTGGTTTCTGCATTATTCCTGATTATTTCGGGTATTTTCTTTTATTTTGGATTTGCCTATCTTTATGGCGGATTCTTTCTTATGGATAGAGCAGAGCTTAGAGCTTTCTTTTCTGCTTTGCCTTTGATTCTTTCCTGCTTTATTCCGGCTCTCACAATGAGGCTTTTTGCAGAAGAAAAAAGAGCAGGTTCTATTGAAACTCTTATGACTCTTCCTGTTACAGAAGTTGATGTTGTAACTGGAAAATATCTGGCATCTTTTATTGGAACTCTCATTATGCTGCTTCCAACTCTTTTGTTTATTATTCCTGCAGAGGTTTTTGGTTCACCTGATTATGGTCCGATTATCGGCGGCTATGTTGGAGCAATCTTCCTTTGTGCAAGTTTTACTGCCATCGGTATTTTTACTTCTGCAATTACAAAAAATCAGATTATTGCCTTTCTTGCCGGAATTGCAATTTGTATTGTGCTTTCGCTGATTGATTATCTGCTTATGTTCCTGCCTTCTTCGCTTTCAGCAATTCTTGGATTCCTTTCAGCAAAATCACATTTTACTTCTGTTTCGCGCGGAATTATTGATACAAGGGATTTTATTTATTTTATTTCCCTTACTGCTTTGTTCTTTGCAGCAACTGTAAAAGTTCAGCAGGCTGCTAAGGCTTAATGGAGTTTATGATGAAAAAAATAATTCAGTGGCTTAAAGGTCCTAAATCAGATTTTATTCTTTTTGTAATCTTTCTTGTGCTTTTGAATATTGCAGGACATAAGGCATTTTTGCGTTTTGATCTTACTGCACCAAAATCTTATTCACTTTCAAAGGCAAGTAAAAGTCTCGTAAAGAATCTAGATTCTCCGCTTTCTGTACGTGTCTTCTTTAGTGATAATCTTCCTTCTACTTACAGCAGTGTTTCTCAGTATGTAAAAGATATTCTTGTTGAATACAAGGGTGCCGCAAACAAGAACTTTTCGGTTTCGTATATGGATATGTCTAAGCCGGAAAACGAAGAACTTGCAAGAAACCTTGGAATCCAGCAGGTTCAGATTCAGGAAATCAAAAATAACGAAGTCGGACTCAAGAATGTTTATATGGGTCTTGCCGTTACTTATGGCGACAGCATAGAAATCATGAATCCGGTTCAGACTTCTGATGGTTTTGAATTTAATCTTACAACAAAAATGTCTAAGATGGTTTCTGTGGCAGATACACTCGCCGGTCTTGGTAAGAATGAAAAAATCTCGCTTACCCTTTACCTCAGCGACGAGCTTAAACAGCTTGGAATCAGCGGGGCAGAAGAGGCAGATAAAATTATTCGTTCAGCTTTTGACAATGTAAATAAACAGAATCTTGACCGTCTTGAATATAAAACTGTAAGCCCTTCTGCAGAAGATGTAGAGGCCCTTTCTGCAAAATATGGAATTCAGACAATTGC
>CAKUWD010000158.1 GCA_934699065.1 uncultured Treponema sp.
TTACCATCATACATTACGCGGGCTGTATTTCCGTTATTTGAGTTTTTGTAATATGCGTAATCATTTTTTGATGCATAAGTTTCAAGAGTAATTCTGTTTGAATTCTTATCATATTCGTAGAATTCGTTTTTTGAATCCTCGATTGTCCAAATTCGAATCATTTTTTGGATACTGTCGTTCTTGAAAGTTACATAATCACTGACATTGTTTTTATCTATATCTCTGTCATCCCAAATTGTACGGATTTTTATGAATCTGGTTACCAAAGTATTTTTTAAATTAAGATGAATGCTATGATTGCTGCTGTCTACAAAATAATTCCAGTGGTCTTTTGTAATTTCAATCCAATTATCATCTTCATAATTCTTTGCATAAATATGTAAATCTCTTTCTCTTATACGACTCTTTGATTCCAGATTATTCTTAAAAAGTTCGATTTTCTGTATTTCTTTTTCTTTTCCAAAATCATAGACAAAGGACTTTCCTTTTTCATCAAGGGAAATGTTATCCGCTGGGAAGAACTGGCCATTGAGTGTAGCTTCCTGTTCTGAGGCCATTCCATCTATATCACGGTCTATCTCATTCATACGGTATAAATCTAACTGCTCATAAGTATCTTTTATGAACTTCCCTTTAAGATCAGAATGTGTCAGTCGGTTCAATTTATCATATTCATAAATATCCTTGTAGTTTGTTCCTACATGAGTTCTCTCAGTAATATTGGAATTAAAATCATAGTTATACTTAAAACCTGTTTGAAGTCCCTTATTTGAACTGAAAACAATACTTGAAATTAATCCGTCTTCACTGTAATCATACTTTTTTTCTATTCCAATATTTGAAATTTTCAAAGTAGCTAATCTGGAATTAGTATAAGTTAAATTTCCGTTAATTAGATTACTGATTGCAGATACCTGACTGTTTTTGTTATAAGAATATTCTTCTTTTTTCCCTTTTGGAGATGTAACACTTGTTAGACGATTTAAAGAATCATATTCATAATTCATTGACAATCCCGTCTTACTCCACTTTTCCTTTCTTGTATTACCGTAAGCATCCGGCTGGTAATCCGATTCAGCCCCGTTGTAGTAAACTGTGATATCTCCTCCAGTCACTGATTTCAAAACTCCGGCTTTATCATATTTATAGCTCCAAGTTTCTTTTTCAACGTTATTGTCTAAAACAGTTTCTTTTGTAATTTTATCTATCTCATTATAATTTCGATTAAATACAATTCCTTTTGCATCAATAAATGTTGTTATATTTCCCCGGGCATCATACTCATAAGTTAGCTGAGTTGATTTTTCATCATTCACTGCTTCTTTTATAATACGTCCAAGCATATCGTATTCATATTGTCTCTTGTTGTTTTCACCATCTGTTTCAGATACAATTCTTCCAAGTTTATCATATTCTATTGTTTTATTTGATGAATCTGGAAACTCCTCTTTTGTTTTCAGATTCATTTCATTATATGTATAGTTTGTGATATTATCATTGCGGTCAGTTATGGTTTTAAGATTACCATTTTTGTCATAAGTGTATCTTATTGGAACTGGGTTCCCATTTACCAGTTCATGAGTTTTGTTACCTGCATTATCATAAACATACTGAATCCAGGTTTCATCGGGGTTTGTTATCTTTGTTGTTTTTCCAGCTCCATTATATTTATAAGTAGTTTTGTATCCATCAATGATCTGTTCAATAAGCAGACCAGCATTTGAGTACTTAAATCTAGTCTCTACATTTTCCGGATCTTTTCTGTAAATATTGTTTCCTTGAGCGTCGTAAACTAAATATACATCTGCTGGATAACCAGCTGACCTCTTTACGTTTTGAGGCAGCCAGCCTTTTATGAGACGACCGAAGCTGTCATAAGCCATAGTCATTTTGAATTCTGCTTTATATGATTCAACACCGTTTCTTGGGTCTATAACGCTTGTTAGGTTTCCTTTTTTGTCATAGGTATAATTAGTTGTACTGTCTTCACCATCTGTCTCAGAAATCACTTTTCCATTCCAGTCATAAGACCATTTCTTTTCTCTAACATTACCGGGATTATTTTCATAATGAGTCTTTTCAGAAATAACATTTCCTCTGCCGTCATATTCTTTTTTAATTATGACAGAATGTGTCTCCTCGGTATTATCAAATTTTGATTTTTCTTCAGTAATATAACCAAATGCATTTACCGTATAATCAGTTTCAGATAAAAGTTCTCCATCAATTTTTTTTGTAATTTGTTTCAAATAACCATCTTTATTGTATGTATTTGTTTCCTCAAGTTTGTTTGGATAAACTATATTACTTAAGAGCCCTCGATTATTATAGTTATAAGCAGTGATATTTCCATTTGCATCGATAGAATTTAGCTTTCTTCCCTTTCCATCATAAACATAAGATGTAATGTTTTTACCTTCTGTAGCTTCTCCATCTGCCATGAAATACAATATCTCTTTAATAGTATTTCCAAAATTATCTTTTTGAACTGTTTTCTTTTCATCGAGTTGCTGAGCTGAAAAATTATTTTCAAGAGTCTGTGTATTAAAGATATTCTGCGTTATATAATTTCTATTATCATCATACTCTGTCTGAATAATATTACCATCTGAATTGATCTGTCTGGTTACTCGCCCCTGACTGTCATATTCATATTGTGTTCCAATAAAGCTAGACTTTTCTAATGAAGGAGTTTCATAAGATGGCTCAGTCATTTTTATAACACGATCATACTTATCGTAATCAAGAAGAATAGTTATTGTTTTTTCAACTTCCTGTAAATTAACATCTAGTGTTTTTCCATTCTTTTCAAATTTGAAAAATCTTCCTAATCCATCGAAACTATAAACTAAAACGCATCCTAATTCATCTGTAACAGAAATTGTATTTGCACTATCATCATGTATAACTTTTATTTCGGAATAGTCTTCCGTATTTAAACTTGAACTATGATATTTTTTAATACCTGTAATACGTCCCATTGCATCATATTGTGTTATTGAAACATATCCATCTCTATCTTTCTGTTTTATCAGATTTCCACTGCTTAGTTCATATACATATTCTTCCTTAACTTCTGTTTTTCCTTTAATTCCTTTGATCTCTTTATAAACTACATCTTTCTCATACATTCCTTGTTCAGGAAAATTCTCTTTATACACATACTCTGTAATATTGCCTTCTGGGGTTGTAATTTTTTCAAGCTGTCCATCAATTTTAGAATATTCATATTTATATACATAAGTTTCTTGTAGCTCATTTCCAATTGTTTTTTCTTTTATTTGTCCGAATTCATTATAATCATATTTTTCATTTTCAGTAATATCAGGATCTACTTTGTTTAGAGCATAACTTTCTGTTTTTACCTTAGTTGGAAGATTCATTCTATATAAATCAAAAACTGCAAGTGTTTTTTTATTTCTATTTATTATGTTCAAGTTAAAAGCAGGTATTACGACTTTAAATTCTCTGGAAATAATTATTTTACATTCATTATTTTCAGTTTTTGCAGTATGAATTTCTTTTGTAATATTCCCCAAATTATCATATACATATTCATCAGTAACAGTATTTGATTTTTCATTAGCAATTTTAGTATTCTTTTTAGAAACACGAATAACTGCAGGAGAAATCTCTATTTCTTCGGACTTAATTATCTTACCATTCTTTACTTCACCTTCATAAATAGTTATATTTTTATTCTTCGCAAATACAGCATATGAATCATTTATATTTGCAACTTTCTCATCATACCCAGACACATCTTTAATAGCCTCTGGGGCAGTACTCATTCTGAATCTTGTAGCTTTATAAAAATTACAAAAATCTGTTATTGTCGTTGTCTTCCCATCATAAATTTCAAATTTTGAAACAGGTATATTTTTTTCTATAGGTTCATTAAAGGTTATTTTATACTGTTTCTCACGTACTATATTTTTTCCTTCCTGATATTCGCTCTCGGATTTCCATAATGTCTGTTTTTTTACTGTTATTTTATTTTGAATAACCTTATATTTATATTCTTTTTCTATAGTTTTTACATTATCAAAATATTCGATATCCTTCGAAATATCATATTGAAATTTTGTATATCCAATATCAGGGCCTGTTATATCTGTTAGTAAAGTATAAAAATTTCTGACTGGCTTTTTGTCATCTAAAAGAGCTTCTTCCTTTGGTTCAATTTTTTTATTTATATAATTAAGTACTTTTGTTTCATAATTATATTTCCAGATTCGTGCCCCAACATCTGTAGCAGCTAAAAGTCTTGTTTCTGTTGTTTTGTTTATACCATTTTTTCTATCATCTTCTGTTATCGTAATATTAAAAGGAAGAACCGTATAATTGACAATTCTCCCCTCACTTACCACAGAAAGTATATTCTGATTATTAAGAGAGAAGAAACTAACAATTCTTCCATAAGAATCTACAATATTTATTATATCTTCATTATAAGTGTAGTTTATTTCATTTTTTCCAGTACAATCTGTAATTCTTTTTACTTTGCCATCCTTTTGGTAATAAATCTTTTTTCCATCACTTTGATGTAATACAGCTTCAAAAAACTCATAAGAAACAGACTTAAAGAATAATATATTACGAGTAGATTTAACAAATATCAATTCTATCATGCAATCATTATATTCATGATTTTCTACTGCTATACTTAATATGTCCCGATTTTTTTCAACTTGTATGGCTGTGTTTTCTTTATCCTGTTCAAAATATATATCTTTATCCTCTAAAGCACATTTTAATACCATTTGTGATAAAGAAACATAATTTCCATCTGTTCCATTAACAACCATACTATTTCCATTCCAAGCCATGTATGGCATATTAATTTTCCAGCCATCTGCTATTCTCCAGATTTTTTCCCCGTCTATGTCTGTTTTATCCTCATACGTTAGATCTACCTGAGATTTAGCTGTACTGTATATTCTCTGTATAGGTAAATCAAGACCGTTCTTTCCCGGCAGCACGAATTCAGTAAAACAAGTAGATAAGCCTCCATCTTCTTCAGATATATTTATTCCACCATCCCCTATTTCTTTATTATTAAAGCTATATGCATCTTCCCGTAACTCTGCTTCCGTAAACACAACTCTTTTTGTTGCCTGTACTGAAAATTCTGTAAAGTGTTTTGTCTTACATCTAATTACTTTTTCTGTACTGTCAATATAGCAGTCTTGCATCTGAAGCCAGCTGCCCCATAAGTCATCATAATAGAACACAGAAATATCATTTAGTCCAAAATTTTCAGGAATAAGATTTTTGTTGTATCCGATTTCCAGAACAGCATCTTGTAAAAGTTCTGCATGATTCGTAACAATCTCTTTTGCTCCATTTTTTCGTACAATTGTTACACTATAAATTCCACCGACAAGAGGGTTCAGAGGTTTATCAACTTCTGTAAGGATGCTTAGAGGAACTTTGTTTATCTGTATTCTGATAATATCTTCAGCTGTTGTTCCTTCCGGTAAAGATATAGTAAGACCTTCAAATTCTACTACAGTACTTTTTCCTTTTTCAATTTCTGCAACAGCAAGACCAGCAATTGCACTCTTCCACTCCGTTTTTTCGCTCTCGTTACCAGCCCTGTCTACTGCCCACATTCTGTAACTGTAAGTCTCGCCATACTTTGTATCTGTATCTTCAAATTTTAATTTACCATATCCATAATTATTCAGTTGTTTTATACCATCTTTCCATTCAGGTATTCTCTCAATTCTATAACTTCTCGCCCCTTCCCGTGCAACAAATTTTCCATCACTTATTGAATTATCATCTAGACCATTCCATTTTATAAATATCGAATTTTCATCTGGTACAGGTCGTGCATTTTCAGGAAGCGGAGGGCAACTTGTATCTATTTGAATTAGGGCCTCTTCCTGTCGTATATTACCTGCCTTATCTATAGCTCTTATCTGAAGTTTTCTTTTTCCATCTTTTAAATGTTCAGTCTGTAACGGACTTGTACATTCTCGCCACACATTTTCATCTATTCTGTATTCGTAATGACTGATTCCGCTCGTTTTATCTGTAGTTGTAAATTCCGCTACAGGAGTTGTATTATTTGTCCAACCCTTTACATTAAGCAGTATGTTAAATGATTCAGGCTTGGTTTTATCCATACAAAAACTAACATTCTTTTTTTCACTTATATTTCCAGCCCTGTCTTGTGCACGTACTGTGTATGAATAGAAACCATCTTCAAGCACATAATCCTTATACTTATAGCGGCCATAACCACACTCCCAGTCTTCATCATTGAACTGCCACCATAAATCTTCTTCCTTACCATCTACGTAAAAAGTTGCCATTCCTGTATTTATGAACTGATTAGCAATCGGTTGGATTATTTCTATCTCAGGCTTTTTTGTATCACGTATTACTTCCAGATTTTTTTCTGTAGTCCTACCAGTACTGTCTGTTGCCATAACATTTATAGTTTGACTACCTTCTGTTAAATTCAAAATTCTTTCATATCTATCTTTTTCTATCGGTGTCTCTTCTCCATTAACAAATACTCTTATTGAGTTTCCATTACCAACACAACCGCTCAAAGATATTGTTTCACATTGAGTTATCAATTTACTGCATGGAATATCAATTGAAACAGAAAGGCTTGCATTTTTTATTTTATCTTCATAAAACTTTGTATCATCAGATGCATTCACCTTGTATTTTTTTGCCGTACTTTTGCCATTAAGAGTTGCAACAGCTTTATGAGTTACTGCTTTTAAATAGTTACTATCAATTTCCTTAAGAGGCATCCAGAACAGATTATCTGCCTGCCTCATATTTATAATTCCATCTACAGTAACTTTTGTATCAGAATTTCCTATCCAGCCTAATATGCATGAGTTTTCTGTAACTTTTTTCTGCGAATTCCAAATCTCAAAACTTATATTATCATCTTCAACCGGACTTCCGAATAATTCGATTTCCCTT
>CAKUWD010000159.1 GCA_934699065.1 uncultured Treponema sp.
AATGGGAAATGCGTCATTTTGCTCAGCTTGAAAAAAAACTTGGCATAACTGTATATCCAAAGGAAGTTCGTGACGGCAAGGTTATAAGCCCTGTTATATACGACAATGAAAATCAGGATTAAAAAATGTCAGAAAACAAGAAAATCAAAATTGCAATAGATACACTTGGCGGCGACCACGGTAAATCAGGTTTCGGATCTTACATATTATATTTTATTTCAAATCTTCCAAAAGAAAGAGATTTTGAAATCGAACTTTTTGGTACTGAAGAAGACCGCTATACTTATACTTCAGGAACTGATATTCCTTATTCTGCAATCAAGCTGCTTGAAACGCCACAGGCTCTGCGCCGCTGGTATAAATATCATGCAAACCGTTTCATTAAAAAACACGGTTACGATGCAGTAATCTATCCAAGTGCTAATAAAATGCTGCCACGAAAGTTTCACGGACATACAGCTATAGCAGTAATCAACAGTATTATGTCTTCTGACATTTCTGAGATGGATAGAAAATCACACCGTCAGCTGAAAAAAGGTATTCTTCACGCACAAAAGCTTATTGCAGCTTCTAATTTTATAAAAGATGATTTAGTAAAGCTTGGTGTTTCCGCAGATAAAATTACCGTAATCCATAACGGAATAGACCACAAGCTTTTCTTTCCTATGGCAGATATTTTTGAAGATGAAATTGTAGACATAAAACCTTTTGCAATTAAACGCCCTTATTTTGTTTATGGATCTACTCTTTCAAGTCCTGAAAAAAAACATATTGAACTTATCAAAGCTTTTGAACTCTTTAAGAAAAATACAGGTGCGCCACACCGCCTTGTTTTAGCCGGTAACGACGGCCCATACGCAGAAGAGATTCACAAAGCGGCTTTTGATTCTCAGTTTGCAAGCGATATTTTCCTTACAGGCTTTTTCCCTCATGAAAACTTTGCCCGCCTTTACGGTGGAGCCGAAGCCTGTCTCTTTCCTTCAGTAAACGAAGGCATTGGTCTTCCAATCTTAGAAGCAATGGCCTGCGGAATCCCGGTAATCTGCAGTGACAAGGGTGCTCTCAAGGAAATCGGAGGTACAGCTCCCCTCTACTACAATCCCGACAAGGCTGATGCCATAGACCAGCTGGCCCTCAACATGCAGAAAGTTACAGAAGATAAAGAACTTCGCGACAACATGATTACTGACGGTATATTCTGGGCCAAAGATTTCAACTGGGAAGAAACAGTTAATCAGACTTTAGCAAGCATTTTTAAGTTCTAATACAATTAAAAAACTACTATATAAATTCTCTTTAAATGATATGTAAAATTCTGTATAATTATAAGACTATAACAGACGGTAATGCTAAAAAATTACGGGCGTAGTTTTTCAGGAGTGAATTGTGTTTTTAAAAAGTCTTGATATATTCGGATTTAAATCTTTTGCGGATAAAACTCACATTGATTTTGCTGAGGGTATTACTGCCCTGCTCGGACCTAATGGTTGTGGTAAGAGTAATGTTGTAGATGCAATCAAGTGGGTACTTGCTGAACGCAATTCTAAAAATCTTCGTGCAGAAAAAATGGAAGACGTTATTTTTAACGGAACAGAACGTCGTCCTGCCCTTAACACTGCAGAGGTTACTCTCACTATCGCTAACGACAAGGGTCTTCTCCCTCTTGATGAAGAAGAAATCGCAATTACACGCCGACTTTACCGTTCGGGTGATGCTGAATATTTTATTAATAAACGTCCGGCAGGCCCTACAGAAATCCGTCGACTTTTCATGGATACTGGTGTTGGTAAGGCAGCCTACTCTGTTATGGAGCAGGGAAAAATCGACCAGATTCTTTCTAGCAAGCCGGAGGACCGCCGCTACCTTTTTGAAGAAGCAGCTGGTATCAGCCGTTCAAAGGCCGAAGTAGCCGAAGCAGAGCGCGAGCTTGAAAGAACCCGCCAGAACATGACTCAGATTGAAATTGCCATGGGAGAAATTAAGCGTCAGTACGACACTCTCAAGGTTCAGTCTGAAAAAACAATTAAATACCGCCAGTTCAAAGAAGAAATCTACAGCTGCGAACTGGACCTTACCCTCCTTCGACTTAAAAACTTTGTAACTGATAAGGCCCGCCACGAAGAAGAACTCAAGCGAGTTCAGGAAAAACGCGATAAGGTTCGTCAGGAAATCGAAGAAATCAATAATACGATTTCTGAAAACATGGATAAAGTAAAAGCCATGCAGGATGACCTTTACAGCAAGCAGGCTAATCTTCTTGCAATCGGTCAGGAAAAAAACGGCAAACTCGAACTTATCAAACAGCAGAATCAGCAGGCTCTTTTGATGAAGGAAAAGCTTAATGCCCTCGAAGGCCGCCGCGCTGCTATACAGGAACGAATTGATACAGTTCAGGAAGAAATTGATGAAAACAATGCCGTTCTTCACGAAAAAAACAAGCAGTTAAATGATATCAAGGCTAACATAGAATCTTTCCAGAAGAATATTGAAACTTCCAGCAGCCAGATTACAGACAATGATCGTAAGGCAGATTCCCTCCGTCAGCAGATTGGAGAACTTGAAGAAGAACGCGTAGAACTTCAGAAAGAACTTGCTGCAATTACAGAAGACATTGTTTCTATGCTGGATGCAAAGCTCAAGGATGCAGGATTTTCGGAAGGAGCCCTTCGTATTGCAAAAGAAGAACTTGAAGAAAACTTTGCAAAGCTTAAGATTTATCTTGATGGTCGTAAGAATATTTTTTCTGACCAGGCAGCAAAAAAACTTAATACTGATGAAGCTGCAAAAACAATCGCAGAATCAGTAGAGGCCTTTGAAGAAGCCGGCCGCCAGATGCAGGCTCTTGAAGCTTCCCTTAAGAAATATCAGGCTGCATCTCCTGCTTTTATTACAGAATTTCTTTCGCCAGAAGGTATCATGACCAAAAAGCGCGGCATTGATGACAAAATCAATCAGAACCGCACTAAAGTTGATGATATTAACAATCAGATTAAAGAGCTTAATTCTCAAAACAACGAGCTTACTGCAAAAATCAATGAATATCGCGATACTTTGCAGAAACTCAAACTCAACGAGATTCAGATGCAGGAACAGATTTCTGCAAGTCAGAATCAGATAAATACTTTAAACCGACAGCTTACAAGTGAACAGGCAACTTTGCGAGATACAGAAGATGAACTGTTTGCAGAAAACAAACGCGCCGATGAAATCAACGAGCAGATTCAGACTTACCAGGATGAGCTTGCAGAAATTGAATACCGCGGTAAAAAACTTGCCGACGAAATGAATAAACTCGACGAAGAGATAGCCAAGGCTAACAAGAGCGTTTCCGGCAAGAGTGATACCCTCGATAAAAAACGCGAAGAACAGAATAAATATCAGGAGCAGTACGAGCGCCTTTCACTTTCTTTGAACTCTGCAGACAACGATATTCGTAACGTTAAGCAGAACTTCCAGGATCAGTATTCACGCGACCTCATGGAATTTGAAGAGCGCATGTACAAGATTACTACTCCGGCAGCAGACCTTCGCGAAAAGCTTGCCGAAGCAAAAAAAGCCTTCCAGTCTCTGGGTAGCGTAAACCTTATGGCACCGGAAGAGTTCAACGAGGTAAAAGAACGCTACGAACGCCAGCGCACAAACTACGAGGATACTCAAAAGTCTCTCGAAAACCTAACCCGTGTTAGTGAAGAAATCAAGTCTAAGTCCGCAGAGATGTTCCTTGAGACTTATAATCAGATTAAGAAAAACTTTCACAATATGTTCCGCCGACTTTTCAACGGTGGCCGTGCCGAACTTAAGCTTGCAGACCCTGCTAACATTTTGTCTTCAGGTATTGATATTTACGCTCAGCCGCCTGGAAAGAAGCTTGAAAACATCGCCCTCCTCTCCGGTGGTGAAAAGACAATGACAGCGGTTGCCCTGCTCTTTGCAACCTATCAGGTTCGTCCAAGTCCATTCTGTCTTTTGGACGAGATTGACGCCGCTCTGGATGATAAAAACGTATCGTCTTTTGTAACTGCGCTTGAAAGTTTTGCTAGTGTGAGCCAGTACATCGTAATCACTCATAACAAGAAAACTGTAATGGGTGCTTCGACAATGCTTGGTATTACAATGGAAGAGTCTGGTGTAAGTAAGATTATTGCCCTCCGCCTTGATGAAGATATTAAGCGAGGTACAATTGTTGATCATAATCAGGACAACTTTGTTGAAGAAGATGTTCCGGATGAGGAAGGCGTTGTACTTCCTCCTCGTCCTCCAAAGAGAGATAAGTCTTAAACTAACTATTGTTAGTTATTAAGGTAAAAAAAATGGATTTCAAAGGGATTTGGAAAAACACAAAAGAAAAGCTCTCTCCTCTCGTTGAAAAAGTCCGTGAGTTTTACGAAGAAAATAAAATGCTTTCGTATATCATCGCGGCCTTGGTCATTCTTCTTCTATTGTGCATAATTCTTTTGATAGTCTTAACTGGAAAGAAAAAAGAACCTGCAATTGTTCCCGGAACTGTACTTGAATTAACTGAACCTTTAGCTATTCCAGATGGACCTGAACTTCCAAAAGATTACACGACTTCTCGAACTCCTAAGGATAAATGGAGTGAAGAAGAAGCTCAGGAATGGTTCACAGTACCTTCACAAAAAGAAATAGATTCGCTTTCAAAAGCAAATGATAATTTAATAAATGAAATAACAGGAGCAGCACCATGAAAAAAAATCTCATAGCAGCAGCATGTGTCTTTATTCTATGTCTCACATCCTGTGCATCCGATCAGGCTCCAGAAACAGAAAATCAGATTCAGGCTCCTCAAACAGAAACTTTAGAAGTCACAACAGAACAAAATACTTCGGAAGACGAAACTTCATCTGACTCAGGAACAGAAACCGACGATAGTACTGAAAGCAACTCTAACGAAGAAGAACCAGAGATTCCAGAAATTCTTACTTCAGAAGCCTTTCCTGAACCGGAAGAAATTGAAGAAGAAGTAATAATCACTCTTGAACCACAGGAATTAATTATAGAAGAAGAGTCTCCGGCTCCTGTGGAACCTGTTGAAAAAGAAGAACCACCTGCAATTATAGAGTCAATAGAAATTCCTACTCCAGAAGAAACTGAAGAGCCAGAAACAGATCATGAACCAGAGCAAGAACCAGAACCTGATATTTCTGAAAATGATGTGGTCATCGACAGTAAACAGGACTCAGATGATATATCTGGCGGAATCGACATTACAGATGATTATACAGAGTCTGAAAATGAAACTGCTGAAGCAGAAAAAGAAATCATTCCTTCACGTTCAGTAACTCTAAAAAAATTTGAATACCTTGATGTGATTTATCCTGGCAGCGGCTGGATTTACATGGGACTTACAGATAATTCAAAAGACATTGCTTATTTTGGTCGTAAACTCGGCACAAAAGATACAAAGTTCTCTTTACAGGCCCGTGCAGCAGGAAGAAAAATCATTCACTTCTACAGAAATGATCCGTTAACAGGCCAGTATCTTGATGATTATATCGAAGTCATAATCTCTTCTGAAAACGGCTCTAATAAAACTCATATTGAAGCACCAGATTTTACTCTGCCAGTTCAGAAAAAAGAAAAAACTGTAAAAAAGGTTGAAGAAACTTCAGAAGAAGTAAACACTGCAAATACTGAAGTAACAACAACTACTGCTACTTCAGTTCCTGACACTACAAAATCTTCTACCACAGCTTCCGCTCCATCAGCAATAAAATCAACTTCAGAAGATAAAAACTCACAAACAGCAGATACCCCTTCATTAACAGAATCTCAACCTGATGATTCAAACAACAAATCAACTGTATCTACAGAAACATCCGCAAATCCAGACTCACTGTTACAAGAAGCACAGTTACTATATAATGAGAAAGAATATAAAGCTGCTCTTTTAAAAATAAATCAGTTTTTTGAATATTCAACAGATAATCGAGATGAAGCTCTTTTCTTAAAAGGACAGATTCTCGAAGCAAAATCTGATGTACGTGATATAAAGGGTTCAATAGATGCATATACAACGCTTACCAAAAACTATCCTGCAAGTAAACTCTGGGACAGTGCAAATAAGCGTATTATATATTTAAAAAGATTCTATTTGGAGGTTAGATAGATTCTATGAACAAATTAGTTAAATCTATTCTTTTTATCGGATTGGGCGCTGCCCTCTTTTCATCATGTATGATTAGCCGCCCGGCTAAGGAAGATGCTCCTGTCCGCTCAATTACGGTTTCGGGCTCTGGAAGCGTTTCTGTAAAGCCTGATATGGTATCAATAAAATTCATTGTAAAGACAACAAACTGGAACTGTCCTGCAGCTGCAGAAAGAAATGCTATTAATACAACGAATACAATCAATGCTATTAAGGAAGCAGGAATTCCTGATTCTGATATTACAACCTATGATTATTCTATCACTCAGGATAATTCACATACTTATGCTGGTGAATATACAGTCCGCAATACTATTGCTGTAATTATCAGAAATATTGATCTTACAGGAAAGGTAATTGATGCTGCTGTAAAAAACAATACAGGAGCAAACGGAATTACTTCTTTTGAATATCTTGTTTCAGACAAAGCCACAGCACTTCGCGAAGCACGCACTCTTGCAATTAAAAATGCACAGGATGCTGCTTCTCTTTTAGCCGGAGCCAGTGGCTGTAAGGTAAATGGTGTAATTGAAATCCGTGAAGATTATACAAGTGCAGGACGAAGTAATGATATGCTTTACAAAGCTGTTTCTATGTCTGCCGGAAGTGGAACACCAACTCCAATCGTAGAGGGAAACATTACAATTACTTCTAACGTAACTGTAAAATATGAACTTACAAACTAAATAACCGTCATCCCGAACTTAGGGAGCGACGGCTGAAAGCCGATAAAATGCTCCAGTGGAGCATTTTAAGCG
>CAKUWD010000160.1 GCA_934699065.1 uncultured Treponema sp.
AGCTTATCCTTTGCATTACCACAAAGTAAATTCAACTGTAGACTAAAAAATTGTGGATGAATATTAAAATCCTCTAGACGTTGATTCCTATAAAAAACTTGGCTTAAATAATTCTTTGAATATACATTAAATTCTAAAGAATTCTTTTTATCAAAATATTTAAAGTCTGGAGGTGTTGTATAAAGATCTACTACTTCACCGTCTATCTCAAGAGAAATAGGAATATATGAATGATATCCTACTGCACAAACTTCATCAATTATTTGAGATAATTCAAAATTCGTTTCCTGATTTTTAATAAAATCAAATTTTCGATACATTTCTTCAACATAACGTGATTTTTGATTAAAACTAAGATGATTTGGATATTTATTCGATTTATATTGGAAACTAATTATCGTTCCTATTTTTGTAGTTAGCGCAGTTTTTTTCGTTTGAATATAGACTGCACCTTTTTTTGCAGATTTAGGATCATATATTTTTCCATAAATAGAAGATCCATTATTAATTTTAGTTGTTTCAATAGTAAAATTATCTGTTAACAGAAAAATACTATAGAGTCCTATTCCAAAAATACCAGAAGGCATCATCCAATTAGGCATAGATTTTTGAATATCTGTTTTTGGATTACTTCCTTTTTCACCATTAGTTATGATATATTTTAAATCTTCCAAATCAATACCAATACCATGATCTTCAATTTTTATATTTAGAATTGAATCATCTGTTTTATCTGTATTAATTGAAAAGATGATACGATAATTATCTTTTTCTTTTTTACAGATTTCTTTGAAAGTGGTGTATTCTCCATTTTCGAGTTTTGATTTATTTTCAATGAAAATTCGTAGCAATGTTGCGTCTATCGAGTTTTGTAATAATTCTCTCGCAAAAACCAGTTTATTGTTATATATCCCAGATCCTTGTAAAAGATCTGTTGCTTTATTACTAGT
This sequence comes from uncultured Treponema sp., assembly GCA_934699065.1. Classification (GTDB taxonomy): domain Bacteria; phylum Spirochaetota; class Spirochaetia; order Treponematales; family Treponemataceae; genus Treponema_D. Next base: position 951 of record CAKUWD010000160.1, read on the forward strand.
TATAGTTAAATGTGGTATTTCATTTCCAGAAATTGTGTCAAAATTCATTATTTTTACATCTAATTGTTTTATTATTGGTAAAGAGCAAAAAGAAACATCTGGTATTATTGAGTGCCAATTCTTTGTTTGCAGATTTATTTCATTAGAAATCCAGCTAAACCATGCATTTGTTATTTCTCCAATTTCGATAGTTTTACATTCGGCTTTTATAGATATTTCGCTTGAGTTAATGTTTAGATTTGTAATTGAAAGATGTTTTTCAATATGTTTTAAGGAATCTGTTGGTATAGAAGGTAAAGTGGATAAAATTACAGGAGAAAATCTATTATTATCGACATCTAGAACATCTCCCAATCTTATCATACAGGCTATGAAACGTGGATGACAGTAGTCATCAAAAACTCCGTTTTGAATCTGCGGTAATTCCATTATTTTTTCAAAATTTTCCTGATGATAGCAACATACGTCAGCTAATAAATCTATTATTCTGGTTGGAATAGATTCTGGCATAAACATAAATGAGGAAGTCTTATATGTCTCAATTACAGCCTTAGATCTTTTTGCATGTGATTTTCTAATGAATGCAGCAAAAAGGAATCTTAATGCATTAAAACTTTCTGGAGTTACATTTTCTTCTTTATAGTAGAGTTTATTCTCTTTGATACAAAATAAAATCGCGTATGGATATACATCAGAATTCTTATCTTCTTGTGCTTTTTTTAAGAAAGCAAGAAACTCTTCATTATTAATCAATTCTGATATATCATCTTTAGAAACAAACATTCCGATATCATGAAAATATGCAGAAAATAAAAGCATCCAAATGTCTGTTGCTGATAGTTTTCTGATTTGATTATCACCTAAAATCTTTCGAATTATTTCTAGAATTGTTTCAGAATGAGAAACATCATGTAATGAAAAATGTGGAAAAACATTTACTATCAACGATAATACGGACGGTGCATATTTTTTTGCTGTTTCCCATTGTACCCATAAATCATTGGAACTTTGAGCCTCACTTTTTTCTTTAAGCTGTATTTCGAAATAATTATACATTTTTTTTACCTCAATTTCTCCATTCACCAACTTTGGTAGCAAAGTGTCATGGAGAGTTTCTAGTTGTTTGATTTCTCGTTGTGTGGCTAACACTTTTTCGAATATCGGTCTAATTATATTCTGAAACTTTGGTAATGTCTCTGTTGATGGCAGTGAAATTTCAAAATTTTCAAAATATCTGTTTTTTAGATTTGTGAAAATACTTCAATAAGTTCTTCTTCCTCAAAAATATGCTTTATATGTTCACTTACATTTGCCTTACTCGAACCATATAAATCCACCAGCTGAGCCTGAGTAAGCCAGACAGTTTCTCGTTCAAAACGAACATCAACAGAAATCTTTTGGTCTGCAGTCTTAAAAATCACGATTTCACTTTTATTGTCTGATGGCATTGTTGTACCTCCTTGTGTTTTATAAAGAGGAGGGGAAGGTCTTCCCCTCGCTTCAACCGCCTTCGGCGTTTTCCGCTACCCCTTCTGCGGGCTCAAACGCCGCCCGCAACGCCTGCTAGAATTAATATATTTAATATACTACATCAAAATGAATCAAACTTCTTAAGATCTATTGTTTGTATATCGATTTTATATACAGAATTTAATCCTTGTAAATAATTGTATTTTGATTTATTCATTAATCCAATAATGTAATTAATAAAAGCATAACTACAATTGATAGAATCGAATTTCTCTTTCATTTCTGGGATATATCCTCCATGAACTATCCGATTTCTTAATTCATAACTATTGGTATACCATCCATACAATGGCGTGTCTTTCTTTGTTATATCCCAATTCCCACCAAGAATTTTTGGAAGTTCAACTTTTATACGCCGGATAAAGGATATTTCTTCTAGTCTTTGTTTTATTTCATCAGTACAGAGTTTTTCTTCTGTTGACCAATATAAAACAAGTATTTGTGTTATCAATACTTCGATGGCAGTATTTAATTCGATTAAACTTTCAACAGAATGCCCTCGTGACAGCATATATTTTGAATCTTGCAGATGTCGTTTAAACTCATGAAAGTTGTCATCTGAATATAATGTGAGTAAACTTTGAGCTAGATAATTGTCATTAAAATCTGAATTATGTTCTCTAGGATAAGCTTGGATATTATGAAAAATCATCCAATTATAAGTTTTCCAATTTGCAATATCTACGCCTCTAAAATGAGATGCGAATTCAATATTATCACTATTTATAGAGCAAATAGTATCGTCCTTAGAAAGAAATGCATAATTTAATAATACGTCGTTTAAATCTTGTATTGCACATTTTTGTAACAATTGTTGCATAAAAAAAACACGCTTAGCTGCTTCTGAAAAAGATTGTACATCCTTAAACTGTTTTAGTTTAAACAGTTTCACAGTTTCCATATCATTTTTTATATCATAATTTTTCTCATCAACTGTGAAGTTTGTTGATTTCATAAGAATTGATATTTCACATCTTGTGCGAAAAGAGTTAAAAGATCTTCTAAATTTTGGAAACTTCCCCATATAAAAGTAGGATTTTTCTTTTAACGTATCAAAATGAAAAGTGAATCCTAATTTATTACCATCGTCTAGTTTTAAGAATGTAGAAAAATTATTTTTTGTAAAAGGTATATCGATAGGTAGAATTATCCCAAATTGAAGAATAAATGAAGGTTCAATATCTTTATATATTTTTTTTGTTTGCTGATAAGTCTTTTTGTTTAATGAATAGAACTTATCTAAGTTTTTACTGTTTGACCAGCAATACTTTTTATTCAATTCATTTATATACTTAGTAATCTTTTTATTTTGTTCATTCATTTTCATATTTCAATAAAGGTAAAACCACTATGACAAATCTTATTATAAGGTAGAAAATTATGATAAGGAAGAAGCCCCATATTTTCATAATAATCATCTTCTGTAATAATCTTATTCCAAATGCTAAAATATTGATTAACAAGTTGTTTAAAAGTTTCATTATTTGTATTGCAAGGAAAACACCATTGTCCTTGCTTTAGAAAGAATAATGTGTTTTTATGGCTATATAAAAATTCTGGATATTCTATTTGAATTTCAAACTCATCATCCCCATTTTTATCTTGCCAGTTAATTTCAACACTATTAAACAATGAGTCATCTAATATTATTCCATCAATGCCTACAAGAGAATCTAATATAGGTTTTATCAAATTGTCCATGTCATAAGAACTTAGATTTTTTATTCTCTTTACATTATTACATCGATACTCAATGTGCACCCAACAAAAACAAGTAATAATATAAGGACATTGTTTTGTAATAAAATGAATCTTTTCTTTCAACTTTTTCTTTTTATCTTCTTTATTTTGAAGTGAAACAGGTTCATTATAAATTGTAAAATTTATGTATGAATTTTCGAACATTGAATCCCAATTATATTCCATCTTATACCTCAATTTCGTGATTCATCAATTTTGATGGCAAGGTGTAACGAATACATATTTTTTTAATAATCAGATATTTGTTTTATTAGATTTTGATAATCAATAATCAAAGAAATCTGTTTATGCAAAGATTTATATAAAACTACATAAGGAACAATTATATTACCTCTTAATTGATTATTGTCAAATTTAGTAATCCAATTTTGATTTTTATTATCTTTTATCATCTCAATAGCTAAATCACCAAGAGTTTTGTTACCTGCTGTGATTTTTTTATTTGCAATTATTCCTTCACAAACATCATTCATTTTTATTTCTTTAATAAAGGAGATGATGATATCTCTTATTTTTGGATAATGAAAAAAATTAATTTCAGATAACATTCTTAATAAATCATTTTCTAATTTCTTCTCATTTTCATAGAAAACCACAATTTTAGACTTTTGGAGCTTTGTTATCAAAAGACTTGAATAATATAAATCTTGAATATCTTCAAATGAAAAATTCAAATTTAAACTTTGTGTTTTACTAATTGGAGTAGTTAATTCTTGAAAAGAAGTAATATAATCGGTAATACTGATTTGAACGAGGCTATTTAATCTAATTATTTTTTCTTTTTCTTCTCTAATATCTTTTTCCAAATTATGCTTATCTAATATTCTTTGAATAAACATAATTGTAATAATTAATCCGTATATATTTGTACCTAGACCAATAGAAATATTATTATAAACTTCTCGATTGTTGATACTAAAAGGGAAAAATGGGAAAAAAATTAGCAATGTTGCTATGAGAAATAATGGAATTGAAATTTTTACAGAAATTGTATTAAAACATTTTTTAGGAAAATCAAAAATGAATAAAAATGGTATTACATAAAAAAATATTAATTCAAGCAATATAAATAATAAATTAATTATCATAAATCTTTTCCTTGTGATTTTAATAAATTGTATTAATAATTTGTGTTATCAAATATCATAATTACACATTAGCTTTGGTAATAACTCATCTCTAATTTGAGCTAGTTTTCGGTTTTCAATACGATTGCAAATTATTGCTCCAATGATAGGCTCTATCACGGAGATTAATTTCAGATAAGTTTTCATATCTGGAAGAACTACTTCAGCTTTATCTAATTCTTCTCGTTTAATATGCCCCATCGTTGTTGCTTTGTCGGTAGCTAGGAAAATAAATCTGTCTAGGTGGTGTTTTGTCCATAAGTAATAAAACCATTTTCATATGTTTGTGATGTAACTTTGAAAAGGTGCTGATTTAGCCCGCAAGTTCCACCACACCAAATGTCAACTAAAAGGCTTCCTGACCATGAAAAAATAACATCGCCATCATGGATGATGTATTCAGATTTAACTTTTGATGGCGAACATAATTCTGAGCTTTCATCATAACAGCCTTGGCGAAGTTCCTTAATCTTTAAAACTGGTAAATCTTCTTCATCTTCTAGGGAACGGAATTTCTGCATTGCTAGTCCATTTAAATAATCAGCAATCTCCGACAGTTTCCCAACTTTCCATCCTTCCGGCATCTTACCGCCAAATGGTTCGAAGTCGACAAACCAGTTTTTGAAGAGGGCTTGGGCTTGCTGTTCGAGGTTGGTGTTTATTTTGTTGTTCAGTTCGATTTTGTCGTCGAGGGATGAGAGGATGGCGGCGATTTTTTGCTGGGTGGGGAGAGGGGGAAGTTTTATAGAAAATTTTGAAAGGGTATCTATTGTCAATGCTTTTTGAGTTGAACCAATACACATTGAATCTATCTGATTTTTTGCATAATAGGATTCAAACCAATAGTATAAGAATTTAGGATTTACCTTATCTGTATTTGAGCGAAACCACGTTAAATTTCCATCCTTAAAGTAAAAGTTACTTTCGTTAACTAACCATGGAATTCCAAGTGTACCAACTGAAGTTAATAAAATATCATCTATTTGTGGTACTGGGAATTTTGATTTGATTTCAGCAAAACGTTTGTGTGTAATAAACAGTTCTGATGAAACAGTGTTTTTGTTATGTTTTTCTATTATTTCTTTGCCACGAGAGAAAGGTATACCAGATGAAACATATTCTTCTGCGAAAATTCTTTTACTAGAACTAATATTACAAATATCTCCCAACTTACATTCTTTCCACTCTTCCATTCCATCCCCCTCACACATACTCAACCGGCAGCGAAATAACTTCATTGCTCAAATACAGAGGATTATCGCACTGGCAAATAATGCAGCCCTGACCAACAGAAACTCCGGCGATTTTAGATAGGACAGAGAAATGCTTTGCCATGTCTATTGTCGGGCGGGCTGATTTTTTTATTTCGATTGGGTAGAGGATATTGTCTTTTTCGATTATCAAATCTATCTCTTTTTTGTCTTTGTCACGGTAAAAATAGATTTTTTCGGTTTCGTGGCCGGCGTTGTAATATGATTTGATTACTTCGCTTACAACAAAGTTTTC
>CAKUWD010000161.1 GCA_934699065.1 uncultured Treponema sp.
TTTCAAGCCTTTTGATGATCAGTGGCGATTTTTGAGTTCAATAAAGAAAATTGATGAAAAATCTATTAGGGGTGTAATTAGAGAAATAGAAAAACTGATTCCAGATTTTGTTGAAAAAGATGAAAGTGAATTTGAGACATCAGGTGGAATAAATCTTAAAGGTGATTTCGACAAGCCCAAACTTCAGAATGCTTTTCTAACTAAAAGCGATTTTCCGACACAAGTCAAAATCACACTTTCAAATTATATCGAGATGGAAAAAACTGGAATCACTGAACGAGCCTTGGGGATTCTTCGACGGACAGCAGTTTTCTTAAATCCAGAATATTTTAAAAATCTTAGGATGCATCTTCCCTTGTATAATATTCCGCGCTTTATAGATTGCTCAAAAGAAAATGAAAAATATCTTCTTCTACCGCGAGGTAATCTGCAAACGGTTGTTGATAAAATTAAAGAGGCTGGAACATTATATGAAATTTCCGATGCGCGTGAAAGCGGAGACGCAATTGAAATAAAAAACGCAGTTTCTCTTTATGATGAACAGAAAATAGCACTTGCAGAGATGCTAAAATCAGAAACAGGAATTCTTTGTGCGGGAACAGGTTTTGGAAAGACTGTGGTTGCTTCGGCTCTTATCGCAGAAAGAAAAATCAACACACTTATTCTTGTACAATCGCACGCGCTTCTTGAACAATGGAAAAAAGCCATTAAACAATTTTTGAATTTCACACCAGGTACGATTGCAGCTGGCAAAGATAAATCAACGGGAATCATAGATATTGCGATTGTTAATTCTCTTGTAGAAAAACAATCTGATGAAGTCAAGCCTCGCTCATATAAATACGGAATGCTGATTGTAGATGAGTGTCATCATGTCTCTGCATTTACAACTGAAAATCTTGTGGCCAGTTTTAAATCAAAATATGTTTATGGGCTTACAGCTACCCCAATCCGCCGCGACGGACATCAGAAAATTATTTTTTATCAGTGTGGAAAAATCTTATATTCAACAACAACAAAACAGATGAATGAGACACAGTCTTTTTCTCATTATTTTATTCCTCGTTTTACAAGCTTTCATTTTCTTGCAGAAAAAACTGATAATAAAAATCCGTCTATAAATCAGTACTATGAAAAAATAATTGAAAACTCTGCACGTAATGAATTAATAATTTCTGATGTAAAGTCTGCAATCGAAAATCAGCGAACACCACTTATTCTTTCAGAAAGACTTGAGCATCTGGAACTTCTGCAGAAGCAATTAAAAAAATGTGCTCAAAATGTGATTCTAATTACAGGCAAAGGAACTCAAAAACAAAAACGTGAGCAGCTGGAAAATCTGAATAATATTCCAACCGAAGAAAGCTTGATAATTCTTGCAACCGGAAAATATGCAGGGGAAGGATTTGATTATCCAAGAATTGATACCCTTATGTTAGCCATGCCTTTCAGCTGGAAGGGAACTCTTTCGCAATACTGTGGCCGTCTTCACAGAAACTTTGCAGGTAAAGAAGAAGTAATCATTTATGACTACGTTGATTTCCGAATTCCTGTTTTTGACAGAATGTATCAAAACAGATTGAAAGGATATAAGCAGCTTGGTTATACAATCAAACCGAAAGAAAAAGATTTTGATAAAAGTTCTTCAACTGAGACAACTTCCAGACTTTATTCGAAAGAAGAATATCTCCATGATTTTGAAAAGGATATAGTGAACGCAAAATCAAAAATCATAATAACTGCGCCATATCTTTCAAAAACAGAAACACAAACCTTCGCCTTGCTTACTACAAAAAAGATAGCAGAGGGAGTTACGATAATTGTCTATGTAAAAAAAACAAGCGATGAAACAAAGAACAATAAACAGCAGGCTTGCATTCAACTTTTATCAAACATAGGAATCAGGGTAGAAGAAAAAGATGATTTGTCGCAAAAGATTGCAATAATAGATGAAAAAGTTTTGTGGTATGGAAATATAAATTACCTGGGATATACAGAAATGGAAGAATGCTGCATGAGAATTGCAGATGCTAAAATTGCTTCGGAGATTGAAGGGGAAGTGATTGAATAAAAATCATTAAGATTTAACAGTAATATGAGATTTTAGAAAAAGTAGACATCCACTTTTGTTCGATTTCAGGTATACGCATTTCAATAATTCTGATTATGTTATTTAGAGTGGCGGGTGGTATTTTTGATTTATTATGGGCTAGTGAGCATCTGTGATTTTTTGTTATCCAAACCTTTGTACCATTTGGTACTGGCTTGCCCTGTGAAATATGTACATGTATTGGTTCAAGGGGAAGATTTTCATCCAGCCAAAAATAAACCCAATAAGAACCAATTTTAAAAACCTGAGGCATTATCGAATCCTCCGGTCTGAGAAAATTCCAAAATTAAATGCGTCTCCGAAGAAACTAATTCTTTTAAATAATCCAATTCAGAATCTGAATAACCAGAAATATTAATCCATTCAAAATCAGGAAGAATACAAGTAGCCTGTTTAAAACCGAGTTTCTCGTCTGGAGTTTCAATTAAAACTTTTACTTTTCCATCCGAATCCATTTCTGTATGTACAATTTCTGTATTGTCATTCAATGTCATAAAAGGGTATATCATTTGTCCTCCATCAATTCTATTATAATGTATATTTGACTTTTTGTAATGGCTTTTTTAATCCCAGTAGCCTATAATTAAAATATCAGAAAATAGGAGGCCTCATGTTTACCCAATTACCTGAAGAAAAACGAGATTTAATAAAGCCGCTCTATCAGAAAAAGCAGCCCAATAATTCTGCGCTCTGGTGTTATTTTGATGGAAAGATGCCGGGCAAAGCTTTTGTAGATGACATAATTTCTCCTACAAAAGCAATTTGCAGGCTGGATATGAGCTGGACTTATATCAGCGATGATGCTGATTTACCCTGGATTGAAGATGTCTTGGGTGAAGTTATAAAAAAGGATTGGCTTCAGGTAATCTGGGTTCCAGAACGAAAAGGAACATATCCGCTTAAAGAGTTTTCAAAAATAATTCCGCGCTTTGAGTTTATAGAAAGGAAGGAAGCTTTAGAAAAACCATGCGATGTGGAAATCACGCCTTTCACAAGTGAATTGTTTGACAAGTTGCCGGAAAATTATAGAGCCTGGCATTTGCAGAATTATGGAACAAAAGAAGCTTTTCTTGAAAAAGCCTTTGGATTTTATGCTGTAGAAAATGGCGAGGTCTGCTGCGAAAGTGAGGCTGCTTTTACTGCCAACGGATTTACTGAAATGGGCGTTTACACTTTTGAGCCATATCGCAAGCGTGGTTTTGCTTTTACAACTTGTCTTAAGATGCTTGAAGGACTTGAAAAGATGGGCTTGAAAGCAATCTGGGCATGTGATGAAGAGAACGCAGAATCTGTCAGGCTTGCCAAACGGCTGGGGTTTACCAATCCTGTGGAGTATGATTTTTTATATTTTCCAACGAGGAATTAATTGAATGTGGATGCGCAAGGGTATGGAGCCACGCCGAAGGCGGCCACTGGACTGAGCGAACTAACGTTAGTTAGTGAGCGAGGGAAGCGGCTGGAGCAATAGTGAAATGGCGAAAGGCCCGGCCGGCTCGGAGTATAACGGAGAGCCGAGTGCGCCCAAAATAAAAATATGGTATCTTACAAGTATGAAAATTGAATTTAGGGAAGCGGTTATCTCAGACGCAGAGCAACTTATAGAAATTTATAATTCCGCTTTTTACAAGGATTTTATCAGATACGGCGAGTGCCCGGCTTATGGAAGAAGTCTTGAAGAGATGCAGCGGTCTATTCTTGAGTTTCCGAAGTTTGTGATTATGTGTAATGGCGAGGAGGTTGGCTGCATTTCCTGCAAGGCTGTGGATAACGGTGTATATGAAATTGGCTGCCTGTGTGTTCGGCCGGAATTCCAGGGGAAAGGAATTGGCACTGCGGCTGTGGCTTTTGCAAAATCGCATTATGAGGATTGGAAAAAGTTTACGCTGATAACTCCTGTGGATAAAGAAGAAAATGTCCGCTTTTATACGGAAAAATGCGGCTTTAAGATTGTGGCAACTGAGATGGATGGAAATGTGAAGGTTGTGCGTTTTGTCTTGGAAAGATGAATCTGGGAAAGGGAAAATTTGCTTTGGATGAGTGAAAAATCAGAAAAAAAACATATAATTTGAAGTCATTATACAAATTATATGTTAACTCGTGATTATATATTCTGATAATTAAGAATAAAAACATATAAATACAAGAATTTACTTTAATTATATGTTTAAAAACCGAAAAATATCATTCATTTTTAATGAAAAGCCATCTGGATAATTTAATTTGAAACTGTGTTAACATATATTTTAGAATAAAAGCTGAAAATATATGTTAACAATGGAACGATACTTCTTTTATTTGTGAAAAAAAACATATAATTTTCATTTTTCTGCTGATTTATATGTTTTTTTTACGAAATGAAAAAATAATCCATTCTTATAAGAATTTATGTTATTATAGTAATCAGAAAAAAATGAACAAACTAATCTTAATTCGCGGAAACTCCGGAAGCGGAAAAACATCCCTCGCAAAAGAACTCCAGCAGCGATTTGGGACAGTAGCTCTTCTCATCTCTCAGGATCTGGTGCGTCGGCAAATGCTGAATGTCAGGGACGGTGAAAATTGCCCTGCAATTCCGCTTTTGAAAAATCTTGTGAAATATGGCCATGACAATTATGAGATTACAATTCTCGAAGGCATTTTGTACACGGGTTTTTACAAGCCGCTTTTCGAAGAATTTTCACGTTTGTTTGGCGATAATATCTTTGCTTATTATTACGACATCCCATTTGAAGAAACTTTAAAGCGGCATCAGACAAGAAGCAATAAGGATGATTTTGGTGAGGCTGAAATGCGCGACTGGTGGATTGAAAAAGATTATATAGGATTTATTGCAGAAAAGCCGATTTATGAAAATGAATCACTGGAAGCTGTGGCTGAAAAGATTTATTCGAAAGTTATTTAAAAAATGATAAATAGAAAAGTATGATATAATTACTGAAAGGATTCTTTCAAAAATCAATTTAATTTAATGATCAAATAAATGAAAAATGGAGAACATAATTCTGAATACCTGGATAGAAATAAAAAGTGGTCTCAAGGTTCGTCTGCTGATGAAGACAGTCGACAATGGCGGATCTTTTTTGATAATGGAAATAGATGAAAATGGTAGCATCAGCAAAAAAGGTCTGGTAGTAAAGGGGCGACAGGTTTTCGATAATTCTGGAAAATCCCTGGATTTTGGAGACGCTTATCCAATCACCACCGACCATGGTAAACTGATGATTACAAAGCAATTTATAAAAAGCTGGTTATAGGAAACAATATGGATACAGAATGGTCAAACAAAAACAAAAAGATGCAGACTCTCATTTCTAAGGAAGCAACTTTTGCTGATGGAATAAAAGTTCTTCTTGACTTGCGCGCTGAACTTTTTGAACAGATAACTTCAATTGTAAAAAACTTTCCGTCTGTGGCATTTTATCAGATGCCTTTTGGGATGGGGGAGGGGACGCAGCACACGACACTTGCCTGGTCGCTCTGGCATCTTTTTCGTATTGAAGATATTGTTGTGCATTCGCTGCTTTTGAAAGACGCACAGATTCTTTTTAGAGATGGTTGGTTAGATAAAACTAACAGTCCGATTGTCACAACAGGCAACGAGCTTGACGGCGACGCGATGATTGAGTTTTCAAAGGCACTGAATATCAAATCAACTTATGAATATTGCAGGGCTGTGATGGAGTCTACAAATGAAATGCTGACGGGTTTGAACTTTGCTGATTTGAAGAAAACTTTTACGGATGAGGACAAGGAAAGACTTACTGCCAGTAAATGCGTTAGCCCAGACGAAAGTTCCGCCTGGCTGATTGATTACTGGTGCGGCAAAAACATCAAAGGGCTGATTCAAATGCCTTTATCCCGACACTGGATTATGCATGTGGAAGCCATGCGGCGCATCAAAAACAAATTGTGCCAGCAGGCCAAAAAAGGTGTGGATCAGATTGCCTATTGCGGACTTTCCTGCGCCCACTGCTTTCTGACTGCCTGGTGTGGTTCTTGCAGGACAATTTACAATACCTGTTCATTTGCAACTTCTTCACCGGATGGAGTCTGTCCTAATACAGTCTGCTGTAAAGAAAAAGGCCTTGACGGCTGCTACGAATGCAGCGAGCTGTATGATTGTAAGAAAGGCTTTTACTCCCTCGGGAAAGATACAAATGCGATAAGGGCCATGGCGCTCTTTATTCAAAAGTATGGCAAAAAAGAATTGCTGCAAGTTATGGATACAATGCATTCAAAAAAGAAGTTCGAAAAAATCCAGGAAGTCCTCGGCGAGCAAATTGACGAGGGCTTAAAGATTCTGGAAGAATGGAGAAATAAATAATGACAAAAATAGAATATGTAACATCAAATGATAAAACTTTCTGGTACAGTCTGGACAAGCACTTGCCGGAAAAAGAATTTGAAAACAAGGTTGCCAGCAAACAAGGCTACGTACTTTTTGCAGATGACAGGCCGGTTGGACTTTTGCGCTATAATTTGTTTTGGGACAACACTCCTTTTTGCACTCTGCTTTTTATAGACTGGCAGGAACAGCATAAGGGCTACGGAAAACAATTGCTGAAGCATTGGGAGGAGGATATGAAGGCTCAGGGCTACGGTATGGTTTTGACCTCAACTCAAGTTGATGAAACAGCCCAGCACTTTTATAGAAAAAACGGCTACAAAGATTGCGGCAGTCTTGTAATGAATATCCCGGGCTATGAACAGCCTATGGAAATGTTTTTGAGCA
>CAKUWD010000162.1 GCA_934699065.1 uncultured Treponema sp.
ATATAGAAGATAAGTATGATTTTGTCAATATTTATGGTCTGACAAGTCTTGGTTTGAATAAATGTACTAATTGTCTTAATATGGATTTTTTTGTAATATCAAGATGCTGAAACGTCATCCTGAACTTGTTTCAGGATCAGCATGACAAGAGCATGACTTTTTTGATGAGGACTTAAAATGAAAACAAACGCGCTTAAGGGCATGAAAGATATTTTACCGGCCGAGCAGAAGCTCCGCGATTACGTACAGGGAAAGATTTTAGAGACTTACCGTGCTTCAGGGTTTGAACGCATTTCTACCCCAATGCTTGAGGATGCAGAAAACCTGGACAAAAGCGATGGCGGTGATAACCTCAATCTGATTTTTAAGGTGCTTAAGCGTGGTGATAAACTTGACGCAGCCCTTGCAAAAAATCCCGTTGAAGAAAAAGAGCTTTCTGATATGGGACTTCGCTATGACCTTACCCTTCCTCTTACCCGCTTTTTTGCAGCAAACCGCAACGAGCTTCAGTTTCCTTTTAAGGTAATTCAGACTGACAGAGTTTTCCGTGCTGAGCGTCCACAGAAAGGCCGCAGCCGCGAGTTTGTTCAGTGCGACATCGATATTCTTGGTGATTCATCCTGCAATGCAGAAGTTGAACTGATTGATGTTACAGCCCGCGCTCTTATGAGTATTGGATTTAATGATTTCTGCATCAATATAAATGACCGCAGAATTCTCCGCGCCATGCTGGAAAACATGGGATTTGCTGCAGACACTCTTGATTCAGTTTGTATCACTTTTGACAAGATGGACAAAATTGGTGCAGAAGGTGTAGAAGCAGAACTTACAGAAAAGCAGATGCCGGCAGCCGCAGTTAAGGCACTTGTAGATTTTATTAAAGAAGCTTCTGGCGGCGAGATTTCAGTTGATTCAGTTGCTGCAAAATGTGCAGACAGCTCAATTGCCGATGACCTCAAATACATTATTTCAACAGCAGAAAAAATCAGCGGTGGAAAATATAAAATTAAATATACTCCAAGCCTCGTTCGCGGACAGGGCTACTACACAGGCGTTGTGTTTGAAATTGCAAGCCCGGCCTTTAGTGGTGCTGTAGGTGGCGGCGGACGCTATGACAATCTGATTGGTAAATTTATTGGCCAGCAGGTTCCGGCAGTAGGCTTTTCAATTGGTTTTGAACGCATTTGCGGTATTTTACTCGAACAGGGATACAAGATTCCGGGTGCTAAAGAAAAATGCGCCCTTCTTTATGACGAGCAGACAGACTTTTCTGAAGTTACCAAAGCTGCAGAAAAACTCCGCGCAGACTACTCTGTTGCAATTCTTCACAAGGCAAAGAAAATGGGACCTATGTTTGACATGCTTGAAAAACAGGGGTATACAAAGTTTGCACAGTTTAAGGATGGGGAATTAAATATAAAATAGATTCTGAAACTAGTTCAGAATGACAGCCCCCTATAAAATAAAATCTTCTAATTGAACTCCCGCGCCGTCTTCTACGTCGCGGGATATTTTTTTGCCTATCAGTAAATCATAAAACTCTGGAGAAATACCTGGAGTAAGTATTTTTTCTGTACGTAAAATCGAAATATCCTGCTCCCCTACAGTCTCACCTTTTTTCATTGAACGCATAAAATGAAGACTGCGGTTAGTCCTGCCGTAATTTGCTTCTTCTGCTGCAGCCAGTCGCTTAACACCATCTCCAAGAACAGCCATAACCCGTTGGCGGCCAAACTGTTCTGACAATTGCTCAACAGTGCGCTCCATTCCTACAACTTCACCATAATGACGGAAGCTTGCTTCTGTCTGATGAACAGTATGTACCATTAGAGCAAACTGTTCTGGTTCTAAGGCAACAGGATCATCAAGGCCGGAAGTTTGACGGCTCAAAGTAAAATGCTTTTCTATTATTGTTCCACCGCAGGCTACACTCAATACAGGTACCAGAATCGGATCCAGACTGTGATCACTCAATCCTGTTTCAATTCCAAAGATGCCTTTTAAGGTAGATACAAGGCGGATATTATATTCATCTTCCGGGGCAGGATAACTTGTTATACAGTGAAGCAGGGAAACTTCTTCGCATCCTGTAATTCTTACGGCCTTATCAATATCAGAAAGTTTTGACACTCCGCTTGAAAGAATTACAGGAACAGGCTTTTCTCCCCGCGCCTTTTGATTTTCCCGCCAGTCACGCAAGGCTTCCAGCATTTTATAATGATTTAATTCAGGTGAAGCAATTTTTACGAAATCAGGATTCAGCTCCAGAAGTTCACGAAGACTGCGAAGACCAAAGGGTGAACAACAGAACTTACAGCCTTTTGAATGGACATAATCCATTATATCTTTATAAAAAGAAAGTGGGCATTCGAGCTGCTTAAAGCGTTCATAAAGCGGAATATTTCCGGTTGGAAGCTTTACAAAACCAGTCTTTGGATGAAGGATTTCATCAGCATATACCCATTGAAATTTGATTGTATCTGCGCCGGAATCAGCAGCTGCATCTACAAGTGTACAGGCTTTTTCAAAAGAACCTTCATGTGAAGTTCCGATTTCTGCTATTATGTTAATCCTGCTTGTCTTGCTCATTTATTTTTCTCCGCTCAAAAGCCTGTTTGAAACGGTCTGCGCCTTATATCTGTTACTGAATACTGAAACACAGTTTTGAGGAAGCCATCCGCCTTCAAAGTAATACCAGTTTTCTTTTTGGGCATCTACAGACTTTCCCTTTACCTGAAGAATCTCACCTTTACGGCAATGTCCGGCTGTTGCGCCGCCCCATTCATCAGAATCACGAAATACGGCATAAGGTTCTGTAACGACAGCCCATTCAACATCAGGAGCAAGTGCCAGAGGATGTGAATTATCAAAAATTATAGCTTCTGGTGATTTTTTTTTGCAGGAAGTAATACAAGGAATTGTTAATAGAAAAACCAGAAACACAAAAAGCTTAATTATTTTCATTTTGTTTTGCACCATTTTTTAACATCATTATAAATTGATAAATCTGAATCTACGAAATTAAGGTCTGGAATTGTATCTATATCAACCCATTTATATTCTGTATGCTCGGTAAGTATAAAAGGCTCTGCCATTCCATCATGTGGAAACTGAACTTCTAATACATCAAGAGTACAAGGCTTATCTTTATGCATAAAGGTTCCTGAAGTAATTTTCCTTCCAACAGTTACAGTAACTCCAAACTCTTCCTGCATTTCACGAACTACGGCAGTCTGTAAATCTTCACCTTCTTCGATTTTACCACCAGGAAATTCCCAGCGACCACCCATGTCACCAGTCATCTGACGTTTTGCGATAAATATTTTTCCGTCTCTATAATCTATACAGGCAATTGACCGGCTCATACCCTACCTCCGAACCTCCGCAGAAAGCTCCTTTTCGGCGCCCCCGGCTTGCAGAATCACATCTACTCGTATTATATCATAATCTGTAAACTTTGTGCGAATATACTGCTCCCCTTCCTCATAAACCAGCTGCCCGTTTCGTTTATCGCCCACCTGATGATTCGGGTCAATTGCAAAGAACTCGGCGTTCACCGGAACAGGGGCACTTTCCCGCGAGCGGCTGCTACGCTTCATTGAAAGCGAAACATACACCTCTTCTTCGTATGAAAATGCAGTGAGTTCAAAATTAATGCCGGCCAGCGTTGTACCTGCCCGGGTTTTATTCAGTCCGGTGTAAATCCAGATAGCGCCTACGAAAAAAATTAAAGCGAAAAAAATGTAACGGTTCTGTTTTGTTAGAAAAATCCGAAAACCGCGCACAGGTTTAAGATTACCGTTATAATAATCCTGCACAAGTTTGGGAGCTTTTGCAATGCGTTCCTCGCGGTTGTAGTAAAACTTCAGTTTTTTGTCTGCCTCATCATCAGGCACAATTTCTTCTACATCTTCAAACATTTTAGTTTTTCAAAATTGCATCAATCAGATTATCAGTTCTATACCAGACAACTCGAGCCTTATCTTCTTCAAGATACAAAGCTGTAAGAATACCATCTTGAGAAAGACTCATTGTATCGTAAACAATATTTGAATGAGAGGCCTTAAAATGTCTTCTAAGAATTCTCTGGCTTTCACTCTGAATCATTTCGATATTAAAGCCCTCTTCTGTTTTTACAACAAAGAATTTCCAGCCGCTTTTTGTTACTCCAAGAAAATCATAAGGAATACGGTAAGTAAGCTTGCTGTAATCAGAAACCACAGTTTCTTCATAAGGAGGAACAGAGACAGGCTCTTCATAAGTTCCGCTTTCAATATTTAGAGGATATAGCAGGGTTTGTACATAGTTAATTCCAGACTGTACCTTTGATTCTTCATCGACATAAGTTGAATAGTAATCAATCTGGACATAAAGTTTATAAGAAACCGGGTCTGGAATTACATTCTGAATTGTCAAAAAGATGTCGGAAAGATTTTCTTTATCTATTGCAGAAGGAGCATCTTTTGTAATTACCGGAATCATGTATTTTAAAAAGCCATCGCTTGCAAACCAGTAAACAAGCATTCCTTCTGAAGAAGAAGCAACAACAACAAGCTCATCTTTTGAAGTTGTATAGATGTTTTTAATATATGGAAAAGGTGTTCCGCCTGGTCCCTGCTGTCCTATATAATCAACAGACGAACCATCACGTGCAAAACGCAGAACTGTATGACTGTAAAGTGTTGTTCCGTCATCACTTTTTTCCTGTCTGTTCCATGGAATTGAGCAGACTGTATATACATTTTTGTTGGAATCTACTGCAATCATACCAGGATAATCAAAAGGATAAGATATTTCATGATGAATACTCTTGTCAGGACGGTTTGAATTCTCTAAGAGCCTTGCTGTTTGTGAATCTTCATTATAAAAAAGAGTCAGAAGGTCGCCGTAAGAATTTAATTCAAGGATTTTTTTTGATTCTCCGTTTACGATATAAAAGAATCCGTCCTGCATGGCAATTCCAAAACGGACATTTCCTACATCATTCAGATCCGAAATACTAAGCTGTTCTTCAAAATTACCATAAGGAAGGGAAAATAATTCATTTTCGCTGATAGACTGAACAGTTTCGTTTCCAAGACAGGAAGTAAAAAAGAGTCCCGTAAGAATCAATCCTGCCGCAAGTAAAGTTTTTCGCATGGTTATATTATATAAATAAACTGACTTTTTGTCACATATAATGGCATACGGATTCGATTTTACTAACGCAAAATCGAATCCGTGTGCTAATAGCATTTTTTCCTTGTCGACAACCATAATAATATAGTAAATTTTATAATAATAAGGTATAATAGTTTAACCAAAATTTTGAACTAAGGAAAAAAATATGTTTATTGATAAAGTTCTTACCGCGATTTTCGGTACACAGAATGACCGTGATGTAAAGGCTCTTCGCCCGATTTTAGCCGCTGTAAACGCAAAAGAAGAATGGGCAAAATCACTTAAACCAGAAGAATTCCCAGAACAGACAAAAAAATTTAAGGAGCGCCTTGCAGCCGGCGAGACTCTAGACGATATTCTTCCAGAAGCCTTTGCTCTCTGCCGCGAAGCTTCCTGGCGTGTAATTGGAGAACGTCCTTTTGATGTTCAGATTATGGGTTCCATCAACCTCCATCAGGGAAAAATCACCGAAATGAAGACTGGTGAAGGAAAAACCCTTGTTGCCGTTGCTCCAGCTTATTTGAACGCTTTGACAGGAAAAGGCGTACACGTTGTAACTGTAAACGATTACCTTGCAGAACGCGATGCAGATTCCCGCCGCCCTATTTTCACTTATCTTGGACTTACCGTTGGTGCAATTCTTTCTTCAATGGATAATGAAGCACGTAAAGCTGCATATGCCTGCGATGTAACTTACGGAACTAACAACGAATTTGGTTTCGACTACCTCCGCGATAACATGAAGATAGACCTTAAAGATAAGGTTCAGCGCGGTTTTAATTACTGTATTGTCGACGAAATCGACTCTATTTTGATTGATGAAGCCCGTACTCCTCTTATTATTTCAGGCGCCGGCGAAGATGACACTTACAAATATCATGAAGTAGATAAATACGTTGGAGAACTTACTGAAGTTCCAAAAGATCCTAAAACAGACACCTATCCGGATGAAACCTTTATGACACCGGAAGAGCGTGCCGCAATACCTGGTGACTATACAGTTGATGAAAAATCTAAGCGCATTTCCTTTACAGACAAGGGTATGCTCCACATCAACGACATTCTTCACAAGCATAATCTGATTACCGGTTCTCTCGAAGACGAAGAGAACTTTGAATACACCCACTACTTTACACAGGCTCTTCGTGCTCACCTGCTTTTCCATAATGATGTTGATTACCTTGTTCGCGACGGAAAGGTTGAAATTATCGACGAGTTTACAGGTCGTGTTCTCGAAGGCCGCCGCTATTCTGATGGTCTTCATCAGGCTATTGAAGCAAAGGAACACATCCGTATTGCCCAGCGAAACCGCACAATGGCAACCGTTACCTTCCAGAACTTCTTCCGTATGTACGACAAGCTTTCCGGAATGACTGGTACTGCCGCAACTGAAGCAGTTGAATTCAACAAGATTTACAGCCTCGACGTAGTAGCAATTCCAACAAACCTTCCTGTTGCCCGAAAAGACGAAAATGATGAAGTTTACCTCAACGAATCAGATAAATGGGAAGCAATTGCAAATGAAATTAAAGCTGCACACGATAAGGGACAGCCGGTACTTGTTGGTACTGTATCAGTTGAAAAATCTGAATTACTTTCTTCCCTTCTTACCCGTAAAGGTATCCGCCATGAGGTTTTGAATGCTAAAAACCATGCCCGCGAAGCTATGATTATTGCAG
>CAKUWD010000163.1 GCA_934699065.1 uncultured Treponema sp.
TTTCGCATTTTCCAGCATGCCTTCAGAAAAATCAGAGAGAACAAGTCTGTCACAAGCCTTAATCAAATCCTCATGTACCTTCCACATGTCGCCGGTTCCGCAGCCAAGTTCAAGAACCTTCATGCCTGGCGTGATTTTATAATTCGAAAAAATCCAATTCCCGAATCCCATTTTATTTGTGGAATATTTTTGGTGAATCGAAATGCGGGTATTCAGATTTCCCGCGCTGGCATACTGCTCTTTTACATCTTTCTGATTATTAATTGTACTCATTTTTTCATCCCCTGAACCGTATATGCTCCTTAAAATTTTAAGCTTCTTTTTATCGTATCTTCCATCTTGTGAATATATTTAATTCTGTTAATTGTATTTCTTACTTCGGTTAATCCTAACTCTTGTTCAGTTTTGTCCATACTGGTACTAAGTGCCCTTTGAATGTTGAACTCAAGCCATTCAATCCAAGTGTAGACAAGACCAAAAACACTTTTATAATCTTTAAAGCCGTTGTTGTAGTCTGCAAGATAACCCTGAAAAAATGCCTTTTGTTTTACATCATCAAAATCACAGAGCGTAATTCCAGCCCACTGAAGCGACAATTGAATTACACTCGAAACTGGATTTCCATAGTCAAGACATTCAAGATCAATTACCACCGGCTCACTATTTTCCCACATTACATTTTTCGGGTCCATGTCTTCATCGATAATTGTTATGATGTTTGGGAGTGATTTTCGGGCTTTGTTCAATTCACTCTGGGCGTATTCAAGAAGGGGAATATTTTCTTTCAGGATCATCTCAATTTCTTTAGCCGCCACTTCAGCCCCATTTGTAGCAGAAGTTGCCTGTACGAGATATTCCTTCCAGTCAATTGTGCTTAGCTCAGGGACAAGAGATTTCTGCTCCATTGATGAAATATTTTCTATTTTAATCGCATGAATTCTTCCCTGAATATTACCAGCCTTCCAGCATTGTTCAACCGTAATATTATTCCAGTCGGTTATGCTTCCTTTGTGCCATTCAAAAATATAAAAAAACTCCCCGTCAATTTCCCGCATCTTTTTCCCATCAAAAGTGAGAGCAGGGACAATTGGAATTTTATTCACCTCCAAAATCGCTTCAAGCTTTTCAGCTTTTTTGTAATTATCCATCGCACTCGCCCGTTTCATAATTTCCGGATTCAGATGCTTAACGGCATAAGTCTGTGTCTCCGTACAAACCTTATACATTCTGTGCATAAAACCGCCGAAAACAGATACGATGGGAAAAGTTATTATTCCTAAGCCAAGTTCATTAAAAAGTTTTTCTATTGTTTCTTTCATTTTTGCCATTCTTTAAAATCCGATAACAGGCATACCAGACTTTCTGCCCATATACATTGCGTGTCCGCACATTTCGATTATTGATTTATCTTCCGCAGTGGAATCAATCAAGTCCAGGATTTTTGAAAAGACATTTTTATTTTTGAATTTGAAAATCACATCTTCTTTTTCGTAGCCAAAACCGCGGATGGAACGCAGCAAGATTTTTTCAAAACCATTTGCAGAAAAGAGATTTTCAATTTCTTCTGAAGCAGGATAGTAGCCTTCCTGAAAGCCTTTGTCAGAAAGATTTTTAAACTTGCCGGATTCAAAACATTCTTCCAGAGTATTGATATCAACCTGGTCGGGACTCCAGCAGAATCTTTGAACAAGTGCAATGCTGCCAGACAGATGTGGAATAAAGCTTGCAAAAACTTTTCCACCCTTTTTAAGAACGCGGAAAACTTCGCTTATACATTTTTCTCGCTCGATTTTTTCTGTAAGATGATAAAGAGGGCCAAAAAGTAAAACTACATCAAAAGACTGGTCCTTGTAACAGCTCAGGTCAGTTGCATTCACCTGGTCACAGGAAATCAGATTCTGAACATTATCCTCTTCCTTCTGCTTATTAGCCTGCGCTAACAAAGTTTCAGAAAGGTCTGCAAGTCTTACTTTGTAGCCTTTTTTAGCCAGTGGGAAAGAATAAACTCCAGCCCCACCACCAAGATCAAGAATCGAGACTTCGGCCGACGCATCTCTTCCATCCGCCCCCGCAGTTTCAGTCGCCTCAGTCACCTTTACCAGTGGAAGCTCCTTCTCCAGAATCCTCATCGTCATTAAAAACTCAAGCTTACCGCTGTTTTCATTTCTGAGTCTGTTTTTTTCATCAAAATGTCTGTAGTAGTTTTTTATTTTTTCAAAATCTGTCATTTTTTTAATTCCAACTAACCTTGCGTTCCTGCAGATTTCGTTTATTTCAATATTATACTAACAAATTTTCTTCCCTATTTTCAACTTTCCGTTGAGTCATTTCCAAAAATAAATTGTTAGGATTTTTCTGCAGCATCTGCTAATATACAATTACCGCGCGGAATTAATAACTGGCAGCCTTCAGTTCTGTCACCCTGAACTTGTTTCAGGGTCTCATAAATCAAGTTTGCCGGAACACAAGGAGACACGATTAAAATGAAAAACTCAATTGGAAGTAACATCAAATACTACAGAAAGCAGCTGGGGCTCACACAGGAAGAACTTGCGGGCCAGCTCTTTGTAACTTCTCAGGCGGTGAGCAAATGGGAAAGCGACGCGGGGCTGCCGGATACTGCGCAGATTGTTCCGCTGGCAAAGGTTCTCAATATTTCTACTGATGCACTTTTTGGCCTTGAGCAGGGAAATTATGATGCAGTGACGGCCGCAAAGGTTAATGTAAAATTCCGTGAGCTGCGAAGTCAGATTGATAAGAAGAAGGGAGCTCTGGAAGCCTGTGAATATCTTCTTTCTGAATGCGAGGCCAATCCTCTGAACTTTGAAATATACATGTACTTTGTTCAGAGTGTTGCAAACTTAAGCCGCAATATCGATCCATTCGGCGAATACAAAAAAGGCATGAATGAAACTTACGATAAATATTTTGACGAGGCTTTGAAAAAATCTGTTCAGGTTATCCGCTACTGCAAGGAAGAAGATTTTGTTGAAAAGACTCACTTCGCTCTTTCCTGGATTTACATTCACTGTAAAGAATACGAAAAGGCCCGCGAACATATTGCAAAGCTTCCGAGCATAAAATCTAACATGCTCAAGGAAAGTATTCTTGCCAAACTAGAAGGCTTTGAAAATGGCGTTGAGGCACAGCTTAAGGCTCAGCACAATAATTCTCAGCTCATGTGCCTGCCCTTCAACAAAGAGTTTGTATATTCCGCAGAAACATATTTCTGTAACAAGCCTGAACTGGCGGCCGGCTATTGCGAGTGGGCTCTGAACATAATTTTTGCAATCTGCAAGGATCCGACTATGAAGCCATTCTGCCAGGGCTTTGTGAAGGATTTGTATGCCTTTAAGATTTGCGGTGAACTGAAGTCTGGACGGGCCGAAGATATCAAAGCCGCCCGCGAAGATTTTGCCGCACTCAAAAAACTGATTTATGATTATGTTGATTTCTGCGCAATCGAGCTTGAGCGTAAAGACCTTCTGAATGTCTATGATGAAAAGGGCATTTTGAATATGAAGCTTTACACAAAAGAAGACGGTGACCGCCGCGTAAAGGAACTTGAAGAAAAAATCAGGAACTGGTGCGGCGAGGAAGCCTTAAAAAAAGTGTTGTAAACTTTTTGCAGCTGGGGTTTATCTTATTCAAACCCCAGCTCCAGCTGATTATCCACCCAGGATTTTTGTTCTGCGATATGAAGCTTATCACCCGGCAGGCTGCCACCAATCAAAAATGGCGACGTCGGGTCGTGGAGCTTTTGATTTTTCGCAACCTGGCTTAGGTCGTTATTTGCGTAACAGTATTTGCAATAGTGGCGGCAGGTGTCGTAAGCGCCAATATCAGCAGAAAGATAACAGGCACATTCTTTTCGTGACGGTTTATAATTCGGCACCTTTAGCTTTTTCCCGATTGCCCTTTCGTAGTCGCGGATGGTCATGCAGCCGCCGCAGTCTGCCCCGTATGGCGCAAGAAAATCTCCTTCGCCGCAGGGCTTCACAAGCATGCCGTGGTCAGCGGCTATTTTAATAATGGCCCGGCCGAGAAAAAGTTTATCCCGCTCACAAACCTCCCGCACCTGGGGAAAATTACGTTTCACTTTTTCATACAAATCAATAAAGCTGATGACAACAATTTTGGTAAAGCCTTCCAGCTCACTCGCCATTTTTTCAAAAGCCCGCAGATGAAAATCAACCGTGTACTTTGAATCAACAAAAATAGGATCGTAACGCCACCCGCAAGCTTCAGCCCCAACCACGCCCGACAAATATTTAAAGCTTTCAATAACCTCAGACTTCTCTGGCACCCCGGGCTCAATATCCTTTCCATAAGGCGTAATCGTAACATACCAGAACTGGCCAAAATCCTTCACCAAATCAAGATAAGGAAAAAAGGGGGCAGGATTTTTTGAACAAAAGCCAATTGCATCCACCACATCAGTATTAATTTCGTAACGAGTAACAAGCCCCGGATTATAAGGATTTCTGACAAAAACAAAACCTTCCTTAATTCTATTTGCGAGCCACTCGGGGAAGAAAGCCGGAATGTCTGTACGTTGAACGGTATTAAGAATCATAAATCAATTCAATGATAACATAGAAAAGCCCTCTTGTCAGAAAATCCCCATTGTCGCAACCATTTCTAACATAAAAACTTCAAAAATGTTAATAATTATTGGTGGACTTACCGCAGAACTCGCAATAAAATTATGTTAATAATAATTGCAAAGGTGGTAAATGTATGAGAAAACACTACTTGGACAACATTCGCTGGGTAACGGTTGTAATTGTTGTAATCTATCACGTTTTTTATATGTATAACTCAGAAGGCGTGCTGGGTGGATTGGGTCAAATCACAAATCTGAAGGTTCAGTACTACGATGCTTTTCAATATCTGGTTTACCCATGGATTATGCCACTGCTCTTTATTGTTTCGGGAATCAGTTCAAGACTGAGCCTTGAGCAACACACTGACAAAGAATTTTTTAAATCACGAAGCCTGAAGCTGCTGGTTCCATCAACAATTGGACTTTTCTTTTTCCAGTTCATTCAGGGCTACGTAAGCATGTCTCTGGGAGGCGGAATTGCGGGACTTAAGGAAGCAGGAGTTCCAGAGCCAATAATTTATATGATTATGGTTGCGTCGGGAAGCGGCGTGCTCTGGTACATGCATCTTTTATGGATTTACAGTCTTCTCCTTTTGATAATCAGAAAAATCGAAAAAGGAAAACTACTGCAGGCGGGAGCAAAAACTCCTCTCTGGCTGCTTCCTCTTTTCTATTTCCCAATCTGGGGAGCAGCTCAAATTTTGAACATGCCTATTATTTCTGTTTATCGCTTTGCATTTTACTTTGTCTTTTTCCTTCTGGGCTATTATGTTTTTTCTAATGATGAAGTGATGGAAAAAATCAAAAAGCTTGCGCTTCCTCTGATTGCCCTTGCACTTGTTTTGTGCGTAACTTTTACGATTTTGTATTTTGGTCAGAACTATGCTGATAAGCCGATTAACCGGGGCTTCCTTTTTTCTTTGTGTGCTTATGCGGGTTCGCTTGCCATGCTCAGTGGCTTTGCCCGCTTCGGTGATTTCTCGAATGGCTTTACAGAGTGGATGAGTCGTCACAGCTTTGGGCTTTATGTTTTCCACTATCTTGGAATTTCAAGCGTGGCACTCTTTATTGCAAAGCCGGGACTCCTTCCTGCTCCGATGAGTTATCTTTTGAGTCTTGTCGCAGGCTTTGTTTTCGGATACGCTTTGTATGCAGTGATTTCGAGAATTCCATTCTTCAGATGGGCTGTTCTGGGAATCAAAAAGAAATAGGGAGACCTTAATGTTCAAAGATAATCTGGTTCAAATGCGAAAAGTCTTACAGCTGACTCAGGAAGACATTGCTGAAAAGCTTGGTGTTACCCGCCAGTCTGTAGCTAAGTGGGAGGCCGGCGAAAGTATTCCTGACCTGGATAAATGCAAACAGCTGGCAGATATTTTCGGCGTCTCTCTTGACGACCTGGCAAATTATGAGCCGGAAGAAAATCTTGAACTGGGGGTCCCTCCAAAGGGCAAACATCTTTTTGGTCTTGTCACTGTTGGTGATAAAGGCCAGGGTCTGGCACTGGTAAAAGCCAGTAATTTTTTATCACTGGCTAATATAGTAAAAAAACTTAGAAAATAAATCTGCCATCTTCTGAAAATTTTATTTCAGCATAATGGCAGTAAGCATGCGCTCTGTTTTGGATTTTGTTCTTCTATATGAACAGAAGCTGTAGCCTTCGACTTGAGAATGAAGGGTGCAGACGCCGGCAGAAAAAATGCTGGCAGCCGGCACTCCATTTTCTACAAGAGTCAGCTTCACCGCCTCTTCCAGATTCAAAAGATATTTTTCCTGATTTTTTCTGACAAAGATTTTTCCCATTTCCGTAGTGGCAAAGCCATGGCTGAATTCTTCAAAGACATCCTGCCCAACTTCGTAACAGTCCTTGCAGATATGAGGCCCAATCGCAACAAGCATATCAGAAGGCTGGCAGCCAAGAACACTCTTCATTTTTTGAATTGTAACTTCCGAGATTTTTTTGACTGTTCCCTTCCAGCCGCTGTGAACCATGGCAATCACTTCTTTTACCGGGTCGAAAAAATATACCGGAACACAGTCTGCCTCCACCGTGCACAAAAGAAGATTTTTTTCA
The DNA here is from genome assembly GCA_934699065.1 of uncultured Treponema sp. Lineage (GTDB taxonomy): Bacteria > Spirochaetota > Spirochaetia > Treponematales > Treponemataceae > Treponema_D. The sequence goes on from CAKUWD010000163.1 coordinate 6,681, forward strand.
TTTGTGATAAGGCCGTCGT
>CAKUWD010000164.1 GCA_934699065.1 uncultured Treponema sp.
ATTCATAGCCTCCTTGGCACCATAAGCCCAGCTTCCAAAAGGATGGCTCTTTGTTCCAGTTACAGAAGTATTTGCCGGCCCTGTTGAATTCAAATAAATTGGTGCATTAACAATAATACTGGTAGTTGATAAAAGCTCTAAATTCCAGTCTGTATCGCTAAGTGTAAAATGAGAAAGTGTATCATCTGTAAAAGTTATTCCTGTATCAGCAGCAATTACTTCGTTTCCGCGGGAATTATAAGCAAGGCTTGGAGAAAGAGTTAATAATGTATCAGTATCCAGTGCACCTGTAACCGTTATTTTTTTCGAACTGCTTAAATAAACATCATTTTTACCGATTCCCGTAACAAGATTGTGTGTAGTTGCATCTGTAACCCCATAAGGAATAACTACTTTACCGCTTAATTCAATATTATAACTACAGATTGCGCCTCCATTACCTGCTGTTTCATTTTCATGCATTGTTATTCCGCTTAAAGGAAAATCTTTTCTTGCATTAATTCCACCACCAGCAAATCCAGAATAATTGAAGGAAATATTTCCACCTGCTACCTTAAAATCCCCAGTATAAATACAGATTCCTCCGCCTCCCTCACCCGCATACGAAGAGGTACCTGAAGCATAATTGTAATAAATGCCTCCTGTATAATCCGGATCAATTGTATCTTCATCTGAATAACCTATATACACTTTTGCTGAATTACCAGAACTATAAATTCCAGCACCAAAAGCTGCTGAATTTGAGTGACTTGAAGCTGTTGCTACAGAGGTTGCAGTATCATCACCAATTACTGCAGTTCCATAAAAAAGGAGAGTTCCATGATTCTTAATTGCACCCCCCTGCGATGAATCAGATAAAGAATGATTGTCGTAAATCTTTCCACCACTTATTTTAAGTATTGCCGCATCATCATCATTAATAATCCCTGCGCCACTCTGAGCCTCATTACCAAAAATTTCTCCATCGGTCATGGTAAAGGAACCGGCGCGCATATAAACACCACCACCACCATAATAAGTGCCTAGAGATTCATTTAGAGATTCATTTGCAGAAATAATGCCTCCTTCCATTGTAAACGCTCCAGACCAGATAAAAACTCCTGCTCCGTTATCTGTGATTTTACAGTTTTTTACAGTTCCACCTTTCATCTTAAAATTAGCTCCAGAATTAGCATAAACACCGCAGGTAGCCATTCCATTTGATTTATTTCCATCTATTACAAGCCCGCTCCAGGAAACTGCTGGACTTGTAGTTTTGATTCCTTCTAATGTCAGAGAATTATTTATATAAAACATCTTTGTGATTGCTGCATCACAACACTTTACTGTTGCTATACCTTTTTTATCGCCAGGGGAATCCTTCCAGCATTCTATAGTTATATTCCTGTTTATGTTTATTCTTTGTGTTGTTAATTCCTCTAAATATCCATCTTTTAAATGAACGGTATATTCTATAAAAGTGTCATCTGCATTTTTTTCAGGTAATTGATTAACATAAGTGACCGCACCTGAAAAAGTAGCAAAAGGACTAAATATAGAACCGTTTGCTGTAGAATCTGATGGAGATGAGTTATATGAATTTGCACCTACATAAACCTGTGTACGGGCAAATTCTGCAAGGTCGGCTGCTGTAATATGAAAACTTATTGTGCCGCTTTCATTTTTTACAGGACCGGTTCCACCGGTGAATTCCCATACGCTTGTTGTAAGCCCAGACACCACATTTATGGATTGCTCAGTTTTATACAGCAGAATTTTGTTAGGATTAGAACTGTTATAACAAGAGACAGTTGCCGTATAGGTTCCAGGAGTTACATTCGTATAATAAATGGAAGGTGTAGTTTGCCAGCTATATGGAGAATAACCATAGCGCGAAAATGTCTTTTGAGTCTGACCTTCTAAATCTATAGTCAAATATCTTATATCAGTTGAATCAACAGTCATAGAAAGAGACACTGTTCCCGTCACCGTAGAATCTTTTACCGGCAGAAGAATTACATCTTTCTGGAAGGTGAAATTTTCTGGAGAATAAGTATTTGCAGGAATTCCGTAGCTTGCGCTTAAGATTTCATTTGAACCATAGATTACGTAAATTTTTATAGTCCACTCTTTGTTGGCTTCGAGGAATGGAATAGAATAGGTCTGGTGATCGTCTGAAACTGTGCCGTATTTTGTCACTGCAGTGGCTCCGCTTCCTGAAGTTGCTTCGGCATACCAGGTAAGACTACTTGATGGAAAAGCCGGAAGGGCTGAACGCATTGAACCTACTTCTTCTGGTATGGCGCCATTAATGTCTATACCACCTGTGGCTGTAAAATAAGTTGTATTTACAAGAAGAAGAAATGGAGACGGAGTTGTATCCACAAGATTGAAACAAGAAACAAATGAGAAAGCAGCCGCCACAAGAAGAGCAGCAAAGGAATATTTACGCTTCAAAATAATACCCCCCGAGTATAACCTAAACAAATATCTTCAATTATAATCTTAAGTAATATTATCTGTCAAACCTGGGAGGAATATATCATTTTGAATCCGAAACTGCTGCTAGATTCTGGAATGACGGGAAACAAAGATTATTGCTGAACAGATAAAGAGTATTATGTAAAGTACAAGTGCTGCCACCATACCGCCAGAAAGTCCAAAGCCACCAAGCAGAACATAGTTCACAAGGCGAAAGAGGAACATCATCATCTTATTATAAAGCATGGAAATCAAAATAAAAGGAATGAAAGCTAATGCCCATGAGAATTTAAAGAATTGTGTAGGGTTTATTCTGTTGTTCCAGCCAAAGCCAGCAAGCAGTATAAACATAATCAAAATCCAGAGCGGATAGAAGATTCTGTTTACAAGAGCCTGTCCGTACACTTCTGTACAGAAACCGTATTTTGCTGCCATATGAACAAGCTTAAACAATGAGGCAAGCGGCATTGATTCTGGTGTTGAAGTTGATTTTTCGAGCAGGAGAAAATCATCATAAGGAATTGAAAGCAAAAGATATTCCGGTGTATTTGCAGTTTCTCCATTCTGATAAGTATAAAGCGGCTCGTTATGGAGTTCCGGTGAATCGCGTCCTACAGACTTAAGCATGATATATGGAACACAATCTATGCTGTCGTCAATTCCCATAAGGGCTTTTGTTGTAGGAGTAAGAGTTTTTACAGAAACCGGTAAAACCTTTGCATAAGGCACTGTCATAGTACGGAAGACTTCGCCATTGCGGGCTACAGAAACAATTGTTAGAGCGCGGAGGTACTGAATTGAATTTCCGGTTGAGGCAACGGTTGTCATTCCCTTAAAGTAAATTACATCACGAGAACCGTCTGCATATTCATAGGCAAAATAAACATCATTTGCACTTTCAAAGCTTTTAAGCTCAAAGGTTTCATCTATAAAGAAACAGCGTTCATTTATGCGGTTTTCCGCAATCTGAAGATAGAATACAACATCAGGATCCGACTGCATCTCGCGTGAAGACTGGTAAAGCTCGCGGAAAATGTAATAGGCTTTAAGATCGTCTTTTTGAACAAGAGCCAGGTATCCCTGATATTTTTTTTCAAAAGTGAGCTGGCCCTGAGTTTTTGCAAGGTCATGATATTCGGTCAGGTTATTCCAGGCTGCCGTAGAGATTTTTTTAAGTTCTTCCAGGTTTGGATCTTTTGGTGTTGCAAGCTTAATTCCAAGTTCAGAATAATAGTGGGCATTAAACCATTCTTTTTTAGTAAAAGCTTCGTTGGCCTTAAGATAGAGCTGATATACTTCGTTGATCTGAGCGGCATCTATTACTACATGATCTACCTTTTCTGCCTCTTCAACTGATTCATAAAGTTTAAAGCGGATGTTTGATGTACGGGCACGGTTGATTTCTACATCTGCGCGGTCGCGAAGATTAAGGGCATGCTTTTCGTTAGGGCTGAGTTTAAGAGCGGCTTCTGCATAGTTCATTGCACGCTCGTAATAGCCGTTATCAAAAAGTCGGTTTCCTACATTAATATATTCAGTTACGATTTTTGGACGGTTTATAATAGAAGATTTTTTATTTCCTGTAAGCAGAACAAGGACTTCTGAACAGAAGGTAAGAAAAAAAGCCATTATAATAGAAACAATCATTACGGTTTTAAAGCGTTCCATCATTGCTTTAGAAAAACGTTCTGTACTGCCCTCTGAGTTTCGGCCGAAATGAACCGAACAGCTTACTGTAAAACCTGTAATTGCAACTCCAGGGATATATCTTCCAAAGTTCTGAAGGCCGTTCATAAGCTTGTAAACAAAAGCCGAAGTCTGAGGAACAGTTGCCGGCATTTCACTCATAAAGCCATAGATAATACTTACTATGAGTCCTATTCCTATAAAAACCGAAAGTATGGCTATTATCTTTTTCATATTCCCTTCCCCATTTTACCTATTTGACCTTTTTGGCATGCTTACGAATTGCAAATTTGATTGAGCCGGAAAGAATCAGAATCAGGGCAGAAAGGCTGTTGATTAAGAAAAGAAGCGGTTCTTTAACAATATTTCCAAAAGCTCTGAAAAATCCGTTATTTGTTAAGCGGCTAATCAAGTCTGCAAATTGAGGCATAAAATAAAGTGAATTTACACACAAGGTTAAGGCTGTTACTATAAAAATCATGATGGCATTCAAAAGACGCCAGTCAAAAAAGTTAGTCATACTGTAAACGGCACAAATCAAAAGCGCAAAAGAAAGTAAGGTTAAAAAGTGAGACAGGCCGCCGGAATATGAGCCGGAGATAAAGGAAAGCAAAATCTTAAAATCTACAGGAATCGGTTTTTCACCGTTTCCAAAAATATTTTTGAGCTGAATCTCGCGATAAGGAGCTGCTTTTCTGTTTAAATCCAGATTCGGATAATCCCCTATTATTCTAAAATGAACATCACCAAATTCAGAGGTATCAATTACAATTGCAGGAGCCTCGGCCACATGACCTGTAGTATTATTCTGAAACTCTCTGGTAAAGAAATAAACATCATCATCAACCTTACGAAAGTAATTCGGCGAAAGAGACTGTCTTTCTGTCTGGGTAACGAATTTTCTGTTGCAAAAATCTTTAAGTTTAAAAGTTAATGGCATAAGCAAAGCCCAGGTAAGAAGGCAAAGAACCATATATACAATCAACTGCAAAATTCCACCCGGATGTCTGATTCGGTAATATGAAATCACAGGGATTATGAAAATCAGCATACATGGCATTACAATGAATACAGACTTAAAAAGCTCTTCATCTGAAAAGAAAGAAATCTCACGGCCGGAAACAAACCCAAGTAAATTAAGATAAAGCGAATATAAAAGGGTTCCAAGCACAGTTCCCAATATGAGAATTATCAAATAAATTACAGCTAGTTTTAATGCTTTTTTCATACTCTTCCTGTTAGTATACAACTATACCTTTAAATTATCGTCATAAAAATAAATATTATTTACTATTAAAATGATGCAGAAAACCTTACAGAAAATCACTTTTTATGCCGATAATCAATTTGACATAGTGTATACTTGTTAGATATAATATATAATAGTTAATACGATAGGGTTTAATATGGATAATAATAACGCATTAATTCCAGGTTTTGATACTGACAAAGATGACAGCCTTACAATCTCGCTGAGAAAGGCCGAAGGTGTTGCACATGGTATGTTTATCTATCTCAGCGGATACATTGACACTTACAATTCAAGCTTTTTCCAGAAACAGATTCAGAAGGTTATGGATGCAGGATTTATCAATCTGATTTTCAACTGCTCTTCATTGAATTATGTTTCTTCTACAGGAATTGGTTCGTTTACCGTTTTCCTTAAGGTTGTAAAACCAAAGGGCGGAGATGTAATTCTTCTTGAAATTCAGCCAAAAGTTTATGAAGTATTCCAGCTTCTTGGTTTCTCTCAGTTCTTCAATATCAAGAACACTGCAGAAGAAGCAATTGCCTACTTTACAAACGGTGGAGGAGAAACTTCTTCTGGTGTATTTCCTCTCGTAATTTCTTGTCTTGTATGTAATAAGAAGCTTCGTGCTACAAAGAGCGGACGCTTCCGCTGTTCAGGCTGCCGTTCAATTCTTGCTATCAACGAGAACGGTGAAGTTTCACTCGGATAAGACAAACTATAATTGACGATTATTCAGGACTGGTAATATTACCAGTCCTTTTTTATTGCCGGAGATCTAAATAATCACCGAGAAAGGCAGCCCTGTGGCGAAAGCGTGAAACAAGGCACTTTGCAGGCGTGAAACATTTTTTGTGGATATATTGTGGATAAGTCTGTGGGTACAACTTGAGATATAAACTATATTTCTGTTTTTTTTAATTAAAAAATAAGTAAAAAAAGAAAAATATAAATTAATAAGTGTTATAATTTCTTATATTATATAGAATTACAAGCTTTTTAATAAATTTTCGTAAATTTTCGTAATTTTTTTTTAAAAACCTATTGACAAACGGACAGCAGGCAGATATAATAATATGTGGTTAGCGAGGGCTAACCTATATCTAAAGCGCAAGGTTAGCAAATGCTAATCGTAAATACAGTCTCATTGGGAACAAAGAAGGGATATAATATGATGCCGCTTACACTGGCAGTTGTCGGAGAAGAAAATATAATCAAAAAAATCGGAGGAAAGCAGGAAGTCAAGGCTCACCTCGAAAATCTTGGATTTGTAGTGGGAGGAGCTGTTACGGTGATTAACAC
>CAKUWD010000165.1 GCA_934699065.1 uncultured Treponema sp.
CCATTATTCTTTGTAATTATTCTGGCAAAATTTTCATCTATTACATTTCCAACTATTTCAACTTTTACATAGTTTTCTTCAAAACTATAATCAGGCATTGGAAAACAAATGCCGATATTGCAAGAGGATTTTTAGGGAGGAGCCCCTCCCTCGCTCGCACTACGTTGCTCGCTACCCACCCAGCGGGGGTGCCCCCCGCAACGCCCCCGGGCAGTAAACTAGTTTCTTCGATATTTACTTACATCCACAGGTTCGAGGACAGTTTTTAGAGAGGCTTTTACGGATGGGTTTTCTGTATTTATAAAAATCAATGTATTCTTATGCAGATTCCTAAAACCACTTATAAACTCATCAGCCCAGGAAGGAGCCAGAACTTTTACATCTGCAAAATCAAGAATCACTTCTTCGGCCTCATCAAGAGAATTAAACAAATGCGACTCTGCAAGCAAGAATGCATCTTTACCGGTGGGACGAGACATTAAAATATCACCAAATTTCTTTATCTGAACATTCATATTTTTACTTCCTGAAAAAATCTAATACTGCAAGACATCCAATTATATCAATGTCTGAATTGTAAAACATTTTTCCATTTCTGTCTATGAAACAAACAGCTGTACCCGAATGAAAATATAAAGTCCAGTTCTGGCTAATGATAGAGTTCGAAACAAACTTTAATCCATTCCCTCGTTTTTCTAAACTTCTACTTGATATACTCTCGTTAAATACCAACTGTAGTGCATCTAAATCATTTTCTACAGATTTTACACGATTAATTGTTTTACGGACACCTTCTCCAAAATCTGCAAGTACAACAGAATTGCCGTCCTCAGTATATGAAAAAAAAGCACCCCTTTGATGATTGGAATCATAATCAAGATTATGATCAAAAGTATTATTTCCAATTTCACCTATAACTGCGGCTTCAAGAAATTTATTTGTTCTAGACGTATACGTATCAACTCTAGCCTGAAAAACATCACGTGTTTTTGAAAATAAATCTGAATCATTCCTCATACTTGCGCTTTCGATATCGCTAATAATAGTTTTAATGTTGTCTTTTATTACCATAATTTAAAATTAATACCAAATATTATTGAAATCAAGTACAATGTATCATAACGTTTTTATTTTCATAGTTGACGAATATCCTTTATCATTATGCAACAATTACTTAGAAACATTTTTTTCATTCCTTTTCTCAAAAAACTTTTCCAACCTTCTAAAACAATCCAGAACAATTGGCGTTCTATAATGTCTGTTACTTATAAAAAGCAAATCTGTAAAACCTTTTTGAAAGCAAGAAAAATCTTCACACCCAATTTCTTTATCTTTTTCCATATTTATAATTTCTTCCATTTCGTTTATTGTTTTAGGTAGTGGATTACATACAAAACTAAAACCACTGGTATAACCTGCATTTCTAGTATAAACCATTTCTTCTGCAGTTGAATCCGGGAACCAAAACTGTACATCTGTTTCTGAAAAATGCTCTTTTATTTTTTCATAAATAAAACTGTATAATTTGTCATCATCAATAAGGCAGGCTAATGCTAAATAGTAAAAAAATAAGGTTGAAGAACATAAGTGCTCTTTTTGATTACCTTTTGATTCATATAACAAATCCTCAAAATTGTTTGTGCAAGTTGGATAATATTTTCCAAGTGCAGTACAAGCAAAAATGATATGACCTAATGATTCGTATAACCAATTTTTCAAAAATTCTCCTTCACCAGTTACAAGTAAAACATAACTTGCAAGACATATCTCGATTATATGTTCATCATATAATGGATTTAAAAGAGATTTATGGTTATCCAATAAAGCTTTTATATTACCAGAAACATTAGTTAAGCTTTGTGCGTAAGACTCATCATGAAATCGAGTAAATTCAAAAAATGCTAAAATTCCTAATTCAGACAAGAATCCAAGTTGTTCATAAACAAGAAGGCTTTCAACTTCTGGAGATTGGATTTGTGAAAAGCCATCTTCTATTGAATATAAATTTGCAAATTTATCATTATTATCAACTAAAATTAAATACAAAATAAGATAATAATCTCGGAACTCATCTATCAACAAAGATTTCTTATCTAAGGGGAGTTTCTTTACTTTATTCCAGAATTTCAGCAAACAATATTCAGCCATATTAATAGCATGTTTGAGATTATTTGCCTCTTTTGCCCATTCAATAGCTATTCGTAATATTAATTTACAAGTTTTGATATTTTGTATATTTGACCTATTTTTTGAAGAAGTAATTTTATTAACAAGACCATCGAATAATGTATAGAATTCTTGCAGATTGTAAGAAGGTTCAGAAAGCATAACCAATGATTTACGAAATAGAGAACGATATTCTTGTATCAGTATATTTTCGTTAAATAAAAACTGATGAAATAAAATTGCCAGTTTATCACCAGTCCATAAATCATATTGAATCTTATCGCTTTTATTTTCTGATATATATCCGTCCCAAGAACCTTGTGCTTCTTGTAAAAGATTGCCCCCTGTAACTAATATAATTTCAATTGGTAGATCTTTGTAGTTAACTGGTATAAAATGAGTTATAAAAGAATCCTTGATTTCATTTAGAGTTTGCCGTACAGCCTGTTTGTTACAATCCCATTCATTTCGTCCTATATCTCCACATTTTATAACAAATAAAAACAACTTTTTTATGTTATCTTCAGGATCTTTTCCGACTGCAGATAAATCTACACCATATTGACGAACTCCAATTTGAGGCTTTGTAAGCGGCTGTATGTTCATAGCTAATAGTAAGTCAGGAAGAATAGCATCCAACTCTCTGGACTCTTTTAAGGTTGCGAGATACTCCTGAATTACAAGTTTCATTTTTCACCTCTTTTTGCTCTTCTGAAGAAGTGCCTTTCCAACTCTGCATCAACCGGGTAAAAATATCTTTTTTCGATAGATAAAAGGATTGCTCAATTTTTGAAAAATTGGAAGTTTGAGATTTTTGACTACCAGGCATTTTATAACAAAAACCTTTTCCATAAAGTATAGAAACAGATTTTACAAGATTCATAACTACAGATTTTGAATTTGCCTTCTTGATTACTTCTTTATTTTCTTCTTTTCTTTTTCTTGAAGCAGCAATCTTTTGATCATAAGATGCAAAGAGTTCAGGAAATAATTCTCTATTATTATTTCTTTTACAGATATTTGTAATCAAAGGTAATAATTCCGTATAAAATTCTGAAACAGTTGAATCTTCTGAATTATTCTTTTTCCTAACAAATTCCAATACAGGAATTCCATACTCAGTACCCAAGCGCAAAAAAACATCGAAAATTATTTTTGCTATGTCTTTATCATTTATTTTGATTTGCAAAATAGAATCAAATAAATCACAAAGTTTCTCTATGTCATAAATATTGCCTAATAATTTACGGCATAGGAAAAGAATATCTTCTCTTGTACAATCTTTAATAATTTCCTTCTCAAAATTGAAATGCTTTTTTGATATTATTCCTGTTTTTAGAATTATTTCAGCTGCAACTTTATGATAAATAATATCATTTTGTAAAAAATATGATGATAGTATGTAATTTATATGAGCTCCGAAATCTAAACTGTGAAAAAATGAACTCCAAGTTTCACAAAAAGGAATTCCGATATTTCTGAAATCGCTTTCATTTATCCATTTGGTTATAAAATTGAAGAATAAATCAAATTCTATCTTGCACAGATCAAGAAGAATGTATCCAAGATTATTAATTATTCCTTTATATTCACAAGGGATTGTAGTAAATGTAATAAATAATTCTTTTAAGTATTCAGTCTTGTTAACTTGACTAGAATTGGATAATAAAAATTGAGAAATAGCGTGATTTATATATGGATCATTTTTATTCCGTAATTCAAATATTTCTTTTTGTATATTTAAATCAGATAATGATAAATTACATAGTATCTTAACTATTCGTTGTAGTTCATAATCTTTTCTGGTATTCAAAAGATTGTACAAAAACTTAATTGCATCATCTTTTTCTGAAAAAGCGGGATTGCTTATACAAGCCTCAAGTATTGCATATCCTGCAATATATTGCTCCTTAACATTTGAATTAATAAACTCAATGGCCTGAGAATATTTTTCATTTATAGATTGATTGGGAATATTATTAACCAATGTAACAATAGCTTCTGGCACAAAGTTATGATCAAGATTTTTCAGTGATTCGATAAGAGAAGGTATTTTTCCTGGAAATAATGTTGAAATCTGAGTAAAGACTTTGCCAGTCTTTAATGGTAAATACTCTTCGTTGGTTTTATGTAGTTTTTTAAGAAATGTTATTAATGTTTTTGTTTCAAAATCCTTTACAACTCCTATTTTATCTAAAACAAGTAAAATATGAAAACTCTCACATTCAGCATCTAACGCAATTATAGCTAATTCAAAAAAATCATTGTTTATAAAAAAAGATGAAACTTCAGATATATTACCATCTTGTTTATCAAGTACATCAGATAAGTAATCGAACAATTTTTGGGGAGTATTCTTTAATGAATACAGGTTTTCCATATATTATCTCCATGTTTATTATAAGGTCAACTAATAGATATTCCAAGACTAATGAAATAGCATTTTTCAATTATTTTGGAAGACTACCTCTATTTGTTTATCTACGAATAATTGATAATATTGATAAAATCTCTGACTGTCCTTTTACACTAAAAAACAACAAGTTGTAAAATATCCAAAGAAAAGTAATCCTCCATATTCTTACAAATTCTATAATGTCATCAGATTTATAAAACTAGATAGTTTTCTAAATGGATTTACTAAGGATGTTATATCAGTTTCTGTTTATTATGATCTACAACATTCAGGTTCGAAAAAAATACAAGGCTGTAATAGTTTATAAATGAGTTCGTCTATTTCCTGGTTGTTTTTTTTCACTTAATTCTCCAATTTATTTTGCAATTGGATTTTCAAATACATCTATTCCTTCAACTTTCTTGATTTTTCATATTCAAGGTATAAATCAGAGGAACAAGTCATAATATTTTTCATAAATTCAAGTTCATCATCTAATTCCTTTGAGTCTTCTATACCTTTATCGAGCAAAAACAAAAAATGTTCGAGAGAAATATTCCAACTGTTCATTTTTTCTTCACGTTCTATTTTATCCTTTTCAGATTTATTAGTATCATCATCTTTTATTAATTCACTAAAATTTTTGTTTATTGATTCCAGTTTTCGATTACTTTTCTCAAACTGTTCAGTTTTATTCTTTATAACACTCTCCGGAACTTTAGGAGAAAAAGAATAACTATATCGCTTATTTGCAAAGAATTCCAAACCGCGCATTATACTATAATGTTCATTTAATGCATAAGTATCAAATAAACCAAGAGAAATACGTAAAATTTTTCTATTCTGTAAATTAAGTACGCTTTTCGGATTAACAAATTCAATCTTTTTATTTTTATGTAAAAAGGCAGCGTGTTCTAAGCATTGTGCATGGGGCTCTATTACAGCTTTAATGTAATCATCAAGAAGTTTATACCTATCACCAGCAAGAGATTGCATAGTAAATTCTTTTTTCTTACATTCTATAAAAATTACACTTTTCTGTGTTTCAATTACTAAATCACATTCAAATTCACTATTCTTGTATTTTCCGTAATGAATTGTATATCCTCTGTTAACACATTCCTCTTGCAAAATAGTTTCTATATTTTTACCTATGGTTTCGCTTATAGAATTTTTTATTGAATTATTATTCTCAAATAAAATAAAAAGAACATTATAAAAATTCCATAAAGAATAACTGCAGTCTATAAAATAATAATCATCCGCACTCTTTACGAAAGGTCTCATTATGACATTATTTTGCATTTTATCAAAATCAATCGGTGTTAAATAATATCTGCAAATCTCATCTTTATGTGCTAAGTTATCAATAATTGTTAATTCGTTATTAAATAAGTGTTTATCAATTTTGTATATTCCTGTGTCAGGTGCATTATTTATTATTTTCTTAATAAGAGAAGTATATTCGTCTAAAGAAAAGCCTAGCATATCTCTAAAACCATTTTGAACCTTAGAAGAAAAACAAAACAGTTTATTAACAATCTTTTCAAAAAACACTCTGTCACATTGCTGGAATCTATATAAATAAGAATAAAGCACTTGCTTGTACAGCGTATCTTCATCAAAAAAGGCTCTGTTTATCAGTCTCTTAACATTAGTAAATTGCTCCAAGTCATATAAAGAGACCAGACTCTTTGCAGTATTAAGAATTTCCTTATAAACACTATTCTCATCAGACAGTTTCGTCTTTGGTTTATGATTTATATTTTTTGCACCCAGAAGAATCAAAAAATTCCATGGATATTCCGATTCTGGCATATCTCCAATCTTTTGTGTCCCTATAGAAAAAACATATCTATGATGTTCATTACTATAATACAACTTTGAAAGACTGTTAAAAATATTGTCTATAAATGCTAATCCTCCAAGTTTTCTGATTTGAGCTTCCATATGTTTTACAACGGCTTTTACAGTTCTTTGATTCAAATCAACAACACCATTTCTTGTAGTAAACTTATATTG
>CAKUWD010000166.1 GCA_934699065.1 uncultured Treponema sp.
TCCAGATAATCCTTGAGTGCATAAGTATATGTAATTGCACCTTCTGTAGATGGCAGAGGGAATGAAGCATAATCATTTGTAACAGGCTGCCAGCCAGCGTTACTGCTGCCAGTTTCATTAATCCATGAACCATTATCTGTAGACTTAATAATCCACTTAAGAGAATCATGTGGAGAACGGAGTCTTGGGTGTCCTGAATCTGCAATAGAAGATACATCACCCTTAATCTTGAAGTTATTGAATGTAGTTTCGTTGAACCAGCCGTCTGCCGTAATATGACTTGCAGAACTGCTGTCGTAAGTTACATGACTGTAGTTAGCGGCTGCATCTGGTGCTGTTGTATCCTTAATTACAAAGAGTGAAGACCAGGCGTTACCGTACTCTCCTGAATATGCGCCGCCATCTGTAAATCCGCTGTTCTGAACCATATCTACGGCAGCAACATCAATTCGGATTAATCCGTCCGGCAGATCAGACAAGTCGAAGTCAAGGAGACATCCCTTATCTGTTGCAAAGTCGTTATCTGTACCAGGAATATTAGCATTAATAGCTTCGATAATAGATTTATAAGCACCCTGTACACTTGTTGCAAGGTTAGTCTGAGGTACGTAGTTGCTTGACTTAAACTTGAATACCTGTCCGGCTTCCGGATCAATTTCTGCATAAGAGAAGGTTGAAGGAGAACCATCTGAATTGTACATATGGTAAGCACGCATACCAAGCATTACAACATCAGTTTCAATACCAGTCTGGCTCTGGCCTTCTCCAGAACCCGCAATATCTTCTGCAAATACACGAAGAACAACATTGCCCTTTATGAAGTTTCCTGGTGTCTGACCAATTGTAACGAATGGATTATAGAAGTCAGAATCAATATTATCCACAGGAGCATCAGCAGCGCCTTCCAGAGTCATCTTTGTTCCGGCACCTACGTTATTGATTGTTCCGGCATCTTTGTAAACACCCTGGAAGAGGTTGAAGTTAGAAGCATCACGACCGGCAGTAAGCTGAGTAATACGAGGAGCAAGGGTATCTTTGTTACTACCTACAGAGAAGGTGATTTTATCGTCATCGGTCATGTTAAAGCCGTAAATATCTTTTACATCTTTTGAAACCGTAATGTTTACAGAAGACTGAGAAGCATATCCTTCGGAAATATGATCCTGATCAAACTTAAGGGTAATCATCTTTTTGTTTTTACTGAATACCGGCGGTTCAAAATAATCTGTAATATCTTCACTGTTAATTTCGATATCACCGTCGGCAGTAAAGGACTGGGTACCCTGTGTAATCATGATTTTATCAAACTGACCTGCTTCGTTCTTAAAGGATTCAATGTCCATTGGTTTTGTAAAGTTGATTCGAACGGCAATATTACGTACTACACCACTACTACCCTTTGAAGGAATTGTAAGAGAAACGGCAGGGCGCATTGCTACAATTGGAACAAGGAAGATGTTGTTTTGTGTAACATTAATTGTAACTGTTGTTGTTGGACTTTTTGGATCATCAAAAATAACAAGAGGACTTGGAATTTCGTTTGGCAAAATTCTTTCATTGTAATCGTCATCATCAATAAAATATAAATCTTTATTTTTACTCTGATTATCGCCGGTAGCAACAAAGTCTGTTGTAAAGGCAGCCCAGCGAACAAAGCCATATTCAGTTTCTGTAGTTGCCGAAACTACATGAGGAATTCCTACCTTAAAGATTGCAGTACCGTCCGGGTCTGTTTTTCCCTGACGGGTTAAAGCGTATCGCACGTATACACTTATTTGAGGTGAGTTCGCAACTTTTACAGCGTCTTCAATTTCCGTGTAAAAGTTATCATCCTGCATCCAGTTATCGCAAGCTGTAAATAATAAAATAATTGCTGATAAGAAAATTAAAAAATACTTTCTCAT
Source organism: uncultured Treponema sp. (assembly GCA_934699065.1). Lineage (GTDB taxonomy): Bacteria > Spirochaetota > Spirochaetia > Treponematales > Treponemataceae > Treponema_D. The sequence continues at coordinate 1,905 of CAKUWD010000166.1, forward strand.
TTAGATTCCTCTTCTCTGTTTTCTCTTTTTTCTATTTATAATGATTCCTGCAGCCATTGCTGCAGTGATTGTTACTGATGAAATAATTATGATATTGCGGGTTGTAGAAGTGCCGCGGGTTGTGCCATCATCTGCGGTGGTTTCGACAGGCTCAACCACCGTAATTGCAGGCTCAACCACCGTAATTGCAGGCTCAACCACCGTATTTTCTGTGGCTCCGCTTGTAGAAACTGCCTCTTCCATTTCTGCTAACAGGGTGTCGGTTGTTTCGAAAGTGTAGTCGTTATCGGGTGCAACTGGTGCAGCAGGTTCAGTGGTTGAGCTTGAACTCTCGGTGCTTGAGTTTGTGCTCTCGGTGGTTGAGCTTGTCGAAACCACCTGTGTTTCTGTGTTAGTTTTGACTACGTCTGCGGTGGTTTCGACAGGCTCAACCACCGTAATTTCTGGTTCAACCACTGTATTTTCAGACTGCTTTACAGGAACATCTGTCTGCAAAGTTGCAATGGCAAAATCAAGTGGAATCAGATCTTCAATAAGTTCATCATCAAAGTCAAAATCAAAATCATCATCACCGTCGCCATCTCCAGCCTTTCCATCAGGATCTTTTTCTGATGTTTCTTCTCTTACCCCAGGCGGTACAAGGGCCACTGCCTTATTTCCAAGTGCCAGAATATCATTAAGGGACTTTTCTGAAAGCGGATTTCCTTTTATTACAACCTGAGTTTCTTCCTCATCATCTTCATTCAAAATTACAAACTGATACTGCTGATTAAGAGGAGTATTTCTAAGTTCACCGCGCTTCCATTCATCAAGGCCTTTCTGGAAAGCAACTGTAATTATTTCACTTTCCGGAATATTAAAGAATGCACTTGCGCCTGGAACACTTATAGGCTGGTAGATTTTCCAGGAATCATGCATCTTGTAAAGGGCAGCGGCACCCTTCGCCTCTGCCGCATTCCATTCACGAGCGCCGTAGCGGCAGGCTCTGTAAAATCCTTCGTCAGAAAGAGTGATTTCCAGAGGCATCCAGACTTTGCCGTCATCAACAATATATTCAGATCTGTTTTTAAAAATCGTCTTAGCCTGTTCCGGAGTAAGACCAGAATCAAAAGCCATAAAGATATGACCAGGTACAGTAATAAAGGCAGTATCAATTCCAACGGCTTCAAAAAGCGAACACACAAGAATAGAAAGGTCGTCACAGTCGCCTCCGCGGTACATAAGAGTCTGATAAGGAAACTGCAAAAAGTCGATGGAAGAAGTACCAACATTATCTTCGAAGGCAGAGCTTGGGTCTACAACATAGTTCAAACCAAATTCATTCAGAGTCTGGAAAATACCGATTGCATACTGAATGTTTACAGGAACATCTATCTGAAGATTATCGCGGACTATACTTGCCGTGTATTTTGCAAACTGCATGGCAGCAGGGTCTTTAGAAGAAACAAAAACGGCGGCACGGCGGTCATCATCCCAGGACATATTGTTACGTCCATAAACCGGAACAGCAAGTGCATAACTCTGAGAAAGTTTTTTTCCAAGACGCGAATAGTTTACAATGATGTAACTGCTTGTATCAGTTTTTTCACGCAGCTCAAGCATCTGCTCATTAAAGAATGCATACAAATCAACACTTACAGTTTCATCACATTTAATTCGTTTAAAAGTTGCACACTCTTTTGCATGAGCCATATACTGAGGCTGAAAGAAGCTTACCGTTACATCGGTGATTGAAGAATCTTCTTTGTTTGTAATTTCAATTTTTCCAAAGGAATTATTTTCATACCAGGAATAAAGAACCGGGAAAACCGGATCCAGTTCCGTAAGACCAATCTGAAGCTTTGTTTTTTTATTAATAATTTCTGAAATGTTAAAAGTTAAACCTGGAGCAAGCCCCGCATTAATCATCATCAATGGAGAAGGCTTACCCGAATAATGTCTTGCTGTTGCAGTGACATCAGCATAAATCGAAGGATTAATTTTATAAGTAAAAGTTAAAGAACCGCCGGCTGTAATACCAGAAGCACTTGATGTTGCTTTTGCATTATACAAACCTGCATCAATATTTAAATCAAGAGCAAGGCGGTCTGCAAAATCAAGATGAAAACCTGTTCCCAGTTCACCCTGCAAAATTGAAACTGGAGAAACTCCCGGCAGAGCCATAGAAAGATATTCACCCTGAGCATAAAGATTCAAAAACCTTATAGGACGGTAAGTAGCTTTAAGCCCTCCTCCAATTCCATACTGCATATTATGAGCTTCACCAATCGGCTTAGTTAAGTCAGCATAAACGCTTACTAAAAATTCACCACCAGCAACCACAGGTACAGAAGAAATACACAAACCTGCACACATTGCGAGTGTTTTTTTAGAGAACATTCGTTTTTTCCTAAGCCGTCTGGCGCATTTACCCGACACGATATCTCCTAGTCATGCTGAACTTGTTTCAGCATCTTTTGACATCTTTTTATAGATCCTGAAACGAGTTCAGGATGACCATCATTTTTTACTGTTCTAATTCAGTTGCAATTCTGTCCAGATTCTTTCGGGCAGTTTCATTTTGTGGATCAACAACAAGAACCTTTTCGTACCATTCTTTTGCTTTAGCATATTTTTTCTGAAGCGAAAGAATATTTCCAAGGTTGTTCATAGCAGGGACAGAACCCATTTTTGCAGAAACTTCATATACAGAAACAGCATTGTCATACATACCTGCCCGTACATAAAGTAAACCGAGTCTGTTGTAAAGACTAACAGAAGCACCTTCTGTTTTTATTCTTTCCTGAACAGAAGCAATTTGAGGGCCAAATTCCTGAGTAATATATTTTGCAAGATCATCTTCGCCAGCTTTTACAAGATCTTTTTCTGAAGGAATTTTTGATGTTGTTTCTCCAGAAGAAAATCCAGAAGGCGGATATGTTTGCCAGGCATCAGAAAGAATAATAAAATCAACATCAGCATCTGAATCCAGAGCTTCGCTTACCTTTTGAACTCCCCTCTTCCAGCTTTCTGCAAAATCCTTATGAATTACAGACATGGAAAGAGGTATCCAGATTTTATCATTTACAACAAGAAGGTTATCTGTATTATTAAAAAGATTCAAAAGAGCCTGTTCATTATCACCAAGCTCAACTGCAACAATAAAGTCATCTTCCAGAGGAATATAAGCCGCGCCAATACCAACCGACTCAAGCATAGACATAAAGAGAACACCAATATCATCCTTATCGCCGGAACGGTAAGAAAGAGTCTGATACGGATACTGAATATAATCCAGAAGAGTAAAGTCCAGATGTGTTGTGTTATAAGGAGTATCTGATTTTTCTTCGCAAACAATACCAAGACTTCTGATACCCTCATAAACATACATTGCAAACTGCATGTTTTTATTCAAACCGGTGCGGAAGTGGTTACGGGCAACACCTACAAAGAATTTTGAAAGCTCAAGGATTTCCGGAGCATTAGTTGATACATAACTTGAAAGAATTGATGAATCTACCCAGCGCATTGAGTTTCTGTTATAAACCGAAACTGTTACAGGAACTACAGAAACACGCTTATCTCCCAAAAGTTCATATTCAATTACGATTTCGCCCGAAACCTTACCCGATTCCGAGAAGCGTAAAATCTTATCGCTGAAATCTGCATAAAAAGGAATCTGCTCAGAACGATTCTTTCTAAGCATTTTGATTGTGCCGCATTCCATTTCAGAAGCAGTATAACCTTCTGCACGGAACTTTACCTTTACATTTCTGATTTCTGCAGTCTCACTGTTAGAAATTGTTATAGTTCCAATAGGATTTGTTTTATAAATTGTATAAATCAGAGGGAATACATTTTCGTCACATTCAATCTGGGCATCAACAAGGCCAGAAGCTTTTTCTGTACTGAACTTAAAGTTTACTACAAGACCTGCTGTAATACCCGCAGCACCAGGATTTCCAAACCAGGTATTATACTGGCAGTTAAACCATGAAAAATCCAGACCGGCAGAAATTCTTGTATTAATGCGGAAGTTTAAATCTGCATAAGCCCTGTACCAGGGTGCATAATGAGAACGACCGTTTGTAAAACTACCGTATGCACCGCCTGCAATTCCAGCCGCTACTTCAATTCTCGAAAAAGGATAATAAAATACCCCAACCTGAACTCCAAGCGGAACAATATAAACATTAGGTTCATTACCCGCTTCCAGAGCTTTTGCATTATACTTTGGAAGAAGTATGAAACCAAATTCAGGACCTACATTCAGAAAATCAAAAAAAGACATTCCGACGTCTACAAAACCGCCGTACCCCGCAACATCATATTTCTTCTCTCCAGCAGAAAGAAATGGAAACATTGCCGTTGGAGTTACTTTTAGGGTAAAATCATAGGAAAAAGACGCAGCTGCCATAAGCAGTGCAAAAATAATAGAAAAAACTTTTTTCATAAACAACTCTTCTCTGAATTATATTATCGGCATAATAAATACAAACAATATAACTATCAATTATTATAGAAAATAAATGCAGATTTGTCTATATACTATTTGTTATATTCCCTCTGCACCCCATAGGGATACATATAAATAACTTGTTTTTTTATGCAAATCATTCTATAATAGATTGATATTTTAAAATACTAGAGAGAGATAATTGTGAGTACAGAAAATACCAGGGCAAGTTCTGCCT
>CAKUWD010000167.1 GCA_934699065.1 uncultured Treponema sp.
TGGTTATTGCCGAAACATCTTTCCTGATTATTTTTCTTGACAGGAGACACAACATAATAGGACTTGGGAGCGAGGGGGATTCTTCCCCCTCCTTATATAAAATGCTAAAATGCTGCCATGAATATTAACAACAATGCTTCTAATGTAAAACGTGAACTTCTTGTAAGAATTGCAAAGCTTCAGCTTGAGGGTGAATTAGACAGTCGTAAAATAAATAAAATTCCAACGGAGATGAGACCGGCAAATACTCAGCCAATTGGCTGCTGTATTTATCATGACCGTGAACTTTTGAGAATGAGACTTCTTGCCCGTATGGGGATTTCTGTTGAAAACTATAATGATTTGAATGATCTGGATGATTATGCCAGGGAGGCTTTGGAACGTGAAAGCCCGACATGGCCTATGATTACTGTTTTGCACGAAGCTTGTAATGGTTGCGTAAAACAGAACTTTATGGTTACTAATGCCTGTCAGGGATGCTTTGCACGACCATGTATGATGAACTGTCCTAAGAAAGCGATTCATATTGTGCACCATGCACATATTGATGCGGAAAAATGTATTCACTGCGGCTTATGTGAACAAAACTGTCCTTATCATGCAATTATTAAAATTACTGTACCTTGTGAGGCGGCCTGTCCGGTTGGTGCTATTTCTAAGGGTGAAGATGGTCATGAAGTTATAGATTTTCACAAATGTATTTACTGCGGTAAGTGTATGACTGAATGTCCTTTTGGTGCAATGATGGATAAGAGTCAGCTGGTGGATGTTATTAAGCATATTATGAAAGGAAGCCGTGTTAGTGTTATGTATGCGCCATCGATAGCTTCGCAGTTTAAATGTTCGGCCGGACAGTTGGAACGGGGGTTTGAACAGTTAGGTTTTACTAACATTTATGAAGTTGCGGCAGGTGCTGATATTACGGCTGACCGGGAAGCGGCTGAGTTTATGGAAAGAATGAAACGTGGTGATAAGCTGATGACTACTTCCTGCTGTTCGGCTTATGTCAGGGCAGTGCATATTCATGTTCCGGATCTTGACCCTTGTGTTTCAGAAACACGCAGCCCTATGCATTATGCGGCGGAGCTTGCTAAAAAAGATGATCCTGAATGTGTTACTGTTTTTGTGGGGCCTTGTCTTGCTAAACGTCGTGAAGGTTTTGATGACGAGTTTGTTGATTATGTAATTACGGCTGAGGAACTTTCTGCATTTTTTGAAGCTAAGGGTATTGCTGTTAGTAAGCTTGAAGCTGTTGAAAAGAAGGTTGTGCCAAGCGCCAGCGGACGAAACTTTGCGAGAACTGGAGGGGTTGCAGAAGCTGTACTCTGCAGACTTTCTGATCCTTCGATTTTAAAGTCAGACGTGATTAACGGCCTTAATAAAGAGGGTATGAAAAAGCTTCGTTATTATGGTGATATACAGGCTGGTCGTATTGAGGCTAAAGAAGGCGATGGTAATCTGGTTGAAGTTATGAGCTGTGAAGGCGGCTGTATTGCTGGACCTTGTGTTGTGCAAAAAGTAAATCTGGCTAATGTTCAGCTTGATAAGTATGTGAAGGAAGGAAAGTAAAAAATGCGTTAGCGATTGGAGGGGCCGCGAAGCGGTACTGCGTAAGCAGTATGGAGCGGAAGCGGAACCCCGCAAAGCGCGACCGCTCGTGAAACGAGCGGTAACGTCCAGAATATATTTATGAAAATTCCTGTTATCTGTACAACCTTATTAATTGAAAAATCTCCCCAGGCTTTGCCTTTAGGAGCGGCCTGTATTGCCACTGCGATTAAGCATGATACGGAACTTAAAGATTTATGTGAAGTTTCATTAAAGGCATTTTGTCTGGAAGATAAAGATTTTCCGGAGGACAAAATAATTGCGGCTGATTATATTGCAGAAAAATTAATTGAAAAGACCGGAAACTGTAAAGGGGCAATTTTTTGTTTTTCCTGTTTTGTATGGAATGTTGGAATACTGGAGACGGCGGCAAAAAGTTTAAGAGAAAAAGGTTTTGTCTGTATTGCTGGTGGACCAGAAATTACAGCGCATCCTTCTTTTTATAAAGGTTTTGATTATACAGTTAGTGGTGAAGGAGAAATATCTGTTCCTTTGCTTATAAAAAAAATTATTCAGTTGCAAAAATCAGACAATATAATTATTTCTAAATCTCCAGAATTGGAATGTTTGACATCTCCTTATCTTGATGGGATGATTGATCCTTCTGAATATGGTGGAGCTTTATGGGAGCTTGCACGAGGCTGTCCATTTAAGTGTGCTTATTGTTATGAATCTAAAGGAGAAAAAACTGTGAGGCTTTTTCCGATGGAAAAAATAAAAGCTGAACTGGATCTTTTTGCAAGAAAGAAAGTGTCACAAGTTTTTGTGTTAGATCCGACTTACAATGTAAATAAAAAAAGAGCGATAGAACTTCTTCGGCTTATAGCTTCCAAAACCCCGGATACATTTTATTATTTTGAAGCCAGAGCTGAGTTTATAGATAGAGAACTGGCCAGAGAATTTACAAGGATTCCATGTGCATTACAGATAGGACTTCAAAGCGCGAATGAAGAAACATTGAAACTTGTAAATCGTCCCTTTGATAAAAAGAAATTTATTCGAGGACTTACTGTCTTGAATGAAGAGGGGGTAACATTTGGTCTTGATTTAATCTATGGTTTACCGGGAGAAAGCTTTGGATCTTTTAGAGAAGGAATTGACTTTGCAGTTTCAATGCTTCCTAACAATCTTGAAATTTTCTGTTTGTCAGTTTTACCTGGAACTGAGCTTGCGGATGTTGCAGATTCTCTTGGCCTGAATTATGAAAAAGAACCTCCTTATCATGTTTTAAAAACAAAACTCTTTTCTTGTGAAGATATGGAAAGAGCAAGAAAAATAGCTGCGTCATGTTCGTATTTTTATAATGCGGGGCGTGCTGTAAGCTGGTTTAATGCTGTATGTAGAGTATTAAAAATGAAGGCATCAAAAATCTTTGAAATATTTTACCAGAAAAATACTATGCTGTGTGAGAACGTCTGTAATTGTGAATGTAATCATGCTGATATAGAAAAAATTCAATTACATTTTTTGAAGGAAATTTTTAATGAACGAGGTATGATGAAATATATTCATGTAGTTGAAGATATTGTAAAATTTTATGGTGCTATTTCAAGAACTACTGATACTGGAAAAGGAGAAGTTGTTGTACTGAATTATAATGCAGAATATGTGGCTTCTGACTATGCAAGTGATATCAGGTGGTTTTATGAAAATATAAAACCGCAGAAATGTAAAATACAGACTTTTATTAATCATGGAGTTGTTGATTTTAGATTTGTAAAAAATTAATTATGTATAAGATTATTATGAGGATTAATCAAAGATAATAAGAAATAGAAATGTTTTATAATTTTTTACAACTTTTTTGTAAAAATCTTGTTTTTATATATTGACGAAAATCATTCAATTCTATATATTAATTATATCACTTGCGGATGTCATATAACGGCTTATTATCTCAGCCTTCCAAGCTGATGACGAGGGTTCGACTCCCTTCATCCGCTCTAATTAAAGCTTCCTGATTAGGGAAGCTTTTTTCATTTAACTAATAATAATTTTTGTTTGGGGAGTCGACCCCCCAAGGTGTTCGGCCGCTCGATTAATCTCGCGCCCAATTTGCTAAAATTGCTGGTCGCAATTTTTTAACGCAAATTGCCCTTCATCCGCTCTTCAAAAGCTCATCGATAAGATGGGCTTTTTTTATGCCTAAATCAATAAGTCATAAAATTTTATAACAAAGTGTCCCATAGAGTCCTATATATGAAACAAATAAAACACTTAAAAAATCAAAACACTTAATTCTTCCACTAACAAAGCATTAAATGCTACCATCTCCAAAAAATTATTTTAAAGAGCATTAAATGCAAAATTATTTTTTCATTTACAAAAAAACACTTAAGTCTAGAAACACATTTTACTACTACCAGATTTACAATTCTGATGGAACATTCACACCAGAAAAAAGCACAGGCTGTAAAACAAGAAGAGCAGCAATTCAATATTGTGAATTGCAAGTGGCACAGGAAAATAATTTTCCCGACTCTAACATTTCCTTTTCAAATTATGCTGAACATTTTTTTGATATTGATTCAATCTGGGGTCAGGATAAACTCGCATCTGGAACTCCAGAACATCCAGCCCTTAGTCCATTGTATCTAAAGAAATTACAATCAACTGTTCGCCTTCATCTGCTTCCATATTTTTCAGATAAAAAGCTTTCAATGATTAAACTTACAGATGTAAAGAAATTTAGAATTCATCTTTTAGAAGATAAAAAATTGTCTTTCAAGAGTGTGAACAATATCTTGTCTGTATTAAAAATTATTTTTGATGTTGCACAGTCTGATGGTCTTCTTTCATTATCTCCTTTAATCAAGTATAAAACTTCCGTCATCAATTTGAGCTTCAATTTCAGATTTTGTAATAGGTTTGCTAAATAAATATCCCTGAAGCTTTTCACATCCAATTTCTCTAAGAAAATCATATGCTTCCTGAGTTTCTACACCTTCAGTTAAAGTTTGCATTCCTAAATCTTTTGCAAGATTGATTATATTTTTAAGAACTTGTTTTGCTTTTGTATTTCCATTAAAATTTGAAAGAAATTTCATATCAATTTTTATTAAATCAAAATCGTATTCTTTAAGAACATTAAGTCCGGAATAACCTGAACCAAAATCATCCAGCCAGAGAGCATAACCTTGAGCACGGAAACTTTTAAGTTCTTCTTTTAATTTTACATCATCTTCAGAAAGGGTACTTTCAGTCACTTCAATATGAATTGCGGATTTATCAACATTATATTTTTCGAGACAGGCTCCTACTTCTTTTGCAAGATTAAGAGAGTCAAAATCAAGTCTTGAAAAATTTAGTGAAACAGGAAGAACTTTTCTGCCTGTATTTTTTTCATCATCAATATCTCTGCAAACTTTATCAACAATGTACATATCAAGCCTATGAATTTGATGATATTCTTCAAGTGTTTCAATAAAATCTACAGGAGAAAGGAATCCAAAATCAGGATCGTCCCAGCGGGCCAATGCTTCATAACCACATATTTTTCCTGTTACTGCATTTACAACGGGCTGATAAAAAACTTTTATATATTCATTTTTAACAGCATTATCAAAATTATTAATGATATATTGCTTTTTCTGAAATTTTAAGGCCATGGCAGAATCATATATACAGTAAGTCAGATTATAATTTTTTTTGATTGAATTACATGCATAACGAGCATGATCACAGGCAATAAGAGGAAGAATTTCTTTATTTTCAGGTTTATATGCGCCTGCCTTTATTCCAAGTTTAATATCATATTGATATTCAGATATTTTTTTACAGATCAACAATATTTTATCTTTAATCTTTTCATCTTTTGTAAGCACAACAAAATTATCATTTGAAAAATGTGCAATAATTGCATCATCAAAAATAGATTTAAGTAAATCGGCAAATCCTTTTAAAAAAGTATTGCCTTCCCAAAAACCATATTTTTGATTCAGCATTTTAAAATTTTCAATATCAAAATATAAATAAATATAATCAGAAGGTTTATAATCTGGTTTATTCATTAAATCAAAAGCCTGTCCACGGAAATAATTCATGTTTGCTATTCCTGTGACTTCATCACTAATTGAAAGCTTTAAAAGAATATCATGAGCCTGTTCAAGTCGTTCATCTTTCAATGCTTCACTTAACTTTTGCCTGAAGGAATTAATTGCACTGAGAATAATAATGATTAAAACAATAGTAAGATTTACTTTAGTAGCATAAGAGGCAGGAATTTTATGATTACAAATTATAAAAAATAGTCCATAAGAACTGAATAAAAAAACAAGAGTGTAAAGTGGTCTCCAGACTGTAAAACAAAAAACAATTATTGTCATTGTCATAAGTGTGATAAACTGTTCACCTTTAAGATAATCAAGGTAGGAAATATAAATTCCAAATCCAATTGAAACTAAAGAAAAAACAAACCTGATTCCTTTCCATATCTTATGATTCTTTACAATCTTTTTTTGATGAAGAATTGAATAAATTAATAGAATTAATGCTGATAAAAGCAGAAGTGAATAACAAAAAATATGTATTATTAACCATTGTTTAGAACGTCTAAGATTTCCAAAAAACTGAAAGAATATAGTACTTATAATCATCCAGATTTCTAGTAATACAACTACAGAAGATACATATAAACTGGAACGTATATTTGATCGGTCAAAATAATCATTTGTATAGTTAGTAAAAGTTTCTATTCCAAGAAAAGCTTTTAATGAATCAAGTTTACCCATAAAATAATTATAAATCTTTTCTTTAAAAAAGAAAAACTTTTTTAATTTTTTTTCCATTATAATACTTTCACTTTATCAAATTATTGCAAGTTACGTTTTCTCGGTTTATAATATAAGAATTATGAGAGCAAAAACATTTAAGGGGGGAATTCACCCTAAAGAGTATAAGGAATTAAGTAATAATTGTTCTATTACTCCTGTAT
>CAKUWD010000168.1 GCA_934699065.1 uncultured Treponema sp.
CCATTTGTGCTTTACCCTCTTTTCCTGATTATTTTCAGGACATTAACATCTTTAAAACGCAGGTATAAAAAATTCAGGGCTGTTATTATTGGTGCCTGTTCATATTTTGTTATCATTTCTTCTTTCCTTATTACTCTCAGCTTTATAAGAACAAATCAAATTAACAGCAGTAAAAAAGAACCGCCTTTGATTATTCGTGAAACACGAGAAAGCGATGCTATTGTTTTAAATTATTCTGATACACTTATTTTTGATGATGTAATCCGCACTATAAGTATTGAACTGGAAAAGAAATGTATTGTATGCGATCTTCAGATTATAAGTTCACAAAATCCTGTTCTTTATACAGATAATGACTTTACCCTTCTTTCGTCAAATACCTGCAGATTTAATATTCCGGAATATCCGCCGGACGTAATGACTTTCAGCTACGGTACCAACGCGCTTCACAGTAAGATTATTGTTTATGCCGTAATAGAAGATGAACACGAAAACCAGTACAGACTGATCCAAAAAAGTATGATAATCGGGGATTCAAAATGAGTAACCATGAAGTTTTAAGATGGTATCTTCACGTAGACCTCGATGCTTTTTTTGCTTCTGTAGAACAGCTGGATAATCCGGAGTTGAGAGGCAAGCCGGTAATTGTAGGCGGCCTTCCGGAAGACAGGCGAAGTGTAGTCTCAACAGCCTCTTATGAAGCCCGTGTTTTTGGTGTTCATTCTGCAATGCCAACCTTTCAGGCTTACAGGCTCTGCCCTCAGGGAATTTTTGTCCGCGGAAGAATGCACCGCTATGCAGAACTTTCGCATCAAATAATGAATATTTTCCGTGATTATTCTCCGGATGTAGATCAGATGTCAATTGATGAAGCTTTTATTGATATTACCGGAACAGAAAAACTTTTTGGTCTTCCGGAAGAAACAGCAAAAAAAATAAAAGCCCGTGTAAAAGAAGAAACAGGTCTTACAGTTTCCATAGGGCTTGCAACTACAAAATATCTTGCAAAAATCGCTTCAGGTCTATCAAAACCAGACGGCTTTTACCATATCAAACATGGCGAAGAACAAAATTTTATGTTGAATCTTCCGCTTTCTAAAGTCTGGGGACTTGGTCCCAAATCTCAGGAACTCATACGCAGCAAAGGCCTGAATTCAACCCGAGACATTTTTGAAAAAGATTATGATACTCTTGAGTTTCTTTTTGGAAAGAACATGGGAAGTTTTTTATACAACGTAGTACGCGGAATAGAGAAAGACTCTTTCAATCGGGAAACTAAATCTCATTCAATCAGTGCAGAAACAACCTTTCCTTTTGATCTTACCGACATCTATACAATTGAAACAGAACTACTGGAACTCGCCCACGGAGTTTATTTCCGCCTGCTGAAAGAAGAAAGTTATTCTCGTACAGCTTTTGTTAAAATCCGTTATGATGATTTTTCTACCTCTTCTGTACAGGAAACAGTCGACCGCAATATTATGACACTTGATTCTTTCTTTGAAATCATAAAAAAACTTTTTGAAAAAAAATATCAAAATGGCCGGGGAATAAGACTTTTAGGAGTTGGATTTGATAATATTGTAAAAGAAGAAAAACCTTACCAGCAGGATTTATTCAGCGATAACAAGGATGAAAAAAAACAGGCAGTAGAAAAAGCAATTCTTTCACTCTCAAAAAAACATCCCGAAATAAAAGTCAGTAAGGCAAGAACAATCAAAGGAATAATTGCAGCCTTATTTATAGCCACTTCTTTTCTACAAAAAACAGAAGCTCAGGAAATAAACATTCCTGAGAATGAAAGCCCTAAAGAATTACCATCTAAAGATCCTCCTACAATTTATGAATATGATATAAACGACGCAAACCATGTAGATTTTGAACTTAGCGGTTATTGGAGCGGCTTTTTTACACAAAATCTTGATTTTACTTTTGGTAATGGAACTCGCCCCGCCTTCTCTCTTCCCACTCCAGTATTCTCTCAGGATGTAGAACTTTCAGCCAGAATTCTTCTAAACAAGCACTGGTATTTTGAAGCAGATTTTGCCGATGAATTCAAAAAAAACACAATTGCAGCAGGTTATAATGGGAATGGACTTATAAGAAGTTTTAGAATGGCAAACAGAGGAATTACGATGCCTGCAATTTATTCCGCTGATTATTTTGGTTTTGGACTTTCCGGCGGAAACAATCAGGCGCCGGGGTTATCACTTTCCTTAAAACCTTCTTCAGAATTATGGCAGGCAGATTTTTTACTTCGCTATGATATGACAGAAGTTCATTCAGCTGTATTTTATGGAATGAACAGCGTAAATGATTATAAAAAAGATATTTCAGAATTTCTGTATGGAAGAGAATTCCGTTTCCCGGAAAGCAAGTCTCAGCTTCTTCAGGAAATCTCAGCAGTATACGTTGAAGCTAACGGCGGAAAATTTACTGCTGGAGATGAAAGGAAGTATAACAGGCTATCTTCTGATCAATATACTGTAATTCAACATACAGCAAGACTTATTCTTTCTTCGGATGCAGGAGGAAATAAGGGAAATCTGGGCTCAGATAAGGCACAGCAGATACCTTCTATTATTGTTACCTTCCGCTCCAAGACTTCGGCAAATGAAATTGTTATGGCTGAAGGACGCTGGGAAGAGCCAGCAACTTTTCTCGGAAAGATTCAAAGAAAATTGGGCGGAGGAAAATATAATCTTTCAAAATACGCTTACAATCAACTTACATCGATCAATGGGGAAACTGCATTAATCATTCAAAGTCCGGCAGGTTTTTCTCAATTTTTATGTCCAAACTACTATGATCTTGGAAATGAAAAAGACACAGCAGATTCTGAAGTAACCGTAATTTTTGAGACATCAGAAAAAACTCTCCCTCAGTTTTCTGCAGTTACAACAAACGAGACTTACACTTCTCTTTATACAGATTTTTTTAAGGATAATCATTCTTTTGTCCAAATTATTAATCAGGATGATTTAGACAGCATTTATCCCTTTGCAGAACTTGCTTCTGAAATCTACCTTAATCTTTCAAACGAAAGCAATATATGTCTTCTTACTAGAATCTTTACCCCTCAGGATCAGATTCGTATTTCAAAGGATGCAGCTGATGGAACTGTTCTTGTTTACAAGAATGGAATACTTATGCAGGGAAGCAGTTATAACCATAGCACAGGCATTGTAAAACTTGGAGAATCCGTCTCACAATCCGACAAACTTACCATAACCTGGCAGGAAGACAGTAAAGATTTCTCTCAAGGAGCAATAACCGCCGGAGCTGGATTTAAAGCAAACTTTCTTCCCTGGCTCACAGGCGATATAGCTCTTACCGGCCGCTGGCCGCTTAATTTCAACAAAAACTATATCGCAAACGGAACAGACGGAATAAAAAATGGTTTTGTGGCTTTATCAAGTGGAATTGAATACAGCAGGGATGGACTTACCTTAACGGAAAAAACTGCACTTTCGGTTCAGAAGGAAAACACAGCGTCGGGTCTTGTTGTATTAAATCAGGAAATATATGTTCCAAAGACCTTTTATCTTGAAGCATTCGCCGGAAAAAACGCAAAAGCCGATCCTGGCATAACAGGTTTTTGTATCCCTTTAGTCTGGAATTCCATAAACGAAAGTCAGAACCTTCCGGCGCAAACAGACATTAAGCTTACCGGTGGAAATCTTTTAATGAACAGCAGTTCTCTTGTTGTAGCTGTAAAAGCTGATTTCCATAATTTAGAATCTGAATCTCAGCAAAGTCTGAATTCCTGCCTTGACGTTTATCTTATTGCAGGAATTAAAGCCGGAGAAACAGCAGACTCAATAGAAATTGAAAACTATCCTCACTGGAAACTTAATACAAGTGAAAAACTGGATCTTTCAAATAATAACTGGCAGATGATAACTATTGAGTTATCAGACTGGGACAGAAGCAGGCTTACTGCCGGTAATGATATAAGGCTTCTTATAAAAAAATCTGAAGACACAAGTTTGACGCAACTAACATCAGGACAGCACGGGGAGATTTCTGGAACTTTGTATTTTGGGCCTTATGAGCCGGTTCTTAAAGCTTCCAGTTTGAAAGCCCCAGAAGAATATCTTGTAACAAGCAGAGCCGAGATCTACGATGCGGAAAAATACGCTGTTCATATAAAGTGGAAAAAAGATACTTCTTTTTCAAACTCAGGCTTTATTACAGATAGTAATGACGAAGGAAATATTATCAGCACAGAATACTTTACTCCAGCAGATTTTTCTTCCTATAATTCTCTTTCCTGGGATTTTTCTACGTCGGCAAATCTTCCTTTTACCTTGATTTTAGATTCTCAAACTTCTACCTCAAGTGATACTGCACTTCAGCTTGAAATTCAAAAGCTTCCTGAAAATATAGTATCTTCATCAACAGGTTTACTTCACAATCTGAAAATTAATCTGAAAACAAAAGAAGTATTCATTGATGGAATAAAACTTTCGTCTTATACATATACTCTTTATATAAATGACAAAATTATTCCTTCAAGACAGAAACTGATTTTAAAACTTTCTGAAAATCAAGATTTATACAGGCAGGGTGATTTTTATAACGGAAGACTCACTTATTCAGAATCAGAAGTGTATTGTAACATTCAGAATTATGCATCTGTAAAATATCACAAGGATGGAAACTTGATTTCTGTTAATAACTTTGTTCTTCTAAAAGACTTTCTCATTTATGCAGATTCTACCCAAAGTTCAGGAAAACTTTCTTCACCGGATTTTTCTGTAAATAGTAATACGGGTACTTCAGCAACAATAAGCGGAATAAAAACGAAAGTTGATCTTTCATTACAAAAAGAAAAAATCAAATCTGCAGGACATACGCTTTCAACAGACTCAGAAATAATTCCTTATTTATCTGCAGAAGAAAAATATTATTTTGATATTACTTCCCGTGAAATTAGAAAAGAAGATAATTTTTCCCTGGATTTATCAAAACTTAGGATTCCTGTAAAAACAAGTCATAAAACAAACACTTCAGACACCCTGCTTCATGCAAGACAAAATTCTAATACTAATTTTGATTTTACCTGGAAGAATGAAAAGTATACTGCTGGTTTTAATTCAGATATCACTCTTTCACAAAAGCTAAATAAATCTTTCTGTCTTTCAGAACAGAATAATATTTCAGATTATTTTTCAAACTGGGCAAAAACAAGCGGCATTCAGTTTTCAACAGGAATGAAAGATGCTGTGCGTCGAGATTCAGAAATGTCTGCAAAGATTTTTGGTGTTATACCAGTTTATCAGGCAGAATTCAAACCTCAACTTGAATACATTCTTTCAGGAGCTTATAAAAAACTTGACAATTCTCTTTTTACAGATAAAGAAAAATTTTCGCTGACACTTCCTTTTGCTCTTAATGGAAATGCTTTAAGTTTTGAAATCTCAAGAACCGGCAGTGCAACAAATAATCTTAGTTCTCAAGATTTTATTTATACAGATGGATCTTATTTAGAAGACATCAAAACAATTATAAGACAACAGAAAGAACACAAGTATTTTTATACATCGATTCCATTTTATGAAATTTTTGATACAAATCTCGCCACTCTTGTAACAAATGATTATTCAGCCTTTTATGAATTAAAATACAACAGAAAACTTTCCAATTCCTTAAAAGACCTTTATCTTCCATCTGCAGTTTCTTTTACTTTAATACGTGATATAAAAAATCAAAGTTCCAAAAAATCAGACTTATACCAGATGAAGGCAGTTGTAACTAACACCTCAATCAACAACTTTGGTTCCCACAGTAAAGGAAAGATTTTCGGCTGGTTTGAACAGGAAGAACTTTTCTCAACTCTTACAGGAATAATTAAACTTCCTTATGAGAATGGAATTCTTTATGATGACATCAGATACCAGTTCTCAGCCTACCTTCAGCTGATGCTTCTTATAAAAGAAAAAACAACTATAACCTCATCGCTAGATTTTTCAATTGACAACAGTTTTTCCTGGAGTACAAACGGACTTCTTGTATATGAACGTCCATGCAACAATTGTATATTCTATGTTTTAGTTGATTTTCTGCTTCCACACTTCAAAGGAAATGTTACCGCAATGAAGCGTAAAGATACATTAAATATTGAATTATCACAAATTGATAAAGAAAGCCTTCAAAAATATACCTACAAACATTTTGCAGAAATTACCTTCCAGGAACATTTTTCAATAAACGGAGAAATCGGGGCAAGCTTTACACATAAATCAGACTCTGCAGATTTACTTAGTCTCTGTCTGTCTCTTGGAGCTAAAGCAGAGTTCTAAATTATTGCAGTGGAGCAAAATATCCTGTTTCGTCTCTGCCGCTTCTATTTAAAAGATAAACTTCAGCTTCAACAGGAAGATAATTTGTTCCAAAGTTTGTAGACATAGCAGATGTAAAAGAAAGCTGCGTCGAGGAGTGTCAAATGACACTCCTTTTTTTGCTTTTGTTTATAATTCTTTACAATGAAAGTTCAACTGTAATTTC
>CAKUWD010000169.1 GCA_934699065.1 uncultured Treponema sp.
CAGGAGTTTGACCGTCAGTGTCTTATCGCAGACGATGACCCCTTCACAGGTGCAATGAATATGGAACACGCAGAAGGATGCCGCATCCAGAGCACAGACGAATCAAAGCTTACATACCTTGACTTCCGCAAAGCAGAGCTTCAGGTTGAACCGGAAGAAAGAAAGTATTGTAAATGGTTCCTTCACGAAACATTCCTCAATCACATTGCAAACATTCAGGATGACAACCACAATCCAATCTGGAGAAAGCCAGGAGATGGAATGCCAGGAAGAATTGATGGCTACGATGTTGTTGAATCAAGATTGATGCCACAGCTTGCAGACATCGAAGCAGACAGCGTGATTGCCATCTTTATGAATCCAAAAAGAATCATTCACGGCAACAGAAAAGGAATTGAAATCAAACGTTTCGACGAAACAACAGAAGGACTCGAATATGGAGAGCTCTTTATGCGCTTCCGCAAGCGTGACGGATTCCTTGTAACTCGTCCTAAAAAGAATATGGTCTTGCTCAAAACAGCAACAGAATAATATCCAAAGCAAATACAAATATTTGGCTTTGGAAAGCGGGGGCGAAAATTCCCAAACCGAAGTGAAGGCAAATGCAAGGCTGGAGCGCAGCGACACCGCGAAGCGGCTTGGCCTTGTATTTGACTGAACGTAGGTTATACTAGCCTTTGCCCCGCTTTTCCGATGACGGAGAAATATGAAACCATTCACATTTGAAGAACTGCAGAAAATATTAGAACTTAAAGCCGAGGAAATAGAAACTGACTCTTTAATCTTTGCAGCAACAATTTCTTACATTGAAAAGCTTTTAGGCTACACACTTGATGATAAGAATTATAATGAATTACACACAGTAAAGGACTATATGGTTTTTACAGACCACGAAAATATTTCTGAAATGATAAATATCATTGACATGACGACAAAGCTACGTGTTCCAAATTGTGTAATTGATGGACAGCTTATTTTATTCATAGATCCAAAACTTGAAGGTCATGTTGTCTTTCTGAATTATAATGCAGGTTTTACAGAAGAAACATTACCGGCAGACTTAAAAGAAGTTATAGTAAAACTTTTCCTTCTAAAAAAGAAAGACTTTATTAAGCAGACAAATCTTGATGATGAAACAGGATTTGAATTAACACAGGATATTCAGTCTGTAATCAATTTATATAGAAGAAAATGTTTATGAAAAGTTTTGAACCTGTTTATAAAGAACTGGAATATCTCTTAATTCAGAAGCTTCCTGAATGTATTGATAAAATCAACAAGGAACATAATGACGGAATTATTCTAAAGCCATTTGAAAACAAATCTCTCGAAGAGAACTGCATCAAACTGCCTTCATTTACATTCAATATAGACGAAACTGAATATTCTGAAAAAGACAGGATTATTGAAAATACAGTTTTTACAGTAAGTTTGGAAATCAAACTGGAAACTAACAAACAAAATAAAACCATCATTATTTGGCGTTATTTTGAAGCCATAGAAATTACGATTAATAGTAATGAATATTGGCAAGAATGCAAAATAAACAAAACATTCAAAGACAGGTTATTCTTACGCATTCTTGTATAATAAACTCATAAAATACTATACAATAAATTAAACTGAAAACGAGGTGACAATTATGGCTAAAGGAAAACAGAATAAAGAATTAGCATCCTTAAACGAAAGTGAATATACGGATTTATTAAACATAGCTGTTACACATATTGAAAGTGGAAGAAATGCAATTGCTGTACAAATTTGCACTACTGTAAATATGACCTATTGGAACCTTGGAAAACTGCTTCATGAAAGAAAAATTGAAAGTAAACATGGCAGTGGAATTGTTGAAAGATTGTCTTTCGATTTAAAGAATCGCTATCCAGATATGGGAATGTCACCTCGCCAATTATGGGATATGAAAAGATTTTACGAACGATTTTATGAGACAAATCCAAAACTGCGACAGGCTGTCGCAGTTTTGCCATGGGGACATATTCTCAAGCTCATAAATAAAGAGTTAGATGATAATGCTGTAATGTATTACGCATTAGAAAGTGTAAAGAATGCATGGAATCGTGATTTACTTTTAAACGCAATAAAAATGGATTGTTACTCTCTTCATAAGAATGAGGTTCGTGATAACAATTTTGGAGAAACATTACCAGCAGAACAGGCAAATCGTGCAAATGAGATATTAAAAGATTCATACAATCTTGGATTCTTAGGACTTACTAAACCTGTTTTAGAATTAGAACTTGAAAAGAGGTTAATTGAAAAAATCAAAATATTTATGCTTGAACTTGGAAAAGGTTTTGCATTTATAGGAAATCAATATAGGCTTGAATACAATGGAAAAGAATATTTTGTTGATATGCTTTTCTCTAACCGTAAATTGAATTGTCTTGTTGCAATCGATTTGAAAATCGGTGAGTTCAAAAGTGAATATGTTGGAAAAATGAATATGTACTTATCACTTCTTGATAAACTTGAGAAAGAAGAAACTGAAAACCAATCCATAGGAATAATTCTATGTGCAGAAAAAGATCATCTTGATGTAGAGTTGGCTTTACAAGATGTAAACAAACCTATTGCTGTAAGTGATTATGAACTCTTTGTTCCAAAGAAAGAATTACAAACATTGATTACGGATGAATTAAAAAAAGCAGATTTGGAAAACAAGAATTAGTCTGATAATAACCAGCACCCTTTGCAATGTCATTAAGTTAACATTGGGATAATGCTTTGGATGAGAGAAACGGGAATGAAGATGATAACCTTCATTCCCGTTTCTTCCTTTTTAGGCATAACAAACAGGCGGATCTAAAATCCACCTACTAATCATGTTTTATTTTGATTATTTATGCTACTCTATATAAGAAACTATGAAATACTTTTCCTGTCAGTATTCGTTTACGATGCCTATTAGGTCTAACTGGAATTATATTTCTAGCTATTATAGTTTCTAAATTAGGTGATGTCGTTTTTTCACGCAAGAATAGTCTGCAGACATGAGCAGCAACGGTAAAGTTCGCTTTGTATGTATATTTTCTTTGCTTTTTTTCAATGACTACGTGCGAGGTAATCATTTCCGCAAAGTTATACATTATCAGATGTGCGTATATTTCTTGCTGAATACACATCACCTTTTTTGAATGAAAATCTAGCATTCCAATAGTATATTTTAAATCTCTAAATGAAGTTTCTATCCCCCATCTGGCTGCATATAACTTTTTTAAATTTGTTGGCGTATATTCCTTAGCGTCCAAGTTAGTAATTACGGTTTCATATGTGTCTTCAGTAATCTTGAATCGTACGATTCTAAATTTAAGCTCATAAAAGGCTACTGAATCCTTTTTTCTTAGCTTTGTTGGGAGATAATCAAACGGATGTGAATGTGCAATCAATTTGTAGTGATTCTTGTCCTTCAAAAATAATTCCTTCATTTCCTTTGTTTGTTTACGCGTAAGTTTTAAATCAATATTTACATCAAATTCTTCTTCATCAGGTAGGTCTAATCCATTCTTAATTCCTCGTGTACCATCCTTAATCCTTATGAGATAATACCAACCTTTTTCTTGGATATGTGCCATACTGTGATAAGATTCGTATCCTCTATCAGCAATTACTAATGCTTTGGGAATAGGCGATCTATCTACCATCTCTTGCAATGCAGAGTGCTCATTTGCATCATGCTTTCCTTGAAGTACTACATCAGTATATAAATGATTTTCTAGATTATAGAGTGCATTTAAATGCAACAAATTGTAGGGCTTTTGTCCATTAACACTGGGATAATAAGATTTTTTATCTTCAGAATTAGTTGGAATTTGAATATCAGAACCATCAACTGCAAGAATAGTTAAATCAGAATGCGAATGATTTTGTAGTTTATTTGTAAACCCTTTAAAGATGTCTCTAAAAAATTCGGGCTTAATCTTTTGTCTTTGCTGAACAAAAGCCGAGGCAGATGGCAATGAACTGACATCATGGAAGATATCAATCATCTCATTGGTTATACTCTTGCTTTCCATCTCGATGATAGCTCTGACTATTTTTTCGAATGGAAGCTTACGATTCCTAGTGAAATCTACTTTGGGATTAACAACATAATCCAACATGTTTTGAGTAGTGGTAGTGATTTCAGATAATAAAAGCTTTTTAATGTGTTTTGGTTTCATATGTGACCTCCTTGCAATCAAGTTTTCCTTAATTACAAGGGCCGCTTTCGCTACCTTTAAAACATCAGTAGCGAAAGCGGCCACACATTTACGATAATCTGTCAATACCTTTTAAGAAAAAAAGACCCCTATGTCATTTCTGACATAGAGATCTTTTGAGCTGTCATCTTAACTTAATGACATTGATTTTCTATCGGCTAGCCTTTTTCATTCTTGTTTCCACTCAACTGATATAAAAAATCATACTAAAAACCGACTAAAAAGAAGTTTTTAGTATGTACACAGGCTTTAGCTTGTGCTAAGCAAAATTTACTTTTGACACTCACATCATTATATAGGGTGATTATATCAATTAATTTCCTTAATAAAATTAACCAGGATATCTGAGCATTTCTCAGGTTTATCCAGATATATTTCATGCCATCCAGGGCACTCTACCATCTGACAATTTCCTAGCTTTTCCATATATGTTGCTTTTATATCAGGATTTTCACTTTCTACTCCATATGTTGTGGCCGCAACATATACTTTAGGTATTTCATTCGTTTTTAAGGTGTCCCAAGTCTTTCTAATGTTGTCTCCAAATAGCTTTTCTTCTGAGTTACAGGCATTTGAACCCATAGTCTTAGATAATACTCTCCAGGCTATATCTCTATGCTTTTCATCCAAGATAGCAAAAGTACTGTCGTCATCATCCTCATTACAGATAGGCTTAATCAGAGCGTTGATTAGACCAAATTTACCAGCTGTATGCATCCAACCAGGGAAGAAGTCCCAAGCACTGTACTGGTCCTCTTCAATCGGATAAACTGGTACGCCATCAAAAATTGCGACACCTTCTATTTCATCAGGATATTTGCTTTCCCAATAAGTAGAATATATACCGCCTAAGGAATGGCCTATAAGAACATATGGAGGCTTCACGCCGGCATTTTTAAGAGCCTTGCGATAGTCCTCAACAACATATTCAACTGTCATATCGTTTTTAGTGTCGTCACTCAAGCCATATCCAGCCCTGTCGATGAAATACAATTCATTATTCTTTTCAATTTCTTTTGTCATTTCTCGCCAGGCTATGACAGCTTCACCATCAATAAATCCCGATAAGCAAACTATTCTATGATTACCATTTTCTTTTCCACACTGATACACATTAAGCGAATAATCACCCACTGAAACTCGATTTTCATAGCCTTCTGTTCTAAGCTGCTTAAGAGCTCCATGCATATTCAAATGCTGATAAACAGCAAATATAGTAATAAACAGGACAATCCCTGCCAAAATAACACCTGTGACACGGCCTATTATCTTCTTCATCTTTCTTTCTCCTATTAATAAAACATATTCCGATTTCTATACTACGACTGTCATAGTATGTCTGACGTAGTATGTTATATCATAGGATTTCTTCCCTGTCAAGGATTCAACAAGATAGAGTTTCGCTATGCGAAACTCCCGCAGTGCGAGCCTGCAATTGCTGAAAGCAATTAAGTACATATGCAGGCGAGACACGGCTCAATGTCATTAAGTTAAAATAACAAACATAGATTCCTATATCAGAAATGGTATAGGGGTCTTTTTTTTAACACTTGACACGAACGACAAAATGTGCGGCCGCTTTCGCTACTGATCGAATAGAGAGGTAGCGAAAGCGGCCCTTGTAATTAGCAAGAGTTAATTGCAAGGAGGTGCTTATATGAAACCAAAACACATTAAAAAGCTATTAATGTCGGAAATTGAAACTGTTGCAAATGCTTCTGATAAGTATTGTTCAAATCCAGGGCGTGATTTTTCACGAGAACGAAAACTCTCTTTTAAAAAAGTCGTGGAAAGTATTATCGGAATGGGTAGCAAGCGACTTACAAATGAGTTGATTGACATCTTTAATAATGACCCTGAAATGCCCTCCGCCTCTGCTTTTGTCCAACAACGGAGCAAAATCAAGCCGGAAGCCTTCAGGGATATATTGGCAGGGTTCACAGAAAAGATAACCGAGCAATCTTGCCAATTAAGATTATTGGCAGTAGATGGTTCTGATATTCAAATCGCAACTAATCCAGATGATGAAGATACCTATTTTCCAGGGGCAAATGGTCAGAAGCCTTACAACCTAATTCATTTAAACGCCCTTTATGATCTTGAACAACATATTTATGTTGATTCAAGAATACAAGGGCGTATGAGTGGGAATGAACATATGGCATTGCAAGAAATGGTTGGAAAGCTGGGCGAGCATTAACGGGATTCCTGTGCGCTTGTTTGATACGGCCGGTTTGCGCCAGACCAGTGA
>CAKUWD010000170.1 GCA_934699065.1 uncultured Treponema sp.
TCTCATAAGAGAAATTGTTACTTCCGCTGCCTGTTGAGGAATATTCTGATCTGGTTTGAGTCTGGAAAGTGTTCTGGCACTGGTACCTGCAATGCCTGCAAAATCTTTATCTGTGTATTTAAATATTACATGAATAAAACTGTTGTACTCGTTCTTCGGCATTCCTTTAAATGCCATCATGCGACAATTAACAGGTGTATATTGTTTTGTCTTTGTCATAAGCACCCCCAGATAAAATCAATTCCGCAGCATAAGCCACTTGTCTATTATTATAACGCCATTTGGCGTATAAAAGCAAGTTATTATTTTTCTGCCTGCTCCGGATAAGAGATTTCATCACCCCAGCCGACAATTGTCTGGTAAAAATTCTGAACCTGAATGAGCCCGTAGGAAAAAAGGAAGGCCCTGTCTTTTTCGTTAATTTCGTCCAGACTTTTCCAGACAACTTCTCTGAGCGGTGGGTTTTCGCTGCCCGCTTCTTCGGGATCGTAGCCTGTAATTGCCTGCTGATCTTCTGGAACTGCAACTTCAAATGAATATTCTTTTCTTTCGTGAGAGTAGATTACAGCAAGTGGTTTTACAATTGTGCCGTCCAGGCCGCACTCTTCTTTCAACTCGCGCAGGGCCGCCTGTTCGGGAGTCTCACCTTCTTCTATGCCGCCACCTGGTACAGAAAAGAATTCTTTACCGTTGTTTGCGTCTTTGTAGCAGAGTCTTTCCATTAAGATTTTGCCGTCGCGGATTACAATTGCGACGCTTCGATTTTTGTAATTTGGGATTTCTTCCATTATTTCAGTATAAAGGATTTTCAGTGGCTAGTATATGGAAAACTGAGTAGCATCTTTCTTTTCGGGATTCCTACAAAATATGTAAAATTCCTTATTTTGTAGGATACATATCATTTTGTTTTTGCCAATATTACCTACAAAAAGTACTAAAATGACTATTTTGTAGGTTGAAGCTTTATTCTTACCCCCAGCGGCTACCTACAAAATCAAAGAAACTTTATATTTTGTAGGTACTTTCACTCTTGGCTTGTATTAGTTGCAACCTACAAAATTATGATAATTGATGTTTTTGTAGGTATTCATAGTCTTGTGATTTGAGAAATGTACCTACAAAAATGCAGAAAATATTAGTTTTGTAGGTATTTTATCAATTTTATATGATATAATATAAAAGGAGAATTAAAAAATGGAATTCAGAAAAATCTTTGACACAATCCCCGAGCAGTTTGATAAGTTTCGCCCACGCTACAGCCAGGAGCTTTTTGACAATCTTATTGATTACGCAAAAATTGGTCCGGGTAAAAAAGTGCTGGAGCTTGGACCGGGGACAGGCCAGGCAACCGAGCCAATTTTGAACACAGGCTGCGACTACAATGCAATCGAACTTGGTGAACATCTTTATGCAAAAATGAAAGAAAAGTTCGGCGACCGCCAAAACTTTAATATCGTAAATAATGATTTTATCACGCATGATTTTGAGGGGCAAAAATTCGACCTCATCTATTCAGCTGCGACAATTCAGTGGATTCCCGAAGACATCGCCTTTTCAAAAACCTACGACCTTCTTGCACCCGGCGGCACACTCGCAATGCTGCTCACAAAATCTGAATATAAAAGCACAAATCCGGTCCTTCATGATGATATCCAAAAAATCTATGATGCCTATTTTAAGCCGGAAACTCCATATACTCATGGCAGCTTCCATTACCAGAATGCCACTAATTACGGCTATGTAGATTTTGAAGAACGCGACTTTTATGGCAAGCGCGAAATGACTGCCGACGAATACGTTGCCTTTAGCGGCACCCACTGCGACCACATGGTAATTGCCGAGCCCTTCAAGACTAAGTTTTTTGAAGGCCTCCGAAATGAGGTTTTAGCCCATGGTAACAAAATAACTTTTAATGACACTTATGTTATGTATCTGACAAAAAAGCCCATTTAATTATCTTTCATCATTTACAATGTGAAGCACGCCATTGTTGTCTAAAATCTCTTTCATGCAGGTGCGCAAGAACTCAGGTCTTACATCAGTCTCCGGCAGCTGGTCCAGGGGAATCCAGTGAATGGATTCTTTGGCATTATCCCAGCCGATACTGCTACACTTTGCATCCTTTTTGCCCCGGCTTTTCATAAGGTAATAAAACTCAATTACATGACAGTGGAGGGGGTCATAGCCCAGATTTTTTTCTTTAAAAAAGTTTTCGCAGATTACAGCAAGACGGTCAACCTCGTAATCAACTCCGGTTTCTTCTTTTACTTCGCGAACAATGCATTCTTCTGATTTTTCATTCATGTGCACGCCGCCGCCAACCGTGTAAAAATATTTTGAACTTTCACTTTTTACAACAAGAAAGCTGCCGTCTTCAATTATGATAGCGCCGGTTCTGTAGCGAAACCATTTATCGTCCGCCATAAAACAGCAGTCCGGATAGCCGATTCTGATATCTTTGATTTCTTTTTTATTTTCCATTTTTCATTTCCTCTTTATTTCATTACATAGAACATATTTCTGTATAAAGGCATTTTCAGCATCGAAGTGTTCCAGAGTTTTTTGAACTCTTCCACAGGAATTGTTCTATTGTAATAAACTGATTCATCGCTGGTCGGTGCTGTGTCGAGGGCTGGCTCAATAGCATTTCCATCCTTATCAACATTTACCCAGCTCTGAATTGAATCTGCAAGATAAACTTTTTCTTCATCGTAGCCTGTAACAGTTGCAAAATGAAGATAGTTTTTATCAACAAAAGAACGGATTACAACAATTACTGGTCTGCCCTTTTCAAGTTCATTCTGCAGGGCAGCAAAATTTCCTGTACACGCTGTCATTTTAATTCCACGCTTTTTGAAAAAGCCCGTGATTCCTTTTGGAAAAGCAATACCACCCTTCATCTGAAAAGGAACTTCCTTAAAGGCTTCTTCGCCGCCAATCTGCACTCCACTATGACGAAGCACAAAGGCTGATGAAAAACCTGCACAACCGCCGCCCTGCTGAAATTCAAAATATGAGCCGGCTGGAGTCCTTACTGTCTGGGCTGTCGGGCTCACAAAATATTTTCCGCCCTTAGCATGGCGTCCAAAGCGGGGCAGCAAAGGTCCCATCAAAATGATATTTACGATATTAGTGATTACAAAAGCTGTAATACAAAATTTTACAACCTCCCAAATAATTCTGCCGACCATAGCGCCTCCTTTTGCCTTACCTGCCGATTTGTTCTTTGTCTTATTCATATTAGCCTCCAAAAGACCTGCTTTTCAAGTTACATTTGCATCATAAGGGCAAAGTTCTTAGCGCGCAAGTGCCTTTTGGGTAAGTTGCAGATTTAAAGGGGTAAAGTATAAAAATCCAAGGGTGAAAATTACTCCCCCAGTTCCGCAATTTCCTGATCTATTGTTTTTTGGATTGCTTCGTCAAAGCCTGTAAGGGCCGCAAAGGGCAGGAAGATTTTTGCCCTTTGCGAAAGCGGCATGCGGTTGGGAAGTGAATCGTAATTCCAGTCGTAGTCGAGGATGTCGGAATATTTAGAATCACTGTCTTCCAGAGACGAGGCACTGTCATCCCTTCCCTTCGCAGCAAAGCTGCTCGGAGACTCGCTCAAACTGCTCCACTGGAGCAGTTTCCCGGCTTCCAGCCGTCGCTCCCTATGATTCGGGATCTCATTCATAGATGCTGAAACAAGTTCAGCATGACGTTTGTCGTCTTTCACGCCTTGTGTCCTCCTATCTGAGAATTGCGGTCTATTGTTGTGGCGCCATCTTCCAGGTCCATCCCTTTTAAGATTGCGTTTTTACCGTACTTACGCATGATTTCCAGACGGGCCTTCTGCAGGTTATTTTCCTTCTCCTGATTCAGACCGCCTTCTTTTTCAACAACTTCATCAAAAAGTCCCGGCTGCCTCTGGCTCTCAGGCTTTGTATTATTTGCAGTGATATTTATACGACGCACCAGCCAGGCTGGATTTGTGATTTTTTCGAAAAGTCCAACAAAGGCATCCACCACCACCTTCGAAGAATTCGTTTCACTCCCAAGCGAGGCACTTCCGTGGGCAGGCTTTGGAACCTCGCGGCCGTAAAAGTCGCGCACCACTTCGCCATCAAAATCCTTAAGATTAAGACTCTCTACATCATAACCAACCTGAAGTGTAACCGACTCAGCAACAAGATTCTTCTTAAAAAGGTCGAGAGCCAGAAGCTCCGCCATTTCCCTCACAATTATTTTTGCTTTTTCAAAACTATAAGGCTCATGAAGCACCTGGCCGCTTCCAAGACTTTTTGCTTCAGACTTGTAATTCTTAATATCCTTCATTCCAACCGGTTCAAGGCCCCAGGCATGATCAATCAAAATCTCTGCATCAATTCCAAACTCCTTAAAAAGAAGGTCTGGATTATCCAGCGAGGTGCGAGCTATATCTCCCATAGTACGGATAAAATATTTGTCGAGCCTGCGAGCCGTTGCCCGTCCCACACGCCAGAAGTCAGTCAGCGGCTGGTGATTCCAGAGCTGGCGGCGATATCCCGCAACATCAAGCTCAGCAATACGAACTCCATCTTCATCTGCAGGAATATGCTTAGCAACAATATCCATGGCCGCCTTGCACAAAAAGAGGTTGGGAGCAATTCCGGCTGTAGCAGTAATTCCAGTTTCGTGCAGCACCTCGCGGATTACTTTTACCGCAAGCTCGTGGGCACTCAGCTTATAAAATGGCAGATAACTTGTCGCATCAATAAAAACTTCATCAATAGAATAAACGTGAATATCCTCAGGAGAAAAATAGCGGAGATAAACATTGTAGATTCGGGTAGAATACTGTATGTAAAGAGCCATGCGGGGAGGCGCCACAATGTAGTCCAGCTCCTTTCCGGTCTGCCTTTTGATTTCGCGGGCCTTCGCCTCAACTTCAAAAAGCCGCGACCTCCCGCTGAGCCCGTAAGCCTTAAGAGCAGGCGTCACCGCAAGACAGATAGTTTTACTGGTACGGCTCTTGTCCGCCACAACAAGCTTAGTCGTAAGCGGGTCAAGCAACCGTTCCCGGCATTCCACAGAGGCATAAAAAGATTTTAAGTCGATTGCGATATAGGTTCGGTCGGGCATGAGGCAAGCCGTCTCCCTGTCCTAGAGTTCCAGATCAACCACAGTTGCGTCGGTAGCTTTAATGAGATCGTTTGGTGCAATTTTGATTTGCACACCACGCTGACCACCGCTTATGCAAACCTGGTCGTGCAAAATAACAGTTTCGTCGATAAAGGTGCGGAACTTTTTCTTCATGCCGATTGGAGTGCAGCCGCCGCGTATATAACCTGTCACCCCAAGAAGTTCTTCCGGGCGAACCGGGCCGATTTCCTTGCAGCCTGCAGCCTGGCGGGCCTTCTTCAAATTTATTTCAGATTCTGCACTCTGGCAGAATACACAGATTTCTTTACTTTCTGTGCGCATTACGATTGTCTTAAAAACTGTTTCCGGAGCAACGCCGAGTTTTTCGGACAAGCGGAGAGCAGCTCCTTTTGCAAGCTCGTGCTCGCCGTCGTCTTCGTATTCGGCAGTTTCGTAAGAGATTCCAAGTCCATCAAGGATGCGCATTGCATTTGTTTTCTTCATGAGACGATTGTACCATAAAATCTGAAATTGGTCATTGTGAGGGAGGCGCCCCTCCCTACGCGCGCACGCTGTTGCTCGCTACCCTTCCTGCGGGCTCAACCGCCGCCCTGCGATGTTTGCGAAGCAAAATCGATTACAACGCCTGCTTACTTTATCTCAAAGAAGATAAAGTCTCCAGGCTGAAGTCGTACATGAAACAGAGTTTCTTTTTCTTCTGAATGCGGATTAATCTTTCTGACACATACAGGTTCAAGCGAGAATCTTTCCCATGGCATCTGTCTTTGACCATCACCGAGTCGCCGAAGCTCTTTTACATCTCCTTTTATGTGGATATCAAATTCCTGAGGAGCACAACCATCCCATGTATAGCAGTACAAACCAAAGGTTTTATTATCATAAGCAAAAAGAGAAACCCCGTTTACTCCATCAAGTCTAATACCTGTTGTGTCCAGCTCTTGGCGGATAACATCAAGAACTTTCTGTGGCAACTCATATAATTTTGAAGGCATATCTGGCACATTCAAAATTGTTAATCTGCCCTTACCATAAGTATCATAGCACAAAATACTTTCATGATACTCACCATGACCGGCATTCATCTTTGACCAGCTTGCATTATTACGATGTTCAATCAACGGGAAAGTAATCGGCTCAGTAGATTTCACAAATTCGTTTCTTATCTGTATATCAGACATACACTGAAACTCATCGGCAGTAAGAACTCTATCTCTATAACTAACGCCCGTTAGTTGACCAAGCTGCTCCGGCCACTTCTTCAAAGCTCCAATTACAAAGCCGCTTGTAACAATGGCATTTCCACCTTCCCGT
>CAKUWD010000171.1 GCA_934699065.1 uncultured Treponema sp.
ACTTTTTCCTGTTTCTTTGAAACAGCAAGTTTCGGGTATGTAATTATTTCCAAGCCCATTCCAAGACTGTCGAGATAATCTATTAAAGTAGATATTTTCATATCCTTTCTTTTTTCTATTTTTGAAACTGATGACTGAGTGAAGTTTTCCATTTCAGATTGTTTAATATTCATTTCTTCACGGAGCTGAGCAAGGCGGATAGACATAATATCCTGCTCGGCTTTTATATGAGCTCGTCTAACTGCTTCTGGAGACATATTATTTTCCATCATTTTGATTGCGTCTTTCATTTTTCAACTCCTTTTCATGTTTCTCTATGATTACTTCAGATTCAGCAATTAAATCTTTGTAAAATTTCTTCTGATTTTTTCCCTTCTTATCTCCGCCGGTAAGCAGAAAAGCATTTCTTTTGGCGTCAAAATAATAGGAAACTCTCAGTACATGTTGTTGTGTCTGATTTCTTAATTCTTTCAGGTTCGTGTATTTTTTAGAACCATGAAGAGTATCTGAATATGGACGGGGAAGTTGGGGACCGTACTCCCGGAGTAGAAGAACTCTCTGTAATACAGCTTCTTTACTTTCTCCGTCCAAGGTCAGAAACCAGGCATCATATTCATCGGATGAATCAACATTCCACATAAAACAATTATATGAACTAAAGTGAATATTTGTCAACACAAAAATTGGCGGGCTTGACCCGCCGACATCTGATTATTCCTTAAATGCAACTGCATCAATCTGGAACTTTATTCCTTCTCGTATAAATTTTGTTTCGTAAGCCTTTCTTGCAGGGTATTTTCCTTTGAAGCGATTCTTTAAAACTCCTGGCAAAGCATTCAAATCAGCTATGTTTGCAAAAAGGCAATCCATCTGTACAACTGATTCTAAAGTTAAACCGACTTTTTTGAGCCTTTCTTCAAGGACATCAATTGCCCCGTTTATTTGATTTTCAATAGGTTCTCCTTCATTTTTCATACAGTAACTTGTATATACAAAATTACCAGCTTCAATGATAGTTGAATCCGCCCAAAAATCATCAGTTTCAATTCTGTTTATTTTACTCACAAAAAACTCCTTTTTTTAATACGAAAGTGGCGCAGTGCGCCATCAACCTAACAACTGGTTGTACCGCAGCGGGCTTGACCCGCTGTCGGCTACGAACCTTTGTTATGACAAATTATATATCTTATACAGAATTATATACCTTAAATCATTTTTTTCTTTAAGAAGATTCTGTACAAACATTAGAAGCGTATGCCTCTATTATTATACTTTTCCTAAGCGGCGTAAAGCCGCGTACTATCGCTTCTTCGCGTAGACCCTAAAGTTCAATTTAATTTTAGAAAGCAAGCTTGACTTGCTTTCTAAAATATTCCCTTTTTTATTCTTTATATTCTTTCCAGATAGAAAATACTTCTTCTTTTGAAATATTTATTTTTCCTTCAAAATCCATTTTTACTATATAGGGCATTAAATCTATAATTTTCATAAAACTATCTCCATTAAAACTGGAGTCATAATAATTGAAAATACTGCTTAATGCTGTTCCGTGAGTTCCGATTACAATAGTTTTATCAGAATATTGTTCAAGGATTTCATTTAAAGCTTCAATATTTCTTTTTTGCACTGAACCAATGGATTCTCCATCTTCTTCTGCAAAACTCAAATCTGACCAGCGTTTTTTAAACATTTCATGATTATTACTGTTTTTCCCGGCTTTTCGTTCGCGAAGTCTTTCATCAGTAATAATATTTTTCCCATAATAATCGGCAGCCTTTTTTATTGAATCGTAACTTCTTTTGTACGGACTGGAAATGAATATATCAATATTTTTATCTTTTAATATTTCAAGAACCTGTTGTGAATCAGCCAAACCTTCATCGGTTAAAGGTCTGTTTCTGTCATCCTGAATTTGTGCATCTGGTTTGCAATGTCTTACAAAATATATTGTTGTCATTTTCTTCCTCAAAAAAAGGGCAGGCCAGTGTGCCTGTCGTCATAACAACTGGTTGTACCGCAGGCAGCCTGACTGCCTGTCGGCTACGAACCTTTTTTATACGAAAATATATCTTATAAACATCCTTATTTTCTTATTCTATAGAAATATTTATCATTTTATAGAAGAAATGTTTATTTTTCAAATTCACTTTTCTAAGCGGCACAAAGCCGCGTACTACCGCTACTTTGCTTCGCTCTAAAGTTCAATTCATTTTTTAATCGAGCGCGACTCGATTAAAAAATATTCCTTTTATTTCTTACTTTTGGAACAAGGTATTTACTCTTAAAAGTAAGTTTAACTACAACCACTTCTTCGCCTTGCCCTAAAGTTATATGATTCAATTTTTTCATCGGGCTTGAACCAATGAAAAAATGTTCCTGTAGTATGAATATTATAAGTTATACTTTAATTTACCATTTTCCTCAGTTAAAATATTTCTTATAAACATTTCATCAATACCGCCTAAAATTTCATTTTCTGATTTAGAGCGGAATGCATTTTTTAAGTTAGTAATTAATGTTTCCTTTTTTTTCGGACGCTTATTAGAAGGAAGTTTTTTTAAATTTTCAATAAAAGCATCAATATTTAAATTCTCAGCAGATGTTGGCAATAATTGTTTTATAGCAACAATTAATTCAATTTTTATTTTGTTTGATTTTAAATATTCTACCAGAGGCTTGTATCCACTATCTTTTGAAAGAATAAAATACTCCTCATATCTCTTACTTTCAATATATTTCCCTAAATAATATGCAATAAAAAAATCGAGAGCATTACTTCCTTGACCAGGTACTTGTATCCAAGAAACAGACTCTCCAAATTTCTGAAGTTTCTTTACTAATTCGAAAGGAATTTTATTTTGAGAATTTCCTACTATTATTTTTATATCAAAATCTCTTATTCTTTCTAGTTCTTCTACTTTTTGAATATTTTCATAGTCAATAAGAATTATTTTTTTATTCATTTTTCTCATCCTAAAGCACCCCAGTACGGGTGTCCGTATAACAACTGGTTGTACCGCAGCGGGCTTGACCCGCTGTCGGCTACGAACCTTTGTTATGTGTTAATATTTACCTTTTATATATTCCAATCCTTGTTTACCATATTGAACAGCATCTGGATTATCCATTTTTAGCATATATTCATACCATTTTTTTGCATTTAAATAATCTTCATCCAATTCATATGCATAGCCTAGATTTCCAACAACAACATAATCGTTTGCGTCTAGTTCTACTGCATGTTTTAATACTTCTATACTTTTTTTATGATTTCCTATTTCACGATAATAAGTTGCAGCATGATTTAGTCCCCAGGTATTATCTGGATATAAATCCAATTCTTTTTCTATTATTTTTCTTATATAATCTTTATTATTTTCGAATGGATAATAGATTCCACCAAAACATTCATTTATTACTGAGAACAGAAGATCTTCTCCATCTTTTTGTAATCCATTTTCCTTTGGTGTCTTATTTTCAGACCATGTCCAGTTGTTTTTATTTTTCTTAGATAATTCAATAATTCCTATAAGTGTATTACATGCCATTTCATATTGTTCTGAATATATATATGCTGTACATTTGCTTGATCTAACATCTAATCTGTTTGGTTGTTTCTTTAATATTTTATCAAAGTATGATACAGCTGTTTTAACATCATCTAAGTTATACTCAACTCTGTCGTACATTCCATACCGACCATCTTTCATTTTCCCCATGGTTGGGAAATGCTGAGCATTCCTGTGCATGTAATAATTGAAATAATAAATATTAATTTCAAGATTTTTTGGATCTGCTTTTTCCCATTCTTCTAAAAGAGTAATACATTGTTCAAAATTTCCATTTTGTAATAATTCAGTTGCTTCTGTTTTATAATCTTTTCCATAAAGATTAATTATTCCAAAGAAACATAATGCAAATACCAATACTTTTCTTTTCATTTTTTTTCTCCTAAGCGCCCCAGTGCGGGCGTCCACATATAACAATATTTTAAACCGCAGGCGGCTTGACTGGGTGTCGGCTACGAACCTTTGTTAGGCGATTTAATTTGCTGCTGAAGAAATCAATTCTTTTAAAAGATTGATTATTTCTTCTAAATTATTATTGTTTGTTATTTCAATTTCACAACTTGTACCATTCCAGAATTTCTGAACACTTTCTGATAAATGTTTTACTTCATGATTTATTATTTTTCCTTTTACTAAGTTTTCATCCATCTTTATGATTAAATGTATTTTTGATTTATTAAATGTAAAAAAAGCAATATTTTTTTCGTTTATAATTGAAATGTAATATTTCTTTGGATTAAAAATAATTGAATCTCGATATTCAAGAAGATTGTTTTTTATTTCAAAATAAATCTTTTTGATATCTTCATTAATTTTCCCAATTAATCCTTCTTCTGTATAAACCGTATTAAGAGGATTTTTTTCATCTTCTTTATTTATATATGAATAATCAATATTTTCAAATTCTGGATTCATAGAATAAATAACTTCATTGTCATT
The DNA here is from genome assembly GCA_934699065.1 of uncultured Treponema sp. GTDB lineage: Bacteria > Spirochaetota > Spirochaetia > Treponematales > Treponemataceae > Treponema_D. The sequence continues at coordinate 4,509 of CAKUWD010000171.1, forward strand.
AACAAATTTCTGTAAAATAATAATTTTTACGAATTGTCCCCATGTATCTGTATATGTTTCCATTACATCTGGAAGTTCATTTTTTTCTCCATCTATTACTAATAAAATATTTTGACTCTCATCAAGTAAATCTTTTATAAATTTATAGATTTCATTTTCGCCTAAAAATTTTTTAAATTCTTTTTTCAAGATCGAATCATTAGTAATAATATTATAAAGCTTATCTGCTAAATCTTCTTTAGTTTTTGAAACCTTAAAGAAACCAAAGAATTTTGTAAATTGAGGAAAAATATGTCCATAAAAATCATGTTTTGAGAGTTCAACTTCTACAATATAAAACTCAGGATTTTCTTTGTCCGCAAAATTAAATAAGAATCCATCTGGAATTACACCACCGAGATTTTTTGAATCTAATTTTTTCTTTGCATCTATATAAATTGAATCTTTCCCAAAAAACAATTTTGAATTCTTTACAACATCATTTTCTAAATCTTTTTCAAGAGAAATTTCTGCCTCACAATATTTTTTATTTTCCTTAAAAATAATCAATTTTATCCTCCAAGCAGCCCAGTGGGCTGTCCGCCTAACAATATTTAAAACCGCAGGCAGCTTGACTGCCTGTCGGCTTTGAAAATTTGTTATAACACCTAGCTAACTTTTAGCGCTGGAGGGCGCGTAAATAAAGATAACTAACTGTAAAAATATTTTTTATTTTCTCGTAGACTTCAATACTTTTTTTAAGTTCACGAAAAATAAAATTCTTAAAATTATAATTCTTCATGCAAAAAGCTTGAGACAGTGCGAATGCACGTGCGAAAGTTTTTTACATGAACCAACGCCTTACTTTTTTTCTTAAAAAAGGGCAGTCCAATAGACTGTCGTTATAACAAATATTATCCATATCCACCATAGAATTTTTCTACTGCGCGAGAGTGTCAGTATAAATTCGGGGTTCTGGATACTTTATATCTCCATTGTACAACAAGATATGTGAAAAAGGTAGGAGTTTATACGGATAGGTATAAACCAAAAGATTTCACAACCTATCCAAAGGACTAACCACCCCTCCAGCTCCTCTATTCAAAACATGTGTATAAATCATCGTCGTACTTACGTCACTATGCCCAAGAAGCTCTTGTATAGTCCTTATGTCATACCCGATTTCTAACAGATGTGTTGCAAACGAGTGCCGAAAAGTATGACAGCTCTCATTCTTGTTAATTCCTGCCTCTAAAATTGCCTGTTTGACAGCCCTCTGCATCAGGCTTTCGTCCAGGTGCCAGCGGCCTTCCTCGCCGGTTTCAGAATTTTTCCAGCGGTTTTTCTGGGGGAAGAGCCATTGCCATTTGAACTCTCTGGAGCCGGCGGGAAATTTTCCGGCAAGAGCACCTGGCATTGCAACAGAGCCCCAGCCGTCGGCGAGATCCTTTTTGTGAAGAGAACGCACTTTTTCTATATGCTCTTTGAGCTCAGGCACAAGCTTTTGTGGAATCATAACATGCCGGTCTTTGTCGCCTTTTCCGTGGCGCACAATTATTTCATTCTGGTCAAAATCTAAATCCAGCACACGTAGGCTTAGAGCCTCGTTTAATCGCATTCCCGTCCCATATAAAACTTTTGCAATCAGCTTCTTTTGCCCATAAAGATTTTCAATAACCCGAACCACTTCGTCACGGCTAAAAACAACAGGAATCCTCTCAGACTTCTCAGAATATCAAAACTTCCCGTCATATTTTTCATAAAACCCCCATATATAATATGGTGCAAACTGTGCGATTTTAGGAAGTTTTTGGTGAAAAAAAATGATTATGTGGGGCGGAGCCCCGCCCCTCGCTCCCAAGTCCTATTATGTTGTGTCTCCTGTCAAGAAAAATAATCAGGAAAGATGTTTCGGCAATAACCA
>CAKUWD010000172.1 GCA_934699065.1 uncultured Treponema sp.
AACAATCATTGTCTGTGTTATCCAGGCCTGGGGTATGTCTGTTTATGCAAACAGTATCCCTGGTTGTATCGTTCTCGTAATTCTGATTTTTCAAAGGGACTGAAATGGTTGTATTCAGAATTGCACGCAAAGAACGTATAGAAGATTTGTCAGGACGAGGTGCAGAACTTTTTGGCGGACGCTGGAATGAAAAAGGCTATCCTGCTTTATACACCTCATCTTCCTTGTCTCTTGCCGCTCTGGAAATCCTTGTTCATACAGACAAATCAATGTCACCAGTAAATATGGCTTATGCTTCCATATATGTTCCGGATTCTTTTCTTTCAATGAAAATCTTAAAGCTTCCTTCTGATACTACAGAAATTGAATACGGTACAAAGTGGCTCAAAGAAAAGTCTGGCCTCATGCTTAAAGTTCCTTCCGTTATCCTTCCTTATGAATATGAGCATGAATGTAATTTGATTTTGAATCCCCTGCATGAAGATTTCAAAAAAGTTTTTATCAACGAAGTTCATGATTTTTCTTTCGATGTTCGGTTGATGTAATTATCAATTTAATAAAAAAATAGCAGAGCCGCGTGACTCTGCTAAAAAAATGATTTAAAAGATTCTATTTAGATTTCACAAGAATTCTTTTTGGGCATGAGCCAACTTTTGACCCATCTTTTTTTGTTACTGTACAGTAGATAGTTACGTTCTGACTTTTACCACTTTCATTTTTTCCCTTAAATGTGAATGTATTATTCTTTTCATCTATAGATTTAATATATACCCATGAGGTTGCATCTGCTTCTGTCGGTCCCCATGAAAAAAGGAGTTCACTTGGATCAACTGTAGTTTCCTTTGACTCTGTGCCTATTGTTTCTTTGTATTTTACTGTAGTTGTGAGAGTGAGTTCTTCACCATCATCAATTGTGTCCTTTGAGGCAGTGATATCTACATTATAGAATCCAAATGAACCTACTGATACTATAGTTCCACCTGAGCTATTATTACAGCTGATAATTGTAAGGTTTATAGCTAACATAGCCATAATACCAAGAAAAGTTTTTAAGTTTTTTCTAATTTTCATACAAACCTCCAATGGTTGAATTTTAGAACTTTTGGCGAAGTCGAACTTTGTAAGACTTCGCCAAAAGGACTTTTTCAAGTCCTTTTGCTAGTGTACACTAGCAAAAAAAACAGCAGAGCCGTGTGACTCTGCTGTTCAGGTTTTATATGACTTTTTGTTGACCTGTCATTCCCGGGCTTGACCCGGGAATCTTTTATCCGAAAATAGGACGAACTCTGTTTACAGTGTCACAAGCTGCAAGCTTTGCGATGATGTCGTCGGTTACAACGCCGTCTACGTCGATGATGTTGTATGCTACATCGCCGCGAGCCTGGTTGATGAAGGAGCTGATGTTGAGCTTTGCTTCACCGAGGATTGTTGTGAACTTAGAGATTGTATCAGGAATGTTTTTGTGGCTGATGCAAAGACGAGTTCCGCCGGCTGGAATAGGGTTGTCTGTAACTGTTTTTGGGAAGTTTACAGAGTTTACGATATTTCCGTGCTCGAGGAAGTCTTTTAGCTGAGCAGATGCCATAATAGCACAGTTGTCTTCTGCTTCCGGAGTTGAAGCTCCAAGGTGAGGCATACAAACAACCTTTGGATGATTCAAAAGCTCTTCTGCAGCAAAGTCTGTGATGAGACAGCTTACTTTTCCTGAGTCGAGGGCAGCAAGAATATCAGCGTTGTTTACAAGACCACCGCGGGCAATGTTGATAATGCGAACTCCGTCCTTCATGTTCTTGATAGAAGAAGCATTAATCATTCCCTTTGTGTCGTTTGTCTGTGGAACATGGATTGTGATGTAATCACACTTAGCATAGAGGCTGTCCAAAGTCTCAGCAATCTTTACTTTCTTGTCCAGCTTCAAAGCAGCGTTTACAGAAAGGAATGGGTCGTAGCCCCAAACATCCATACCAAAGTGGAGGGCGAGGTTAGCAACCATAGCACCAATAGCACCAAGACCGATTACGCCGAGAGTTTTTCCCATCAGTTCAGGACCAACAAACTGGCTCTTTCCTTTTTCTGCGAGAGCAGGGATTTCGTCCCCCTTTCCTGCAAGGCCGTTTGCCCATTTGTTAGCTTCGATTACAGGGCGGCTAGAAAGAAGCAGGGCCAGCAAAACCAATTCCTTTACAGCGTTAGCGTTAGCACCAGGAGTGTTGAATACAACGACGCCCTTTTCTGTGAGCTCTGGAATTGGAATATTGTTAGTTCCGGCACCGGCACGTGCTACAGCCTTTACATTGTCAGAAAGCTGCATGTCGTGCATTTCTGCAGAACGTACAAGAATAGCATCCGGATTATTGATTTCAGATGCGATTTCATAATTATCACGGTCGAGCTGGTTAAGACCAACGCTCGCAATTTTGTTTAATGTCTGAATTTTGAATGACATGATTTATTTCTCCATAATTTATTGATTAGCTATTAGCTGTTAGCGGTTAGCTTTTAGCTTTATAATTGCTAACTGCTAATAGCTAATTGCTTGCAGCTAGTTTTCAGCAGCAAATTTCTTCATGAACTCAACGAGAGCCTTAACTCCGTCGAGAGTCATAGCATTGTAGATAGATGCGCGCATACCACCAACAAGTCTGTGGCCCTTGAGGTTTACAAGTCCTGCAGCAGCAGCGGCCTTTACGAACTTGTCGTTGATTTCCTTTTCTTTTGCGGCAGCGGCTTCGTCGTCTGCGGCGTGGTCACTGTACTTTGTAAGGAATGGAACGTTCATCAAAGAGCGGCTTCCAACCTCAGTTGTTGCGTGATAGAAGTTGCCTTCGTTGTTATCGAGGTAGTTGTAAAGGTAATCAGCCTTTTCCTTGTTGCGCTTGAGCATACCTTCAGCTCCACCGTTTGCTTCAATCCAGTGAAGAACTTTTCCAAGCACATAGATAGTGTAGCATGGAGGAGTATTGTACATAGAATCGTTATCAGCATGAGTTTTGTAGCAGAGCATAGTAGGAGTACCAGCGCGGCAAGCCTCAGGCTCACAAATCAAATCTTCGCGGATGATTACAAGAGTAACACCTGCAGGAGCAAGGTTCTTCTGAGCACCAGCAAAAAGCAAACCGAACTTGCTAACGTCCAAAGGCTCACTCAAAACGCAAGAAGAAATATCAGCTACCAATGGGATGTTTCCGCAATCTGGAATGTACTCATAGTGAGTTCCCATAATTGTGTTATTGAAGCAGATATAAGCGTAATCATAGTCGCCTTCAATCTTTTCAACCTTTGGAATGTAAGAATAATTCTTGTCTTTGCTGCTTGCAATAATATCAACTTCAACGCCAAGCTTTTTAGCTTCGGCAGCAGCCTTTTTTGCCCAGACACCAGTTTCGATGTAGGCAGCCTTTCCAGTGTGAATACCAAGGTTTTCTGCAACCATAGCAAACTGAGTAGAACCACCGCCCTGAACAAAAAGTACCTTGTAGTTATCAGGCACCTTCATCAACTTGCGAACCATAGCCTCAGCGTCCTGAATGATTGGCTCATAAGCCTTAGAACGGTGGCTCATTTCCATTACCGACTGGCCTGTTCCATTGTAATCCATCATTTCAGCTGCACAAGCATTCAAAACCTCTTCTGGCAGGCAGCTAGGTCCCGCACTAAAATTGTACACTCTTGCCATACATCGACTCCTTTGTCTTTATTAAGCTTTTAGCTATTAGCTATTAGCAGTTAGCTAGGAGGGGGAAGTCTCCCCCTCGCTCCAGCCCGCGCTGCGGTCTTCCGCTACCCCTTCTAGCGGGGGACACCCCCTGCGATGTTTGCGAAGCAAACTCGGTTACAACGCCCCCGTTTGAACGGGCTAATGGCTAACAGCTAAATGCTAATTGCTTATAATCTTAAGAGAATTCAAAATACTCAAATTCTCAACATTCACATTTTCAGGAACTCTCAAAACTGAGTTCGTCATATTCACAATTCCCGTGATTCCGGCCTTTACAAGCCTGTCGCACATTGCCTGTGCGTCCTTTGAGGCAACCGTCAGAATCGCAAGCCGGATGTTTTCTTTTTTTATTACCCAGCTCATTTCTGTTGCAGGGTAGAGGGGGAAGGTAGAACGGAGAATCTCAACGCGGTTTACGTTTGAGTCAAAGCCCGCCTTAATTTTAAAGACGCTTCCTTCTGTGGTTGCGTCATCGAGCAGGGCCGCTCCAAGTCTGTTCAAGCCCGCAATGCAACAGTTGACTTCTTCGGATTCAAAGCCGAGTGCCAGACTTATTGCTTCCTGCAAATCGTCCTTAAGGTACCCGTTTGAAATGCCTTTGTTGTATCCAAGCAGCCAGAGGTCGTGGCGAATCAGTGAATCTTTCCAACCGGTAATCTCACTAATCTGCACCGAAGTAATTTTTTCGCCCTGCCAGCCTTGCAAAAGATTCTGCAAAATCAGCATACGTTTTCTGGTTACTTCTGGAATTGCAACAATTGCGCTCATTATAGGCAATCCTCCTGTCTTGTGGAATCGATTTTTATAGAAAAAAGTGTAGAATTTGCCTTAATTTTAATGAATTCTCTGTTTTTTAGCAATTATTGTTAAAATATTAACAGTAATTCAACATTATAGAATCTTATCTGTGGGACGCAGGCAAAACGAAAAAGGGGGGCCCAGAGTTGCGTAAAAATCAAGCGCAGCGAGATTTTTTAAGCATGGGACCCTGGGGGATTACTTTTTCGGTTTTGCCGTCGTTGGGACCCGCAGATAAGATTTTATAATGTTGATTGGGTTAAAAAAAAGAGGGCCCGGAAAAACTATAAAAACCGGACCCTCAAAAAATTAGGAGGCAAATTAATTAACGTGCGTAAGCAACTGTGATTCCAGGTGTAATCTGTGTCTCAAAGTAAGACGCAACCTGTTCTTCGAACAGCTGATCAAGCATCTTCTGGTATGACATGATTTTACCAACATAGTTCAAAGTAGACTGCGGAGTCTTGTTTGAACGAACACGGCCGGTTCCTGCATTGTACATAGCCAGTGCAGAAACTTCGTTTCCGGCTGTATTCAGGCAAAACTTAAGATGCGCCATACCATATTTAGAACTAACGAACGGATCAAAAAAATCTGTTTCCGAAAGAGCGGGAAAGGAGTTGCTGTTCAACTGGAACAAGCCCCGGTCAATCGTAGTATTCGCATTCCTGTTCGTTGCGTTCGTATTATAATTACTTTCTGTATGCGCTAATGAAAACGCAAGAGAAAGTGGAATATCATTTTTTTCAGCTTCTGTAAGAATAGCCTGAGTTACCTCGCGGCTTCCAGTAATCTGGAAGTAGAACCATTCTACTGCTGTACGTGATAACGGCTGACGGTAAAGTGTAAGTCCGCTATCGTAATCGTCTGTAAGACGATTTAAAGAAACTTCAGAAAAATAATCCTGAAAGGCTGCTGAAAGCTCTTCTTCGGTTTCTTCAGACAAATCTATTATTGTCAAAGGCTCAGCTGTTACTGGCTGAACCGGTTCCGATGCATTAGGCAGTAACAAATATACAAGAACAGCGGCAGATGCTAAAATAATGCACAAAAATGCAGTGAGGAACCATGTACCCGCAAGTCTGTTCTGTTCATGTTTAGACTGCATAACTTTTTCCCCTTGCTCTCTCGTTGTTGCGCTGTATAATGCCACAAATGAAAATTTAAATCAAGAGATTTTTGAAGAAAATTAGGGAATTTTAGCGAAAATTTTACATTTTCTTCGCAAATAATGCGGTTTATTGCGGTATGTTACAATCAGTATACCACAATGTCATCTGACAGAGGATTTTCTGCCTTAGTGAAATAGACGTACTGTGCATGCTTTATGGCAAGAGTGTCTATAAAAGCCTGTTTGTCTTTGAGTTGTGGAACAAGCTCAAGACCGGCAACACTTGTGCAGTCTTTTACGCGGCGAGCAGTATGATTATAAGCATTTATAAAAAGTTCTTCGTCTTCTGGAGTTTCGAGAGGCTTATCTACAACTGGAACAAGTACGGCAAAGGTTTCCGAAGTTTCCATGGCTTTCAGCTGCTCGCGGAGGGCGGCCAGATATTCTTCGTTGTAGGCTTCTGGTTCGAGTTCTACTGTGCTCCAGGGAATGTCAATTCTTTTAAGGGTAGAGGTATCAACCTCAGAATTATCTGCTATTTTATAAAGTTTCTTGTTTTTTACTGTAAAAATCGGGTCGAGTTTCATGTTTTTTCCTTAATTAAATAGTGTCATTCCGAATTTATTTCGGAATCTCTTGCAAATAGATGCTTTCACCTTTGCAGCATAGCTGCTCGGAGACTCGCTCAAAATGCTCCCCCGGAGCATTTTGACGGCTTACAGCCGTCGCTCACTAAGTTCAGCATGACGTGTATG
>CAKUWD010000173.1 GCA_934699065.1 uncultured Treponema sp.
CTCTTTCTCTTTATGAAAATACAATGATTCAGATTAATTATTCTGAATCTGAAGGTCTTAAGATTTCCCTGGACGGCGGTTCTGTTTCTCTTAATGCTTCTGCTAAAGGCAATGTAAAACTTTCCCTTGATGATGGTTCAGAAGTTACTGTTGGTAAGGGGGCAGGGCTTTCAGCAAAAGGTGGAAACGGTGATGTTAGAACCGTAGACATTAAAAATGGTTCTGCTTCGATTGAAGGCCGTAACGGTGAAACAACTTCCCTTATGGCAGGTGAATCTGTAAGCGTAAGTAATAATGGAGAAATCCGCAAAAAATCTATAACTGTAACTTCAATTCCTCAGGAACTCAGACTTTTGAATTCTGATGGTGGCGAAATGCCGGTAAAACTTGAATGGACAAAATCAGAAGAAGCTGCAGACGAAGATGTAATTATTCAAACTTCAAATAAAAAAGATTTCTCAGTTATTTCAAAAGAATATGTAGTAAAAGACCTTTCAGAATTCCTTTTGAATCTTCCTGAGGGAACTGCCTACTGGCGGGTATATACAGAAAAGCATTCAGATGAAGCAGAAAAAGGTAAAATCGCAGTAATTGATGCAGAACCAGTTCCTCTGCTTTCTCCAGTAAATGATGCAGTTTTCCGTTATAGAAATCGAAATCCTCAAATCAATTTCAGCTGGCAGGAAAGAAATCATGCAGATCATTATCTGGTAAAGGTTTCATCATCTCCGGATATGGAAAATCCAATTATTGAAGAAAAAGTTTTTAAAACTGCACTTCAATCAGATTCTCTGGGACAGGGAAAATGGTGGTGGCAGGTAACGCCATATTATGAAATTAATTCTGCAGGTTATACAGGCGAAAGTAGTGTAGCTTCTTTTAGTATTGTAAAAGGGGGAAGCTTGAAAGCTCCTAAACTTGCTGTACCTTTTAAAGATACTACAATTTCTTATAAAGAAAATTTAAATATAAATTTCATCTGGAGTTCAGATTCGACAGATGCAAATTATGAAGTTATTCTTTCTGATACAGAAGATTTTTCAAATATTTTATATAGTAAGAATACAACATATAAAAATATACATGCAAAATTACCGGCTCCGGAGACTACAAAAGATTATTACTGGAAGGTAATCAGAACTACAAATGAAGATGAAGATTTTGAACCTGAAAGTGAAGTATGGAAATTTACTGCAACAGAATATGTTCCAGGTGATACAAGATTAATTTATCCGCCAGAAGAGTATAGTACAGAAACTTCAAAAATTGCTTCTACCCAATTTGTTTGGAAGCTCGCTGATGAAGTAAAAAACAATAAATCATTTTTTCAAATCGCAAAAAATAATGACTTCAATTCTGTTGAAGTTGAAAAAGAAGTACAGGGAAATACTCTGGAAAATATTAGTCTTCCAGATGGAAACTGGTGGTGGAGAATTGGTACAACAGATTCAAATGGAAATACAGATTATACAGAAGCCCGACATTTTGAAGTTTTAAAAACACTTACTGCCCCTTCACTTGTTACTGTCGCTGAAAATCAAGAAATTATAGCTACACAATCAGGTATTGTAAAACTTGGCTGGAGACCTGTTGCTGGTGCAGATTTTTATAATATCCGTGTATTTGATTCTGATAACAATCTTATTGCAGAAAATCCAGAGGCTCTTGGAACTTCTGCAAGTTTTGTTTTACCAGATGATTCTTATTCTCTTAGAATTCAGGCTGTTGCTTCACAGACTGATAATTCAAATCTTCGTACAGGACCGGTACAGACTGTAGATTTTACTGTACGTGCTGCTGAAGCAATTACACAGATTCAGCCTGTAGATGCAGTTAAAATTGATGGACTTTCTGCTCTTAGGAATCCTGTAAACTTCAGCTGGAGAAACGGTACTGATAAACCTGTAACAACAGAGTTTGTTCTTAAAAAGCAGCAGTATGATGGCACATTCAAAGAAGTAGAGCGAAGAAAGGTTGCAAAGACAACTCAAGCAATACCTCGATTGTCTTCAGGTGTTTACAAATGGCAGATTATTGCTTCCTCAAAAGAAGGTTTCTCTCTTAATTCAAAAGAACGCAGTTTTACAATAGGTCCTGTTCTTGAACTTGAAACTCCTCGTTTAACTTCACCTGAATATAATTTTGTAATGAATTCAGAATATCTTCGAAACATTACATTTGAATGGAATGATGTTCCAGGTAGTACAGAATATAATTTTGTATTATATAAGCGCGAAACTAATGGAAGAATGAAGTTGATTTATTCTGAAAAAGGTTTGCGTTCAAATAGACTTCGTTATAGAAAGCTTTCAAATCTTGATGTTGGAAAATTTATCTGGAATGTAACTGCTTATAGTTATGCAAAAGATGGTTTTGAAGAAAGACGTTCTCCTGTAGCTACTGGAGAATTTAATATAGATTTTGCTGCACCAAAGCAGATTAAGGCAGAAAGCCCGGGCAGGATGTACAGTGAAGAATAAGCTCTTTTTGAAAAAAAGATTTTTCTCATTGATTGTATGCTTGTTTTTTGCAGCAGGCACAAGTCTTCTTTATGCCCAGACAAAATCAAAAAACGCAAAAACATATTCTACACAAACACTTCGCTGGAGTGCAGATCCAAATGTTCTTGAATATAGAATTGAGATTCAGGATATTTCTGGAAATATTATTCAGACAGTAACAACAGAAAATAACTCTCTGGAAATCTCACTCCCTAATGGTAAGTATAAATACAAAATTACAGCTTATGACCTTTTGGGAAGGGAGTCTGTAAACAGTGGTTGGAATCAGCTGGAAGTATTAAAAGCAAGTCAGCCTGCAATTTCTATGGAACAGACTTTAGAATCACTTGAAGAAGATGGAAAGACTCTTGAACTTGATGTTGAAATTAAAGATGTAACTGCAGGATCAAAAGTTGAACTTGTAAATCCGGAAACAGGAGAAACAATTGCAGGAAATCTTTTAATTGATTCTGCTATAGATGCAGATGCTTCTGAGGTTCTTCATGCAAGTAAATCTCATTTTGAAAATGTTCCTGAAGGTAAATGGCAGCTTGTTGTAACAAACCCGAGTGGACTTTCTTCAGAATCTGAACCTTTTGAAGTTCAGGATACAATGAAAGAAAAACGTCTTGCCGCTGAAAAAGCAGAAAAAGAAAGACTAGAACGTGAAAGACTCGAGGCTGAAAGAATTGAGCAGGAACGTCTTGCTGCAGAACAGGAAAGACTTGAACGCGAACGACTTGAAGCAGAAAGAATTGAACAGGAACGTCTTGCCGAAGAGCTTGCCGAACAAGAACGTATAGCAGCAGAACTCGCCGCTCGCGAAAAGCTTGAAAATGATGTTGCTGCAAATCCAAATGTTCCGGTAAACGGATTAAAATATACAGATGATATCATTTCAATGGCTTCACAGATTTTTGAAGAAGAAGAGATGAATGATGATTATTATGATGACCTTGATATTCCTGACGATGAAGAAATTGAAGCTCAGAGAAAAGCAGAACGTCATGAAAAATGGTTAAATTATGACCGCAAATTTTATGTAAATGCTGGGGTTGGAGCAAACTTCTGTTTATATGATAACGATTTCTTCTCTAAATACTTTATGAATGGTTTTACTCCTTCATTTACGACCCGAATAGATTTTCTTCCAATCCACAAAAATAAATGGCGGTTTGGTCTGGAGTTTGCAGGTTCAAGAACCTGTTATACTTATTCAAATGTATATTATGACTTAAAACTTGATATGAATATGCTTCAGACAAATCTTATTTATAGATTTTCTTTTGCAAAAAATAAACTCTGGCTTTCTGTTAAAGGTGGTGGCGGAATTTCTTTAATGCAGACAAATCTTATTTTTAAGGTTGAAACTTCAGAAAAGCATAATATAAGTGAAAATTTCGCATATTTTATGGCAGGCGGTGGACTTTCTCTTACAATAGTTCCTAAACAGCTTATCATTTTTGAAATTGGTGCAGATTATACTAACATCTTTATGAACGATGTAAGTACTGGTTTAATTTCACCATATATTACAGCCGGAATAAGATTCTGATAAAGGAGAAATGAAAATGCTTTTTGATAAAAATAGATTTCCAAAATATCTCTATATTTTTATACTCCTGACTTTTTATTTATTTTCAAGTTGCGAAAACATCAATTTTGGTGGTGACATAAAAGCAAATCTTGATACGCAATTGCTTACGAAAGTTTCTTTTTATGAATCAATAGAATCAGATTCACCACATACAGATGAAACATATAGAGTAGGCGAAACAGTATTAAAATTTTCTTTTCCTCAATATGAAAAAGATGATTACATGGTAGTAGGCTGGAACGTAAAACCTGAATATCGAAACATAAATCCTGAAGGTTATATATATGATTCAAGAGGAAGAATACTTTCAATGACTGTTGGTCCAGATTCTGTCTCTCTTTATGCATTATGGGCAAAAAAATGTACTATAGATTTTGTTACTAACTGTGATGAAACAATAGAATCAATTGTTGTTCCTTATGGAGATCCTGTTGATTATGAGCAATATGAAAAATGGTGTTCATTAGAAAAAGAAGGTTATAATTTTAAAGGCTGGTGTCTGGATCCTGAAACCCAGGTCATGTTCGATCCTTATTCTCCTGTGACGGGTAATATGACTCTTTACGCTAAATGGGCTCCAATAATTAAAGTTACTTATCATAGTAATAACGGTTCAGATCAAACATATGTAGGAAAAAAAGAAGAGTATCAGATTGAGTATTTTTCTTTTGAGGATTATATGTGGGAAGAGAGAACTGGATATGGTTTTGTCGGCTGGGCAAAAAGTCCTTCTGCAACCACTCCAGATTATTATTATTACGATAGTATTAATAATATCACAGAATGCCTCGATGTTTATGCAGTATGGAGTGAAGATATTGTTTCAGTAACATATTATGATAAAGAAAATGATTCTCGTACACAGGTTGTGCATTATGGAAGAGGTGCTCATTTTAGAGTTGGAAATTATTATACAACTGACAGGATAAGAAATATTTCAGATACATGGAGAAATACAGGACGTGAAATAAAAGGTTTTGATTTATCTTCTTCAGCCGATTCTGAAAATCTTACTTATGATAAATGGGGCTGGTATAAAACTGGACAAAATAATGATCCTTTTATTACTATAGGTATAACAGCTGATACAAGTATATATGCTTACTGGGGAGTTAAGATATATCATATTAATTTTAAATATCAGGATAAAAACGGGGACTATAAATCTTATGGAGAAGAACAGCAGGTTGAATGGAATAATAAACCAGCTCGTCCAGCAGGAGCTCCAGAAATTCCAGGTTATACATTCGAAGACTGGTATGAAAGACAATGGTATAATGGAAATGTGTTAGGCTTGAAGTCTACTCCATTTGATTTTGATATTCCATTAACAGAAACAACTTATGGAGAATCGACCTGGATTGATTTATACGCTAAATATACACCGGGCGGAAATGATCCAGGTTATGTTACAATTAGTGTTCAGTCAGAATCTGATATCTGGGTAGGATGGACCCGGTCAGAAAATATTATTACTTTTACAGCATCAGAAGATTATGATTCTTATGAATGGCGCCTTGATGGTATTGTGCAAACAGCTTATAACGATCAAAGCTCTGTAAGTTTTGATACTTCGACATGGTCAAATGGTATTCATGATATTATGTTAATTGTAACTTCAGGTGGAAATGTTTACTCATATTATTCTCAGGTAAGTAAATATTAGGAGGAATAAAAAATGAAAAAGAAAATAAACAGATTATTTTTATTACTAATTTTTTCTATTTCTTTTATTGTTTTTTCTTCCTGTAACTTTCAAGAGACTGAAAATCATACAGGGGTAGGCTATATCAAAATATCCTTTGATGATGAAGATAATTCACGTACAATAAAACCCAGAATTGATGCTTCAGAAATAACTAATATAAGATTATATGGTACAAAATCTGGTAATTTAAAAATGTTACTGGGGGAGTGGGAAAACTCCTCTGGTATGTATTCAAATATTTCTCTTGTACCTGGAGATTGGGAAATTTCAATTGAATTAACGTATAATTATCAACGTTATCAGGATACAAAAACTGTCAGAATAACAGAAGGTGAATATTCTTATGTAAAATTTTTTCTTAATTCAGTTTATAATACAAATGGAAATTTAGAAGTCAAAATAAAATTCTACAGTTCAGTGGTAAACAATGCAACTGTTAAACTATATAGTTATCCTTCTATGGAAGTTAAGCATACTCAAAATCTTGAAATATATAATGATGATTCAGAGAAATATGTTCAGTATTATAATTATATAGATGCAGGCACTTATTATCT
>CAKUWD010000174.1 GCA_934699065.1 uncultured Treponema sp.
CAGTAAATTACCATACCGCTTTGCGACATTGCCTTGGCAAATTTAAGCGTTGTTTCGCCATAGGAATAAAAACCCCGCCTGTTATAAACACCGGTAAGCTCATCTGTACTGGCAATAAGATCCAGCTCGTCTATCTTTTTGCGGACGCGGGAGGTTTCGTTGTGAGCCAGAGAGAAAGAATAAACAGAAGCTATTGTTGAAGACAGAAGCTTTACAAAAAGATCATAGATCAAAGATTCATAATGACCAGGACGCATAACTATGTATCCATATTGCAAAGTACTGTGGTATATAGCAAAAACAAGAACTCCATCTGAATCAATACTTATAATACCTTCCGGCAGCATTTCTTCTTTAGGATTACACTTTATTGTCTTTTTATCGATATTAGAATCAAAACCAGTCTTATCATCAAAGCCTGCAAAAAGATGAGCGCTTTTCGGCATATGAAAATATTCAAAAGGCGTAGTCATTTCTATTGGTTTATCATAAAGAACTATTGCACAGGCTGTAATTCCAAAGGAACGTATATCATTATTAATTCTTCCGCGAAGCTGATCATAAGTCATATCAGACTGCATTTCAGTATAAAAAGTTGTTGTCTGATAAAATTCACCTTTTTTTCTATACCATTCGGTTCCGGTATTTTTTACGATAGAAGAATCCTTATCTTCAATATCAAACTCAACTGCACCGTTTTCAAAAGCTTTTACCTCGTAAGGATATCTTCTTGTTGATTCACGGAACACAGGTTTTGCTTTTACAACAGAAAGTTTATCGGGTGCTTTTCCTTCAATCTCTTTTATAAGATTCATTCCGGCAATATATGACTGTCCTTCAAAATTCTGTTTAATTGTTGAAAGTCTTGGTGAACAGCTGTCTGCAAGATAAAGATTATCAAACCCCAGAACAACAATGTCAGAAGGAATATTCAGGCCTACTTCTTTACAGAAATCCAGGGCAGCAAAGGCCATTTCATCATTCATACATATAAGAGCGTCATAATCAAAAAGGCCAACAGTCTTATAAATATCACGAAGGTCTTCCAAAGCAGGTCCGTAGCTGAGTACAGATTTCCACACAGTAATATTGTCTTCTGAAAGCCCCTTTTCTTCAAAACAAGCCTTGATACATTTTATTCTGGTTTTTACTTCTGAAGAATTACCCCTCACTCCTAAAATACCGATTTTTTTACAATGCTGGCGGTCTACAAGTTCATCAATAACATTTTTATAAGCTTCTTCTGAGTCTACAATAACAGAAGTAACGCCAGGTATTTCCATGGAAATATTTGCGATTGGCATTGGTCTGAAGGATTTTATATAAGATACAACCTCATTTTTTGTAAGCGAATGCATGAGGGTGCCGGAAATAAAAATAATTCCATCCAGATTTTTTGAAGAAGCAAAGGATGCAACAGCCGCATTCTGATAATCAAAAGCGCCACTAAAATCCTGGAGTCTTCCGATTGAAAATACTATAAGTTCAGCTGATTTTTCTTTGCAGGCAAGAGAAACGCCCTTTATCATGCGTTCTGCATATTCTGAGACAACATAATCTATTAAAAGCCCTATTCGCATACTCTCTTACCAAATTATTTTTAAGTTTTAAATAATTATTATTAAATATATATAAACGTTTTTGGGCTTTTTAAATTATAATTCATAAATTACACTTTGTCATTATAAAAAAGAATTATCAATATGACATTAATCCTTTATTATTTCTAACGATTTTCCCTGATATTTAGGCAGAAATTTCTTTTTTCCACCGCCTGCAAACTGCACTTCAATTACAAATTCACCGGAATTATTGTAAGCAGCAACAATTGCGCCATCACCATAATCATCATGGTAAACATGAGTTCCTTTTTTCCACTTTGCTGAAAGGCCGTCTGAATCATCATAGTTGCCAGAGCCCGAAGCAAAAGCCGATGCGTCGCGGCCAAATTGACCGTAAGGTGAAGTTTTTTTTACGGAGAAACCAAAAGGAGCCTGGCCTATTATCGTAAAAGCTTCTGCTGCTTCTTTTATAAAAGGACTTGGGCGCATAAAATCCCAGCGACCATAAAGGCAGCGTTTTGCCGTAGAAGTAACATAAAGCTCGTCGCGGGCACGGGTAATACCAACATAAAAAAGACGTCGTTCTTCCTCAAGCTCAGCTCCCTGTTTTTCCATTCGAGGGAACACACCTTCTTCAAGTCCGGTAATTACAACTTTATTGTATTCAAGTCCCTTTGTGTTATGAAGGGTAATAAGTGTTACGGCTTCGTCTCCAACTGCTTGATTTTCAGCATCAAGAGTACGGTCCAGATTTATCGCATCAAGGAATTGGAGCAAACCTTCCATCGTACACTTGTAAGGAACCGCCGTATTCACAAGTTCCTGAAGGTTCTGCACTCTGGTAGTTCCTTCTATTTCGTCACCTGCTCTGTGAAATTCATCCAGACTTGAATCACGGATAACCCTTTCCATAAAGTCGGAAAGTGATTTATTTTCATCGAAAGAGCCGGAGAGAGTCTCAAAAAGTTTTACGAAAGCTGCAGCACCTTCCGCCGCTTTTTTAGAGAGCGAACCTGCCTGAAGCTGTGTCTTTAAGTTTTCAAGAAGGTCGCTGTAAACTGGCGCACCGTCCGGATTGAGAGTTACAGCGCTCTCCATGAGCTTGTCCTGGGTTTTGTCGCCTATTCCGCGCGTTGGTTTGTTGATTATGCGGCGGAAAGAGATTTCGTCTTTGTGATTGGCAAAAAAGGAAATGTAGGCGATTGTGTCTTTAATTTCTTCACGTTCGTAGAATTTAAGCGAACCAACTACAACATAAGGAATTTTTCTGTGAAGAAATTCTTTTTCAAAACCAAGAGACTGGGCATTTGTACGATAAAGAATTGCCCAGTCGGAGTATTTAGCACCACCTGCAAGAGACTTCATTACCAGATCTGCTGTAAAAGTTGCTTCGGCATTCTGATCCGGGAGAAAAGCAAGAACAGGTTTTCCGCCTTCCCCACGGTCTGCGACCAGAGTTTTTTCAAGGCTGCCGTGATGATTCTTTTTTACGACAAGTCCTGCCGCATTAAGAATATTTGATGTTGAACGGTAATTTCTTTCCAGCTTAATAATTTCTGTTCCCGGGAATTTTTCCGGGAAGGTTAAAATATTTTCTACCTCGGCACCACGGAATTTATAAATCGACTGGTCATCATCACCAACTACACAGACATAAGTATCGCTACCCTGCTTTACACCAGAAAGACTCTGTAAAAGTCTGTACTGAGCAATATTCGAATCCTGATACTCATCAACCATTATTACACGGAAACGATTATGAATATAATCTGAAATTTCACTGTAACGTTCGAGAATCTGAACCGGAAGCATAATCAAATCACCAAAATCTGCATTACCCGTAGCTCGCAGTCTCTTTTGATATTTAGAATAAATATCATTCAAATCAAATTCACTGCCAATAATTCCAAGATCATCTTCCGGAGTGAGACAGTAATCTTTTGCAAGTGAAATTTGACGGGCAGCCGTTTTAACTTCCTTTGTTGAAAGTGATGGTTCTGCCTTTTTTATCAAAGTAGCGACATCATCATCATTATAAACAGTAAAAGAAGGTTCAAGACCGGCATGCTCGGCAAATTTTCTGAGAAACCAGGAACCAAAAGAGTGAAAAGTCTTTATCTGGGCATCTTCGGCGCGATCTTCAATTGCAACAGCACGCTCACGCATTTCATTGGCTGCCTTTTTGGTAAAGGTTACCGAAAGAATACTCCAGGGATCTATATTTTTTTCTTTAATAAGATAAGCAATCTTAGTCGTAATTACACGGGTTTTTCCTGAACCGGCGCCTGCAAGGATAAGGAGCGGTGAGCCCTCGTGTACAACGGCGGCTCTCTGTTCTTCATTCAACGAGTCAAGGTAATTATTTTCTGGCATGTTTCTTCTTTTTTTCTTTATAGAGTTCTTTGTCTGCCTCAGTAAGCAGCTGCTTTAATACGCTGGATTTCTGAAGGTCTACAGCACCAAGGCTTATAGAAAGTGTAAAAGGAAGCTGATTTTCTATAGAAACCTTTTTACAAAGCATATCTATTTTAAGTTTAGTATTCTCAACATAACTCATTTTCATGCCGAGAGCAACAATTCCAAACTCGTCACCGCTAAGACGCCCAACAACATCAGATGAACGGAAAATATCTTTGAGTACGCGGGCCTGCAGCATAATTGCCTTATCCCCCATATCGTGTCCATAGGTATCATTGATTTTTTTGAGACCATCCATATCAGCAAAAAAGATTACACCAGAAGTATCGGTTTCCTGCAAAAGGTCAAGCGCAGCCTGGCCCTGTTCAATAAAGCCGCGACGGTTCAAAATACCGGTAAGCTCATCCATACGAGACTGAAGGGCAAGATCAGTATTTTCTCTTTCAAGATTACGACCTTCCTGAATCTTACTTGTATAATCATAAGCCTGAGCAACCGCATTTACGATAATCTTTAGATATACATTATAATCAGCAAATTTATTTTCTTTTATCTGGCAAAGCATGTAACCGTAGTTTGTTTCTCCCATGTAAATAGGGTTCAAAAGGAAAACTCCACTGACATTTTCCATTGAACGAGCTATAAATATTTTTTCATGAGGATCAACCGTAAGACCTGGTCTGAAAATTTCACTGTTCTTTATTTCAGAGTAGAACATATGAAGTTCCACTTCATTCGGCAATACAAATTCCTTCTCAGAATCAATAAGCTGTACATCCTTAAAAAAGTGCACTGCCATACCGTTAATCGAACACTGGGCTGCAATATACTTAAGGCTAAAGAACATCTGTTTAAGTGTATTAAAACCACGGATTGTATCGAGAAGTGTCACTATAGTATTTTTTTCATTAAGAGCACTTACAAACTGATTAACGCCGTCATTCTTTTCATTCAAATCTGAGCAGAGTTCTCCATCTGTATTCTTATAAGCCGGAAGAGAATGATCCATACTGATACAGCCGCATGACTGACGGAACTTTGGAACAAGAGGATTCAAAAGTTCTTTCTTCATTTTTTCACCATTTAATACACGGTATGCAATCTCTGCAGCCTCATAGCCCTGACTATAAATATCCTGATTAATTGTCGAAAGTTTTGGCGACGTCATACTTGCAACTATGGCATCATCAAAACCGATTATTTTAACATCCTGAGGAACACGAACTCCAATTTCTTCAAAAGCCCTGATACAGCCAGAAGCCATCATATCATTTGCACAAACAATGGCATCGAAAGGAATTTCTTTTTTTGATTTATAGCGGGCAATAATTTCATCATAGGCTTTGAAATCTGTAAAACCACCATCAAAAACAAGTTCTGGATAAAATGGAAGTTTACAGGAATCAAGTGCTGCCGTAAAAGCATCATAACGTTCCAGTGCCTCTTTAGACCGCGTTTGATTAGCAGAAAAGAAAGCTATTTTTTTGCAATCATGGACCTTTTTAAGATGATTTACAATATCCTTAAAACTTTTACGACAATCAGCCTGAATTACATAACCGTTTTTTACACAAGGCTCCATTGCAATTGAAATTACAGGACGAGGTTCATAGTTTTTCAAGATTTCACGAAGTGTATCTTCTTCCATCTGGGAAGCATAAATACCACTCACACAGATTATTGCATCAATTTCCTTAGATTTTGCATATTCAAAACCGGTACAATACTGATAATCAAAGGCTCCCTGATTTACACCAGGAATTCTTGTCTGTATGATAACGACTCTAACATCTTTATCCTTAAAATAATCAGAAATACCGCTTAAAACATCTAAACTGTATTCTATTGTAAATGTCGGAATTAAAACTGCAATAGTTTTCATAAGTTTCTATAGTCAATCGGCAAGCACAGCTTGCTTCTATGGTTTTCTTTCGTTGAACCTGAAAGGCCCCTTTCGGCGCGATTTTTTAACAGTTCTTCGATTATAACCATATTATACACTAGAAAATGAATTTTCGCTCGTTTTTTTCACTCTTTTTTCTATAATTTTTGATAAAACGGGCATCTAAATCTACTCCAGTACTTGCAAGCACTTTCACAGTAACAACACCGCCAGGAACAACTGATTTTACAGCCATCTGATCATCAAGTTCGTAACGTATTACTACAGAACCGTCTACTTCTGGAGCCTGGAACCAGGCACGTCCAATTGCAAGGCCTTCGTCATTATCAGAAGAAATAATTTCCTCTACAAGAATATTCAGTTCTTTTCCAACATAACCTTCCAGATGTCCTGCAGTGATTGCAGTCTGCAGTTCTTCCAGGTGAGCTGCACGGGCTTTTGCTGTTTTAGCAGGTACAC
>CAKUWD010000175.1 GCA_934699065.1 uncultured Treponema sp.
ATGCTGGCCCAGGATCAGGCAGACAGAACTAAATGGATACCCGTGACTTTTGATTAAGCCTTCATCAAAAGATCGTAAACTTCTTTTTCGTTCAATGAACTAAGCATTGCATCACGGAGATCTTTATCCTTAAACTTTGCACTAAAATGTGAAATAGTCTTTAGATAATATGAATGCTGATTATAAGCAGCTGCAATCATAAAAAGAAGATTTACAGGCTGGTCATCGATAGTCTGGAAGTCTGCAATTGGCTTTCTACATACACCAACTGCCATTACAAGGTCTGTAACCGAAGAAAGACGAACGTGAGGAATAGCAATTCCACGGCCGATAGCAGTAGACATAAGCTCTTCACGCTTAAGAATTTCCTGAGTAAGCTCTGCGCCATCTTTTACCTGTGGTGCAGTAGCAAGAACATCAGCAAGCTCAACAAGAGCATCATGCTTTGAAGTCTGGCTGATAAAAACAATTCTGTCTGGAGAAAGAATATTTCTAACCTGAATTGTCTGCTCAGACTGTTTTGAAGAATCAGATGAAAGACGTGCATTTACCCAGTTTTCAACTTCTGTTTTCTTAAAACGCCATACAGTACCGATTTTTCCGGCAGGAATTTCACCTTTCTGAGCCCAATCATAAACAGTTCTATCTGATACACGAAGATATTTTGCAACTTCTTCAATTGTCAGGATATCGTCTTCCATTTTTTTCCTCGCTATTACAATTTTTAATAATTTCATTTGAAATCTATGTAATATTTTGCATACTTTACGGTATTTTGTCAAGGCTATCATTATAATATGCAGAAAAATCAATTTATAGTTTTATTTTCATTATATTTCGTTGATTTAATCTGATATGCGCGAGCAAAGGCAGAAGCGAAACGCACTCTTGAAGTTTTTGGCGCTTAGCCATAAAAAAGAATCCGAGGACTTTCGGAACGAAAGCCGCAGGATTCTTACACAAAAAACTGAAAGCCGCGCGGTTTCGCTTATGCCGTCGCGGAAGCATATCAGATTTTTATCGGAAATATTAAATTTTTATAACTCTTTAAATATTCTATTTTTTAGTATATTATATTTTTATGAAACCTAAAAAACACTTTGGACTTGCAATATTTCTTATCATTTTTATTTCAATCATATATATTTTTCTTGCTGTAAGACCATTAAATAAAGAATATAGTTTTACTCCTGTATGGAAAATCAGTACAGCTAATCCAGTAATTAATACAGCTTCTTCAGGGAAAAAGACACATTTTCATCTTGGACAAACTTTGGGTTACTTTGATGATGATGGAAATATCTCTTTGTATCAGACATTTCCTTATAAAGTCTCAATTTCAGATGATTTTTTTGCAACCTACAGTTCCGAAACCGATAATATTGAATTTTTTAAGAGTAATGGTGAAAAAGCAGGTATAATCGAAGCAAAGGGGTTTCCTTATTTTGTTGATAATCTTGTTTATGTTTTTCTTCCGGGCGGCTGTTCATTTTCTAAATGTTCTGAAACAGGAAAGGTTTTATGGACATTTGAAGGAACCTTCCCTATTACAGCCTTTGCAGCTAAAGAAAACTATACTGCAGTAGGCCTTGCAAATGGAAAAATCATAGTTTTGAACAATGAAAACGGTACAACTGAAATAGATTTTGCACCAGGTGGCAGTGATTATCCTGTAATTCTTGGACTTGATATTTCTGATGACGGACAGTACATAGCTTCTATTTCCGGACATAATCATCAGCGCTTTGTTCTTTCTCATAGAGAAGAAAATCAGCAGAAGATTATTTATCACAGATTCTTCGAACATGATTCTCCATACAGAACAGTTGTTCATTTCAGCCGTGATGGAAACCGTATTTTCTATAATTTCGCAAATGGACTTGGAATCTATAATCTTGAAAAGAAAAACGAACGTACAATTGAACTTAAAAATAAACTTCTTACTATAAAGGAAACAGATGATCTTACTGTTCTTTTGGGAAAAGAAAAAAATACTTACACAGTTTCGATAATTGATAATACAGACACAATAGAAGGAGACTTTTCTTTCACTGCAGATTCTGCCTTCGTTCATGCCGAAGGAAAAAATATATATCTTGGAAAAGATAATTCTATTTCGAAAATCGCAGTTACAAGAGAATAAAACAGAATGGAGAAAATGATGAAGAAGTTACTGATTATTGCCTTTACAATGTTTACAGCAATCAACGCTTTCTGTTTTGACTGGCCTCAGGCGGAAGTTTCTAAAGATTCATTTAATTCATATTTTGGACAGAACAGAGGTGGCACACTAAGCACATCTGTTATTTTTTCTGAGCCGGAAGAAGTAAAGGCCGCAGAAGACGGATATATTACAGTCATATTAACTGAAAACTCAGATGATTCAGACTTTTTTCCATCAACACTTGGTACAGCAGTAATTCTTTCGCATGCAGATGATTTAATTTCTGTTTATGGAAATCTTGATGCAGAAACTTTAACTCTTAAAAATGAAAATGAACACACTATTGACGGTGGTGCGATAATTGCTTCAAGCGGTAATTCCGGCTTTCAGGAAAATCACGGTAATCTTGAATTCAAAATCATTGATACAAAGAATAAATCAGCTATAAATCCAAAAGTACTTATGCCACGTGCTGAAGAAGAACTTCCACTTTCCCTAAGCGGCATTATGATTGGAAGCAAGAATAATGATTTTTATGATATAAATGTCTATAAAACCTTTAATTCAGGACTTTATAAGGTTTATTTTAAAAGAAATCCTATTGCTGCTCCATATAAAACATCTGTTTCCATAAATGGTGTAATTGTAGATCAGCTTTCTTATGATATGATTACGCAGGAAAACAATAAGCTTTGCATTATCGGTAAAAAGAAATATACGGCTACAGATGTGTTCCCGAACGAAAACCTTCAGCTGCTGGGTGAAGTAATGTTTACACCAGGCCGTGCTACCTTAGGACTTACAATTTCGGACATGCTTGGAAACGTGAAACAGCTGAATTACAATATTCTCATAAAATAATAAGAGAGCAGAAAAAAAACTTCTCAATATTCAAGAAAATTTGTTAAATACAAGTTTCTGTGTTAGAATTATATAATTAAGTTTAATGGGAGTATAAACTTGGAACATAACATGATTTTGTCAGCATCCGGCTGGCGTAAGGTTTTTGCAGCATCCGGAGACGAACAGGATAAAAATCCTGAAATTACAGAAACTGACAGAAGCATTGCCGTTATAGCGGCAGATGTTTTTTTTGATTATATCAGTAAAGCAAGCGGACAAGTTGCCCCTGTACTTGCACTTGGAATCGATGCACGTCCTACAGGGCCAGCTCTTGCTGATGCAATGATTCATGCCCTTATCAAAAAAGGAGCAATAATCCAGTACAGCGCAGTAACCTCTGCACCAGAAATTATGGCTTATGCAAAAAAGCTTGATGGCTTTATTTATATTTCTGCAAGTCATAATCCTGTTGGTCATAATGGAATAAAATTCGGAACAAATGACGGTGGAGTTCTATGTGGCGCTGAAAATGCAAAACTTGTAAAAGATTTTATTGCCCGACTTTCTGATGATAAGGGAGTCGCAGAGGCTGTAAAAAAAGCATATTCCTGCACTACTTCAGAATTAAAGGCTGTTTATGATGTAAAAGACAGTTCAAAACATAATGCTCTTTCTGCTTACAGAAATTTCGCAAACGAAACTATTACCGGAACTGATAATAAAGAATATCAGACAGACTTCTTTGGTATGCTTGATACTTTCATTGCCCAGAAACCATTGGGAGTTGTATGCGATTTTAACGGAAGTTCACGCTATCAGAGCATTGACCGGGAGTTTTTTAAGGAAAGAAAAATCAATTTCTATTCAATCAATGATTTTGAAATTTCACACGAAATTATCCCGGAAGCAGAAAACCTCGTTCATGTTGCCGCTGAAATGGAAAGACTTCATAAAGAAGGACACAACGAAGTAGTTCTTGGTTATATGCCTGACTGTGATGGAGACCGCGGAAATATAGTTTACTGGGACGAAAAACAGAAAAAAGCTGTAATTCTTAAGGCTCAGGAAGTATTCAGTCTTTCTGTTCTTGCAGAACTTACCTATTCAATCTGGCAGCATAGTGATGAAAAAGATTTTAAACCTGCTGTTGTTGTAAACTGCCCTACATCTATGAGAATTAATGAAATTGCATCTGCCCTTGGAGCCCAGGTTTTCCGTGCTGAAGTTGGTGAAGCAAATGTTGTAAACCTTGCCCGCGAAAAACGTGAACAGGGATACACTGTACGTATTCTTGGTGAAGGCTCAAACGGCGGAACTATTACTTATCCAGCTGCAGTTCGAGATCCTTTAAATACAATTTTTGCACTTCTTAAACTGCTTATGATGAGAGAATGCGGTTTATATGAAATGTGGTGTACAAAATCAGGCCAGAAGTACAATCCTGATTTTACTTTGTCTGATGTAATTGCATCTCTGCCAGTTTACACAACAACCGGAGTTTCTGAGCCACGTGCTGTTCTTAAAGTAAAAACTACAGATCACACAAAACTTAAAGCCGCATTCCAGAAAGCTTTCGAAGCAGACTGGAAGAAAAAATCCGGAGAGCTTAAAAAGAAATACGGAATTATAGATTGGGAAGCAGTTATCACTAAGGGAACAGTTGAAACTTGTGGAGTAAAAGATTTTTCAACATCTGAAAAAGGCGGCTTAAAAATCATTTTTAAGGATAAGGATTCAAAACCTATAGCCTTTATCTGGATGCGTGGAAGTGGAACCGAACCTGTATTCCGCATCATGTGTGACGTAAAAGGTGATAAGGCAGATATGGAAAAAGCACTGCTTGAATGGGAAACGGAACTGATAAAAAAAGCCGATAAATAGTGGTTTCGATACGCCCTTCGGGCTACTCAACCACCGGACGTTAGGAAGATTTCGGGTGGTTGAGTAGTAAGGTGTTAAAGCACCTTACGTATCGAAACCACTATGACAAAAGATAAATAAATTTGTATAATAAACCTATACAGGATGAGTAAGGCCGCTGGCGGCCGGTGATAAATTGAAGACCGTTAAAAAAATTGCGAAAGCAATTTTTAGGTCATCCACAGGAGATCTTAAATGGAAAAAGAAGAAATCTTAAAGCGTGCAAAAGCATATATTGCCGCAGAAAAAGATGAAAGATTCAGCAAGGAAGTTGAAGAACTTATTGCTAAAGAAGATTATAAGGAACTTGAAGACCGCTTCTACCAGACTCTCGAATTCGGAACTGGTGGACTCCGCGGAATTATGGGTGGCGGAACAAACCGCATGAACACCCTCGAAATCAATATGGCAACTCAGGGACTTGCAAACTATGTTATTAAAGCATTCCCAGAAAAGGCAAAGGACGGAACTTTGAGCGCCGTTGTTGCTTACGACAGCCGCTTAAACTCAGATGTTTTTGCAGAAGCTACTGCCCTTATTTTTGCTGCTAACGGCATTAAGGCTTATCTTTTCTCAGGTCTTCGACCTACACCGGAATTGTCTTTTGCAATCCGTACCCTTAAAGCTCAGACTGGTGTTGTTGTAACTGCTTCTCATAACCCAAGAATGTATAACGGTTACAAGGCTTACTGGGACGACGGTGCTCAGGTAATCGAGCCTCATGATGTTGGAATTATTGAAGAAGTAAACAAAGTTACAGAAGTAAAGTCTATGTCTCGCGACGAGGCTATCAAGGCTGGTAAACTTGTAATTATCGACAAAGAAATTGATGAACCTTTCTGGGCAATGTGTAAAGCTCAGCTCTTCCGACCGGACCTCATTAAGGAAAAGGCAAAAGATGTTCGCATTGTATATACACCACTCCACGGAACTGGTGCTATGCATGTTGAAAAGGTTCTTGGAGATCTCGGACTCAACATCATTACTGTTCCAGAGCAGAGAAAGCCGGACGGAAACTTCCCTACTGTTGAAAAGCCAAATCCAGAAGAAAAACCTGCCCTCACTCTCGCAGTTGAGCTTGCAAAGAAAGAAAAGGCAGACGGTGTAATGGCAACTGACCCTGATGCAGACCGATTTGGTACAGCTTTCCCAGACAAAGACGGAAACTTTGTTC
>CAKUWD010000176.1 GCA_934699065.1 uncultured Treponema sp.
TGAATATAGGGCAGGGCCTGAATCAGGACCTGCGCCTGGTCGGTACGGGAAATCTGCATCCTGTGATTCATCCTTTCCTCTCGCTGGTTTAAGAAAATTGATCTTTTAGAGGCGAAATTCGCAATATATGAACAAGGGAAAAGCCCAAAGGCCAGCTACACAAGATTCGGTTATGGCCGAATCTTGCAGTACATAAACTGGCATCAAGCCAGTTTATGTACGATAGTCACCATTAATCTTTACATAGTCATAAGTAAGGTCGCAGCCCCAGGCTGTTCCTTCGGCCGAACCGTCTCCACACTGAACGAGAATCTCAACGGCCTCTTCACTCATGATAGCCTTTGCTTTATCTTCATCAAAGTTCATAGGAACACCATCTTTGTAAACCTGAACACTCTGGTCTCCGTGAACTTCAAAGTCATCATAATTTTCAAAATAACGCTTAGCGCCTTTTTTGCTTGTAAACCAGATGCTGGTTTTATCCGGGTCAAACTCAATTCCGCTGTAACCCATAGCACAAAGGAAGCGGCCAAAGTTTGCATCACTTCCAAACATAGCAGCTTTAACAAGACTTGAGCAGATGATTTCTTTAGCAAGACCGCGGGCAGCTTCAACGCTGCGGGCTCCGCGAACATTACATTCAACAAGGCGGGTAGCACCTTCACCGTCGGCAGCAATTTTGCGGGCCATAACAAGATTCATTTTATTCATTGCTGCAAGGAAGATATCGTAATCAGCGCCAGGGCCGGTAATCTCTGTATTTCCTGCAAGACCATTTGCAAGTACACAAAGCGAGTCATTAGTAGAAGTGTCGCCGTCAACAGATACGCAGTTATAGGTTCCCTGAATAGATTCGTGAAGAGCCTTGCTCAGCATTTCGCTTGAAATTGCACAGTCTGTAGTAATCATAGAAAGCATAGTTCCCATGTTGATGTGAATCATGCCGCTTCCCTTACACATAGTTCCCATGTGGCAAACTTTTCCGCCAAGGGTGAACTCAACAGCGCACTCCTTAAACTGAGTGTCAGTAGTCATAATTGCAATGCGGGCTTCTTTGTTGCCGTCGCGGGAAAGTCCCTTAGCAAGAGCTTCTGCATTGTTTTCAACTTTTGTAACATCCAGCTGGGCACCAATAACGCCGGTAGAGTATACGATAACATCCTCAGCCTTAATGCCAAGCTGACCGGCCGCAGCCTTAGCCATACGCAGAGCATTCTCTGCACCCTGAGCTCCGGTACAGCAGTTAGCGTTACCGGAAATAGCAATAAGAGCCTGAGCGCGACCGTCTGCGAGATGTTTTTGAGTCAGCTTTACGCTTTCTGCCTTTACGCGGTTCTGAGTAAAAACACCTGCTGCATTACAAGGCACTTCTGAATAAACAAGTGCAGTATCGTTTTTAGTTCTGCTTGCCTTGATGTGGCAAAGCATTCCGTTTGCGGTGAAGCCTAGAGGAGCGCAAACACCGCCGTCTATAAACTTAATTTCATTTTGCATAAATATACATTCCCTTTGTATATTTATACCATAATTTGCATAGATGATTCAAGTAAAATTGAAAAAATTGAATTTTTCTTTTTTTTGTGGTATACTTAATCTATATGGCAACAAAATTCAAAATTAACCAGAAGGTTGTTTATCCAAGTCAGGGTGTAGGAATTGTAAAGGAAGTTTTCGAAAAGACTTTTAAAGATCAGACCACCCTTTATTATAAGATTTATATTGAAGCCTCTGACATGGTTGTTATGGTTCCGGTAGACAATGCAGAGAACCTTGGTATCCGCCAGATTGTTTCGGCTAAAGAAGCTCAGGAAGCACTGAATCTTCTTTCAGATGATTTTGAGCCGATTACTTCGGACTGGAAACTCCGCTATCAGATGAATCTGGACCTTCTTAAAAAAGGTACTGTAAAAGATATTGCAACAATCGTTCGCTGCCTTTACAACAGAAGTAAAGTTAAGGAACTTCCAATCCTTGAACGCAAGCTTTATGATTCTGCAAAAAAATTGCTTGAAGATGAAATTGCTTTTGCACTTGGAAAATCAGCTAAGGATATTGAAGCTGAAATTCATACAAAGCTTGAGCCGCCGGGAGCAACTCCAAAAATTAAACATACTATGATTCTTGATGATGATGAAGATGATGATTTGATGGATGATATTTCTGACGGAAACAATCGCCGTAATTCAGATGATTCTGATGATGAAGATGAGTCAGCAGATGATATGGGTGCGGATGACGATTTTGACGATGAGGATGATTCATTCTAAAATTGCAATTATCATAACTGCTGCCGGTTCTTCTACAAGAATTGGCGGCGGGATAAAAAAAGAATACCTTCCTTATAAAAACGGCACAGTCCTTTCGGTCTGTGCTGAAACTTTTTTAAATGCCTGTAAAGACTTTGAAATTACAGATTTTGTTGTTACCTGTCCGGTGGCCGGAGTGGCTGCTTGCCGTGAGGCGCTTGGTAGTATTGCTGCTAAAGTTATAATTACCGAAGGGGCAGAGACTCGGCAAAAGTCTGTTTACAAAGGGCTGCTGGCAATAAAAGGCCAGCCTGATATTGTTTTGATTCATGACGGGGCGAGGCCGTTTGTGAGCCGGGAAGTCATACTTGAAGCACTGGAAACAGCAATACAAAACGGAGCTTCTGTTCCTGGAATTACACCTGTTGATACTCAAAAAGAAATTGATGAAAATGGTTTTATTGTACGACACCTTGTGAGAAGTAAACTTGTTGCTGTTCAGACTCCGCAATGTTTTCAGTTTAATAAACTTCTCGAGGCGCACGGCCGCGCAGCGGCCGACAGCCGCGAATACACCGACGACACCGAAATTTGGGGCGAGTACTGCGGCCGTGTTTTTGTTACTAAAGGCGACGTAAATAATATTAAAATAACATATCCGTCAGATCTGGAGAAACTGTAAAATACGGTGGTTGCGGTCCCTGAGCTTGTCGAAGGGGTCGAAACCACCAGTTATATACGCAAAGGTCATTTCGACAGGCTCAATGACCGGTTTTAGGAGTACAAATGATTCGCGTAGGACTAGGTTATGATCTTCACCGCCTCGTAGAAGGCCGCCGCTTAATTCTTGGTGGTATAACATTTGATTTTGAAAAAGGGGAGGACGGCCATTCGGATGGCGATGTTCTTCTTCACGCTATAACAGATGCGCTGCTGGGGGCTGCGAGTCTTGGCGATATAGGTTCTTACTTTCCACCGGAAGACGCTAAATGGAAAGATGCCGATTCTGCAGAACTTCTTCGCGCTGTATGGAAAGATGTTCAGGCTGCCGGCTGGTCGCTTGTTAACCTCGACTGCGTTATAAAGCTGGAAAAGCCAAAGTTTCTGGGGCGCCGCGGCGAAGTAATTGAAAGTATTGCGGCCATACTTGGCGTAGACAAATCTCAAATATTTGTTAAAGCAAAAACCGGCGAGAAACTCCCGCCGGTTGGAACCTCCGAGGCTGTTGAAGCGCAGGTAGTTTGTCTGCTTGAAAAATACGGTGATTGAGCCTGTCGAAATCACCGCAGACTTCTGTAAAGGTGGTTTCGACAAGCTCAACCACCGCTGTAGGCTTATTCCGGCAGCTGCAGAATCAAATCAACTTCGTTTTCTGTAAGGTCAAGGCGCTTTGCAATATCTGCAATTGTCCAGCCCTGTCGTTTCAACTGTCTTACATTTTCGCTTGTTTGAGGGTTCAAAGAAGTGCTCTTCTTTGATGGAGATTTTGCTCTTTCCTGTTTTGTAATGCTGTTGAGAACTTCAAACTTCTTATCAACATCACGTGAAAGTCCCTGCAGGTCAAGTTCTGTTTTCTTAATACCTGTAGTAACCGAATTAAGAGCTTCTATTCTCTTATCTGTATCTGCAATAATCGCATCAAGGTTTTCAAGACGACCAATTGCATCAGTAATCTTAGGACCATTCTGCAGAATCTTATCTACGCTGTTCTGTACTTCCTTGATTTCCTGTGGAAGAGAAACTGCCTGGCGGTTACAGTTTGTAAGTCTCTGTTCAAGATCCTTAAGCTTTTCAAACTGTGAATCAACATCAGTTTTAATACGGTTGATAACCTCATCCTTTTTTTCAAGGCGTTCATACTGTTCAGAAACATACTGCAGGCGATCGTTGTAATTACGTACAGTAACTTCCATAGCCTGAAGATCATCTTTAGTAGTGTTAAGAGAACCGATTCTTTCATCAATTGTGCTTGAAAGTGCGAGCATCTTATTGAACTGCTGTTCAAGATTTGTTACGCGGTTTTTCTGTGCTTCAATTCCGGCCAGCTGGCGGTTAATCTCTTCGTTTATCTTTAAGATAGAAGTATACTGAACATTCATCTTGTCAGCAGAATCTGCGTAGCCCTTAAGTTTTGTAAAGGCGCTGTTGAGTTCTGTAACATTTGCTTCCAGCTGACGGCGCATCTTGTCTGCAGTTTCGTAGTTCTGGATATTAGACTTAACATCCTGCAATTCCTTTTCGATTTCGCCAAGGCGGGTCTGAATAAGGTTTGCGTTATCCTGCATTTTAAGAGTAAATGCCGACTGGTTTGCGGCATTTTTGTCTTCTGCTTCTTTAATTGTTTTCTTAAAGGCATCTGCTCTTTCTTTTGCCGCAGAATCCTGCTCTGCAAGACGTTTCTTTGCTTCATCAAGCATCTGCTTGTACATGCCGTTCATCTGGTTCAAAATGCCCGCTGATTTTTCTTCGTATGCTTTTATAGAAGCATCAGTTTTATTCTGAAGGTCGGCAATCTTGTCGTTTAATTCATTATGCTGATTTTGTACCGAAACAGCATAGTCGTTCATATTTTGCAAAAGCTTCTGGCTTTCTTCCTTGATTTTGTCATCAGCAGAATCTTTGAATTTTGAAAGGTCATCATTAAAGATTTTTTCTGAATCTTCAAACTGACTTCTAAGCTGCTGCTTCCAGGTGTTGAATTCTGCAAGAGCGGCATCAATAGAAGAAGAACCTGTTTCCTGTCTTGTTCTGACAGAATCTTCAAACATTTTGAGGTCACCCAAAAGTTCTTCCTGAAGTTTAGAGAGACTTGTCTGTACAATTTCCTTGTTGTGTTCAATCTCTTTCTTAAGAGCTTCTTCAGAAGCCTTTGTAAGAGAGTTGATGGAATTATCAGTGTCGCTCTTGAATCGATTAACAAATTCCTGAATGTCTTTAATAGATCCCTGCATTTCAGCTTTTGTTCTTTCAATTGTTGCTGCAACATTGTTGTACTGATCAGTAGCTCTTGTTTGAAGGCCTTCAATTCCAGTCTTAAAATCTTCAAGATATTTTGCTTCAACCTTTTTACGTGAATCTTCGTAGGTGTTGGAAATTGAAGTAAGTTTTGTATCAAGCTCATGCTTCCATTCAGCAAGGTCAGAATCAATTTCATTGCTCTTGGTAGAAAGAGTCTGATTGAACTCAGATTCGAATTCCTGAATCTTAGCGCTCATGCTGCCGGTTGCAGTTTCTTTGAGGCTGTCGAGGGAGCGGTTGATTTCTTCAATTTTCTGCTCGATTTCAGCAGAATCTTCTTTAATAGTATTGCTGAATTCTTCGTGTTTCTGTTTTTGATTCGAAGTAAAACCTTCAAACTCACGCAATACACGGTTCTGAACTTCAGACATTGCAGCTTTAAGACTCTTTTCAAGAGTATCAATGTCGCTTTCAGAAACCTGAATCTGAGAAAGCTTGTACTCAATATCTTTTTTGTAGGCATTGAGCTGGTTATCAACATTTTCAAGAATATTAAGATGTTTAACTTCACTTTCAGAAACAGCCTTGCGAACAGAATCTGTAATGATTTTTGTAAGGCTTTCGAGGCGTGCATTTGTCTCATTCTGGAAGTTATCCAGGCGGGCACTTGTATCTCCCTTAAAGCCTTCAAGCTGACGTTCTGTTTCGTTATTAAAGTTTTCAATTTTTGAGAGAGTTTCTTTCTTAAGGGTTTCATACTGATTGTTTGTGTCACCCTGTAATGCTTTGAGAGACTGAACTGTTTCCTTCTGAATTGTTTCAATCTGATTTTCAGTCTCGTTCTGCAAATTATCAACCCTCTGTGAGGT
>CAKUWD010000177.1 GCA_934699065.1 uncultured Treponema sp.
ATTGAATACAAGGTATTTCCGGCATAATCAGAAATTCTAAAGGAGTTTCTTCCATCCTGACTGATTATATAAACTGAATCTTCTGTAAAATAAACTGGAACACGGGAACGAGTATAAATACCGTTAAGCTGCGTAACTTTTGTACTATTATGACTATTCCAGATATATGCATTTCCATCGAGAGATACAGTAGCAAGATATTCTCCGCTTGGACAAAACTCCATTGCATACACCATTGCTTTATGCTCTGATATCACTCTTGTAATTGAACTCTGAGTAACTCTCAAAAGAAAATGAATCTGGATAGTATTATCACTGAAGGCTGTGGCGATATAATCTGAATTACGACTGAAAGCTGTTGCTGTTATTGATTTTTTTTGAGTTAAATCTGAACAATCCGCAGAAAAATACGGTTCTCTGTTATTAAGATACCAGCCGCCTTCATCTTTCTTTATTTCTATAACCTTAAAACTTCCATTTCTGGTCATTATAGAAATATATTCTTTATCATTTTCTGTATAGAAAACTGTTCTTACAGAATCAGATTCATTCAAAAGCCCTACTCTGGAATAATCAGAAGTATCATAAAGTATTACATTATTTTCAAATGATACTGCAAGGAGAGTTCCAGACTGATTCTGCGAAATCTGAAGAACTTCACCTTCCGGTTCCGATATGCAGATATTATCTTTTACCTCATTATCCTGAGCATATAAATTTGAGAAATTTAAAAATACTAAAAAAATAAAAAATATAATGAAATTTACTTTTTTCATTGCTCTCATCCAATATCCAAATATTTTTAATTTCCAATTGGATATTTTACAGAAAAGTAAAATAATTGTATTGAGTAATTAGTCACTAAAAAATTGTGAAAAATTCACAGGAATTCTGTGAAGAATTCCTGTGATAAAATTTAATCAAGAAGGATTTATATTTTTAAATATTTCCTTAAAAGGCTATTTTTACAATACACAAATTGGAACGAAAGTTTCTGCCTTAAGTGATGCACCACCGATAAGACCACCGTCGATATCTGGCTGTGCAAGAAGCTCTGGGGCATTAGAAGCTTTCATAGATCCACCGTACTGGATGATTACTTCATCAGCTACTTTCTGATTGTAAAGTTTTGCGATATATCCGCGGATGAACTTGTGAATAGCCTGAGCATCAGCTGGAGTAGCAGTTTTACCTGTACCAATAGCCCATACTGGTTCATAAGCAATTGTTACGTTCTTCATCTGCTCTTCTGTAACACCAGCAAGACCTGCAGAAAGCTGGAATGCACAAACCTGCTCAGCTTCGCCAGCTTCGCGTTCGCTCAAAAGTTCACCGATACAAAGATCAACTTCGAGACCAGATGCGAGAGCCTTGCGAACCTTTTTGTTGATAAGTTCGTCAGATTCACCAATTTCGTGACGGCGCTCTGAGTGTCCGAGGATTACACACTGACAACCAATATCCTTGAGCATTGCGCAAGAAACTTCACCTGTGTGAGCTCCGTTATCTGTAGCAGCACAATCCTGAGCTGCAAGAATGATGTTTGATCCCTTTACAACCTGAGCAACTGCATCGAGGTATACAAAAGGAACTCCAATCATATATTTGTTTGTTTTACCCTTCAACTGTTCAACAAGGTCTTTTGCGAGAGCAACAGCCTCAGCCTTTGTTGTGTTCATTTTCCAGTTTCCAGCAATATAATGTGTTCTTGCCATTTTTAAGTCTCCTTACTTCTGTGCCAAAATAGCGATTCCAGGGAGTGTTTTTCCTTCGAGGAATTCGAGAGATGCTCCACCACCAGTAGAAACGTGGCTCATCTTGTCTGCAAGGTTGAACTTGTTTACAGCAGCAACAGAGTCACCACCGCCAACTACAGTCATAGCACCCTTAGATGTTGCTTCAGCAACGAGGCGAGCAACAGCTTCAGTTCCCTTTGCAAAGTTTTCGAACTCGAATACTCCAACAGGTCCGTTCCATACGATAGACTTAGAAGCAAGAATAGCGTTCTTGTAAAGTTCAACAGTCTTAGGACCAACATCCATACCCATAAGGTTATCTGGAAGATCAACTGCATCTACTGCAACAGGATCCTTATCAGCGAACTCAGCACCACCAACATGGTCAACTGGAAGAAGAATCTTAACTCCAGCCTTTTCTGCCTTTGCAAGAAGATCCTTTGCTGTATCGAGGAAGTCATCTTCAACAAGTGACTTACCGATTGAGTGTCCCTGTGCCTTGAGGAATGTATAAGCCATACCACCACCAACGATGAGTGTAGAAGCGTTCTTCATAAGGCTTTCGAGAACAGCAATCTTTGAAGATACCTTAGCACCACCGATGATTGCAGTCATTGGTTTTTCTGGATTTGTTACCATTGGCTGAATGTATTTAACTTCTTTTTCCATAAGGAAGCCGCCAACGCTTTCTACTGGCATGAACTTAGCGATAGAAGCTGTAGAAGCCTGATCGCGGTGAGCAGTTCCGAATGCATCGTTTACGAAGATGTCTCCGTATGTAGCAAGTTCTTTTGCCATTACATCGCGCTCTGCAGCATCTTTAGAAGTTTCTTCCTTGTGGAAGCGAACGTTCTCGAGCATTGCAACAGCTCCTTCTGGAAGAGCGTCAATAGCTGCCTTCTGTCCGAGTGCATCTGGAAGGAATGTAACTGGCTTTCCGAGCTTTGAAGCGAAGTATTCTACAACCGGCTTCATGCGGTTCTTTCCGTTGATGAACTTTTCTGCATCAGCGTCTGTCCATGTCTTTCCAGCCTTTTCAGCTTTTTCCTGAGCCTTTTTTACGTCCTTTTTAGGATCGCCAAGGTGGCTCATAAGAACGAGAGAACGTGGGTTCTGCTCGAGGATGTATTTAATAGTAGGAAGTGCAGCCATGATACGAGTATCATCCTGTACAACTCCGTCCTTCATTGGTACGTTGAAGTCTACGCGCATAATGATGCGCTTGCCTTTCAAATCAACATCTTTTACTGTTTTGATCATTGTCAAACTCCTTATTTTTACCCCACAAACAATGCAGGGAAATTTACGATATACAATAAAATATAATGAGTTTTATAGACAAATTCAATGTAAAAATTCCGCTGACTTAGACTTCGACAAGGCAGGGCTCGTTATTCTTTTTTTTACTTCTTTTCTGAATTATCATTACAAGTATATGGTACCATTCTAACAATCGGTTTCTCATATTTTGTTACAATAATTTGATTTTCCTTTCCACTTTCAATCCACTCAATAACATCATAAAAGTTATCTTTCACTTCAGTTATACTCATTTGTTTCATTGACTCATCTCTAATTATTTTACTTTAACACTATTTTCATACAAAAACTCTGGACTTATATCTAAATCTTCAGTCCACATAACTGTTTGATGATCAGCCTTTGCCTTCATGAAAAAATCTATGTCTTTTAATCTTTCTGCATATTTACGATTAAAAATTGTTTTACAATCAAATAAACGTTTCTTTCCTTTGGCGAAAGTGATAAGAAGAGTAAAATCTGGATTAGGTTGAACTGCTGTAACTGCCCATTTAAACATAATTCATATCTCCTATTTCAAAGGTTCAATATCATTGACCCGATTTTCTCTCATCATTAAATCCCAATTATTCAAAAGTTCATTTCTATGAATTTCAGCCCAAGCTTCTACAAGTTTCTTTTCTCTTTTCGTTAAATCACCTTTTGCTTTTGCTTTATTTATATCTACAATACAAGACCTATCATCACAAAGAGCATGAAAATGAGGAGGATTATGATCATCTGGATACATATAAATAACTATTCCGAAGAATCGACTAATACTAGGCATTTTTATTTACCTCCAAATATAGTATAGCATGTTTTTATAGATTTTTCATTATTTATATCTCTTATAATCGAAATAGCTCTGTATAATAATTTAAAAAACTATATAATCGTAAATATGAAATCAAAAGGCTTCAACCCCACCGAAATTATTTTTTCTTCAACTACCGCCTGCAACCTGCATTGCGAGCATTGTTTTATAAACCGCACGCCACGCAAGCTGGAAATTGCAGATGCAGTTAAATTGATTGAAAGCTGCGTAGAAAGCGGCGGGTTGCAAGGACCGGACGGCACTCCACTTCCTGTAATTGACCGCATTGGTTTTTCCGGCGGCGAGCCTTTTTTGTATATGGATTTTTTGATAAAAGTGACTAAGGCGGCGATAGACCACGACCTTATGTTTGATCAGATTATGACAAACGGCGACTGGTGGCGCGACGAAGCAGACCTGGCCGCCACACTGCAAAAATTATATGACGCCGGTTACGACGGAAAAATTGGCCTCAGTTGGGATTCTTACCACGGACAAACCACCGAACGTATGGAAACTTTTATCAGCACCGTTCTGGAGATTTTTGGTGAGGATTCGATAAATATTCAGACTGTGGAAGATGGAGACCAAGTGGTTTCGATACGTCCTTCGGACTACTCAACCACCGGTGGTACAGAAAATACGGTGGTTGAGTGCCCGCAAGGCGAGTGTATCGAAACCACCGCAGAACACCGTCATGCTGAACTTGTTTCAGCATCTACTAGAAGACCCCGAAACAAGTCCGGGGTGACAGAGTTCCACTTACCCCGCACCTACACCTCAGATGACCCGCGCGCCTGGCAGGCCCGCCGCTGGTTCAAGGAAGACTACTGTCAGGGTCCGGGCAACATTCTCTACGTTCACGCCGACGGAAACATTGCGCCTTGCTGCGGTTTTGCCAATGAAAACCCGGCACTTTTCATAGGCACTATTCACGACAGCTTCGAAACTATCATGCAAAAGGCAGCCACAAATCCTATGATAAAAATCTGCTACGAAGAAGGTCTTTCCCACTTTCGCCGCCACGGACTAAAAAAATGCCTGCGGTCCCAAGGCAAAAAACTTCCCGGCACCACAGGCGACATCTGTACTCTCTGCGATTTTGTATGTAAGTCTATTTCTTAGTGATTGCTATTTTAAGTTCTTCTCCATCATATTCTTTTACGATATAACCAGTTGTTGCTGTTGCACTTGGAATAACAACTTTATAAGAAACAAAAAAATTTATTGTTGCTTCAAAGCCTCCGGTAGCGGTTGGTGTTACTGTATATGGGATTTTCTGGTTTTTATTAATGCTTAATTTAGATTTTCCACCAAAATACAAATCGTTTACATTCCAACAACGATTAGTAACAAATCCAGCTGTAGCAACAGTTTCAAATCTAAGCAATTCAACATTTTTCAATTCCCCTTCCATGAAATCTTTGGTATCTCCATACCATGAAGTTCCTGCGAATGGATCAATTGAATAAACAACAGGTGGTGTTGGATTCTGATTACATCCGGCAAAACACAAACCTATTAACATAACGATCAGAATAGTTGAAAATAACTTTAGTTTTTTCATAAAAATGCTCCTTTTTTCCGATTTTTATAATCGGAATTTAATATTAAATAATATTATAACAGGAGAATAGTCATTTAATGACCAGGTAATATTTTTTTTTATTATTTTATAAAATCAAACATTTTTATGATATTCGTTTTCCATTCTTCTACGAACCAGTCTGGCTCTAAAGGACGGGCATTTGCTCCAAAAGAAAGCACCCACATCAAAACGGGAATCCACTGAGATGTTGTAAAAACAAGTTTTACTGCACCTTCCTTTTTATCTATTTCAATTGTCTGATTATCTGCCCAAATATTTTCCCGAATGATACTTCTCGCTTCACCATAAAATTCTATTGTGAATTCATATTCTTCATCATACTGAAAAGCACCAAAACGACCTGTTTCAAAATCTTCCCTAAAACGAAAATTCTGAGGAAGCTTAAAAGTATTCAAATAAAGAATCTCTACATTATGCATTTTTGAAAGCTTAAAAAGTCTTGGCTTGTCTGGCGTCTTAATACCAGCTCCATATAAAAATAAACTTCCGGCATCAAACACCAGCTGGTAAGGCATGATTTTTCTGTGACGTTCTTCGGGCTCCCATTTACTAAAATAATTAAAATCTAAAAGATAATTATTCTTGATAGCTTCTACTACT
>CAKUWD010000178.1 GCA_934699065.1 uncultured Treponema sp.
TCATCAAGCAAATCCATTTTCTTAAGTGCTGCAATCAGCCTGCTGCGGTCTATGGCCGGTGGATATTCTGTAAATAAAGAAATAGTTCCCTTGTTCTGATATTTGTTTCCATCTTTATAAACAAAAGTTTCATCAACTGTATCGCGGATAACAAGAGCCGCCCCCGTTGCCTTGCTTACAATTATAGTTGCCTTATGACTTCCCTGGGCATAATTAAGATCTTTATCTCCACCCCAGTCAACGTATGTAGTTGTTCCGCCCATATTGTAGCGGGTTGCCCATTCAGCAGTAATCAGATATACAGGTTCTCCATTATAATTATCATCCCCTGTATAAGTGTATCGC
The DNA here is from genome assembly GCA_934699065.1 of uncultured Treponema sp. Classification (GTDB taxonomy): domain Bacteria; phylum Spirochaetota; class Spirochaetia; order Treponematales; family Treponemataceae; genus Treponema_D. Next base: position 346 of record CAKUWD010000178.1, read on the forward strand.
ACGTAAATCGGCATCTTTGTGATGATGCCTTTAGAAAGTGGATCTACTGCCCTCATTGCCTTTGCTTCCCAAATATCCCCCTTCTGGATTTTGTGACTGGTAAAAGTTGGAAAGCTTCTGAAGCTAGGATATCCGTTATCAACAAGCATTGTAAGATTACCATCGCTGTTTATAATAAAAGAGGAAGGAATTGCCTCGTGAATACCAAGGGCTACCTGAGCCTTGTTTCGATTTGTATCCTGGTCTACATAAAAATCACCCTCGTAAACAAGGCCCTTGTCGGTCCAGGTTGGAATAATAATGGCTGACACAATTTTACTCTGAAGTCCCACATAGCGTCCGTTTTGATATAGGCGCAAATCGCTGCGTTCAGTAAACTTATAATTTCTGCTTCCTTTATAGGAAATTGTCTGGGTATCATCCGAAAGTTCCCCCAGCGGATGATTTATTGCAGACTGCCCCATCACGTAAAAAGAAAGACAAGAAAATATCAAGATATAGATAACGCAGACAATTTTTTTCATAATAAAAGTCACGTCAGACCCCGAACCTTCGCAGCATAGCTGCTCGGAGACTCGCTAAAAACAGTCCACTGGACTGTTTTTGCCCTGCTACGCAGTGCCGCTCCCTAAGTTCGGGGTGACAGTTTTTTAGATTCCAAGATCCTCGCCAACAAGAATAACCTTAATGCGTCCATCAGGCTTACAGATGCGGGTCTCAACAAACTGAGCACAGATGCTCTGAGGGCTGAGACAGTCACCGCACAAGCCGGTTTTTGCACAAGGTGTTGCATCACAGAAGCGCATTGCATTTACAGGAGATGTATAGTTACGAACCTTATCATAAGCTGCATCCATATCAGGAACAATTTTATTCATTCCAGCAATAATAAGAATATTTTTAGGACCGTAGCAGAGAGCTGCCACACGGTTTCCCTTACCGTCAATATTAAAAAGCTCGCCATCTTCAGTAATAGCATTAGAACTCATAAGGAAGAAATCCGACATTAAAGCCTGGTGCATGATTTCCTCACGCTCTTCCGATGACTTTGCAGTGTCGCGGTCAATCAGATTGTAGCCCTTATCAGCAAGGACTTTTTTGATCCCCAGCTGGTCAACAGTAGTAGTACCACCCCAGGAAACAGAAGCCCCCGCAGGAATCAGCTCCAGTACTTTAGCCGCTACATCTTTACTGTCAGAAATATAATAAGCCTCAAAGTGTCTCTTCTTCAAAGCATCCACAACCTTTGGTCCTGCCAGATCATTTCGTTTTTTCAGTGGTTCTAACATTCCCCACCCCCTTTGCTCATATAAGATTTATAATATCATATGGAAGTAATTCTGTCATTGAATTTATAGTAACAAGAATTCAATGTGAACTATAAATTAAAAAAAAACTTACGGTAAATTTGGCGCGAGGGAGTGAATCAGGGGGCAAAAAGACTTTTTTTGGGGATGCCGCGGAAGCGGCATTAATATAGTTTCTATACCCCAAAAAACGTCTAGCGCATTATTGCGCGTTTTTGACCCATGATTCACGACCGGAAGCCAATTGATCGAAAAATCTTTTTATAATTACATTGCATTTATTTATTATTTAGGGTACATTTACTTACTTACATTAAATATTTACAGCGAATTCGCTGTTTCGTAGTGGAGAACGTTTATGTCAGAAAAAGGCACAAATCAGTATTACATTACCAGACAGGATTCCACAGAATCTAATGCCCGCAGCTACCCGCGAAAATTTCCATTCGCAATTGCTAAAGCCAAAGGCTCATGGGTTGAGGACGTAGAAGGAAACAAATATCTGGATTTTTTGTGTGGTGCGGGAACTTTAGCACTCGGCCACAATGATGACGAAGTAAACAAGGCAATGGTAGAGCTCATTACATCTGATGCTCCCCTTCATACCCTTGATTTAACCACCCCTGTAAAAGATGAATTCGTTGAAACGATACTTCGCCATCTTCCTTCTGAATTAGGAAATAATGCGAAAATTCAATTCTGCTCTCCATCTGGAACGGATGCAACAGACGCTGCCATTAAGCTCTGTAAAACTGCAACCGGCCGCACTTCCGTAATCTCCTTTGCCGGCGGTTACCACGGAATGGGACAAGGTCCTCTTGCCTGCATGGGAAATCTTCATGCCAAGACTGCAGTTAATGGCCTTATGCCGGATGTTCACAGCTTCCCTTACCCTTACGCTTACCGCGATCCGTTCGGACTTGGCGGAGAAGCCGGAGTAAAGGCTGCCTGCAACTTTTTTGAGCGCACGTTGAAAGACCCTGAAAGCGGAATTACAAAGCCAGCCTGCGTAATCTTAGAGCCTATTCAGGGTGAAGGCGGAGTTATTCCTGCCCCTGTAGAGTTCTTGCAGACTGTTCGCCGCGTAACAAAAGAACTGGACATTCCACTTATTGTAGATGAAATTCAGTGCGGTATGGGACGCAGCGGTAAGCTTTTTGCATTTGAATATGCTGATATCGTGCCGGATGTTCTTTTGCTTTCTAAAGCAATCGGCGGCTCACAGCCAATGGCAGTAGTAGTTTATAAAAAAGAACTCGATAAATGGACAGCAGGTGCACACGCAGGAACCTTCCGCGGAAACCAGCTTGCGATGAAAGCCGGAACAATTACTTTGAACCGTGTTTCTCAGCCTGATTTCCTTGCTGATGTTGTTCGCAAGGGAGATAATATCCGTGCACACCTCCGCGAACTGCAGAAAAAAGTAAGCATTATCGGCGACATCCGTGGTAAAGGCCTTATGGTTGGTACCGAGTTTGTTGATCCTAAAGGAACTCCAGACTGTATCGGTTCACTTCCTGCCTCAGGTGAAATTGCCGGCGCTGTTCAAAAGCTCTGCTTTGAAAATGGTCTTATCGTAGAAAAAGGCGGCCGCAACGGTGCTGTTATGCGCTGTCTCTGCGCCCTCAATATCACAGACGAAGATCTTTCTAAAGCCTGGAAGATTTTTGAAAAATGTGTATTAGAAATTGATAAGAAGTATAAATAAATAACCGTAAACCCTGGTACAGTGGTTTCGATACGATGCTTCGCATCACTCAACCACCGTACCAGGGTAATTTTTTTTAACGGTGGTTGAGTGCCCGCGAAAGCGGGTATATCGAAACCACCAGAACAGGAAAATAAACATGGAAGAACTCTTTCTAACCTGCGAAAAATCAAATAAAAAGAAATATAAAAAAATCATAAAGCAAACCGCTTCTGCAATTGCCGATGCCTTTGTAAACGAGTCAGCCTATTCCGGTCCGACTCCGGAAGAACTCAAAAAATTTGTTGCACAAGATTCAATTCTGCCGGAACACGGTCTTGGCTTTGGAAAAGTATTTGAAATCACAAAAGAAAAGGTACTTCCAAATCTTCTTCGAACTCCTTCAACAGAATATATGCCCCACCTTCACGGGCCATCTCTTTTGGAAACAATTTCTTCAGAACTTATTATCTCAACTTTCAACCAGTCTATGGACAGCTGGGATCAGTCTCCTGTAGCCACCGAAATTGAAGTTGAAACAATCCGCCACCTTTGTAAACTTTATGGCTATGATCCGGTTACAGCAGACGGCGTATTCACTAGCGGTGGCAGCCAGTCTAACCAGACAGCAATTATTCTTGCCCGCGACTGGTATTGTAACGAAATCTTAAAATATGATGTAAAAAAATATGGACTAAATGAGAAATGTTCTAAACTCAGAATGTATACCAGCGAGATTTCTCATTTCTCTATGGAAAAATCTGCCCACATTCTGGGATTAGGCTATCAGTCTGTAGTAAAGGTGCCTGTAGACAGCCGTAAACGCATGGACTTAGCTGCCCTCCGCTCTCTCATTGATGCAGACACAAAAGCCGGCAATATTCCATTCCTTATTGTAGGTACAGTAGGAACAACTGATTTTGGAAGTATAGACCCGCTTGAAGAACTCAATTCAATTGCTCGCGAACACAATATGTGGCTTCACGCAGATGCAGCTTATGGCTCAGGCGTTATCATGAGTGAAAAATACCGTAACCGAGTCTCAGCCCTTAAACTCTGCGATTCAATAACTGTAGACTTCCACAAAATGTTCCTTATGCCTATTTCCTGCTCTGCAGTTCTCTTAAAAAACGGCAGCACCTTTGACGCCCTAACAATTCACGCAGACTATCTCAACCGCGAGGAAGATGAAGAAGACGGCTACACAAATCTTGTAGATAAATCCCTGCAGACAACACGCCGCTTCGACGCACTAAAAGTATGGACCAGTTTTCAGGTTCGTGGCCGCGACGGCTGGAGTAAACTGATAGAGACCAGCATGGAAAATGCTCAGTACTTTTACAGCCAGCTTAAGGCCGACCCGGACTTTGCAGTGGTAACTGAACCTGAAATCTCATCCGTAGTATTCAGATATTGCGGAAGCGGAAAAGAAAATAATCCGGAAGAACTCAAAAAACTCGATGAAATCAACAAAAAGGTTCGCCGAACTTTAATTCATCAGTATGGAACAATTATTGGCCAGACTGTAAGTGACGGCAGAGTTTGCCTTAAATTTACGCTGCTGAATCCGCGTATCAGTCATGAAAAACTGGATGAGTTGAAGGAACTTATAAAGAAGCTGGCGCAAGAGTAAGGGTGGTTTCGATACGGCACTTTGTGGCTACTCAACCACCGGGGATAATTGTGGTTTCGATACGGCCTATGGCCTACTCAACCACCGTGCGGGGCAACCAGCGGGGTTAGTTCTTAATTTTCTTCACAGGAATAATTGTAAAGTTAATACTCTTTTCTGTTTCCATTCCAGGACCAACATTTATATCCCAGAATAAAGTTGATTCATATGTCATACTTACAGGTTTAATTTCTTCTCCGGTAATACCTTTACGATTAAAAATTATAGGATTCATACAATAGCCGCATTTTTCATTTGGTTCAAATACAAGAGAAATTCCATTTGTCTGATCAGACATTCTTACTACCTGTATGTTTTTTAGTTTACCAGATTCATTAATACTTTTTGTTGACTTTTTAGAATTGACAATGAACACTTCACCATTATCTACTGTTTCAATATTAAATCCATTTTTATCATCATTCTTAAAGAATATATTTGAAATATTGGATTCTACAGCAAATTTGGCACCAAGAGTTTTATCACTTTCATTCTTGATAATATATTGAACATACATTCCTGTAGAATTAATCACATATTTTTTTCTTAAATATACAGTCTGCCCTGTAGGCTTCCATACAGCTCTTGCACAAAGCTGAAGTTCTTTATGAGATTGCGAGTATTTTAATTCACTGTATTGAATTCTTGAGAAAACACCGTCACCGGCAGGTTCTCCTCCTGCATATTTTTTAAACTGTTCAGTAGTAAACAGATGATCTATAAAAATTCCCCGTTCATAATCATCATTATAACCATCTGTAGTAATCCATCGGGTAAGATTATCTGCATAGTTACAGAGGTTTTTCATAATATCAAGTTCTCTTACAGCACCGCCATTTAAAGAAATATAGGCAAAATACTGTTCCATACGACAAACATATTCCGGAATACCATCATTGTCATAATCAAAACTTGTTAGAGATTCTACAAAATCTCCTTCTGAACGAAGCATTTTTTCAGCTTCTGAAAGATATTTATATGCCTGCTGACGATTTA
>CAKUWD010000179.1 GCA_934699065.1 uncultured Treponema sp.
AACTTTCGTATGACGGTCTTGTTGAAAAACAGGAAAAACAGAATGCAGGCTCTACACAGACAGTATATAATGTATACGATGCAAACGGCCGTGTGGTTAAGACTATAGACCAGCTGGATCAGATTACAAAGACAGAATACTCTGTATTCGGTGAAGCTTCGAAAGTCACAAAGCCTGAAGTTGTGGTCTATGAGAGTGGAACAGAAAAGACAGTCATTCCTGTAGAAATTATTGAATACAACGATATGGGACTTGCGACGGTAAAGAAGAGCGGTTATGAAAATAATTACCGTGTAGAAGAAACTGTATACGATTCAATGGGTCGTGCAGAGAATGTTAAGAAATATGCTGTCGTAAACGGAACTAAATCAGCAGATGAGAGAACTGTTTCTTACACCTATGATGCAAACGGAAACGTTCTGACAGAAACAGATGCTGAAGGAAATGTAAAAACTTATACCTATACTGCAAGAAACCAGAAAGAAACAGAAACTGACCCTATGGGCGGCCTTATCACTTATGTCTACGAACGTAATGACAAGGTAATAAAGCAGACAGATGCAATGGGCTTTGTTGCAGAATATAAGTATGATGACCTTCAGCGGCTTGTTGGGGCTGTTTTGCCTGAAGTTTCTGCAGGACATGAAAAACGTGAATTTACAATTACCTATGACAAGAACGGTAATGCCCTGAGCATGAGTGAACCTGGAGGAAAACTTACAGAGTGGACCTACGACAGCCGTAACCGAAAGCTCACAGAGAAAATAAGCGGAGAAAACTGCCAGAGCATTGAAAGAAGCTGGACATACGATAATGTAGGAAATATAAAGACCCTGACAGAAGCAGGCTGTATAACCACATATACTTACGACTGTCTGAACAACCTTCTTGAAACAGATTTCCCTGACGGTCAGAAGGAAATCAATGAGTATGACAAACTCAACCGCGTAGTTAAAACTGCAAACGCAGAAGGTTCTTATAAGACCTTTGCTTACAACAGCCTTAACCTGATAACCCGACAGAAAGATGAAGACGATAAATACACAGACTTCAGATATGACGTATGGGGTAACCAGACCTGGAGAAACGAAAAAAACAGCGAAGGTAGCGGAGACCAGATCTGGAACATCACTTACAATGCTTTCGGACAGCCTGTAAAAGAAGAAAAGAATGATGGTACAAGTTGGAGCTATGAATACAACGGCCGTGGACTTTTGACAAAGAAAACCGACCCTAAGGGAATCGTACTTTCAAATACTTATGATGCCTGCGGAAGGCTTTTGAGTGAGACAAGAAAGTTCGGCGGAAAAACAGAAACAAAGAATTACACCTACGATGCAAACGGAGTTATGTATGCGGCAAGTGATAACGGTGTAGTTTCAAGAATAAACTTTGAAAACGGAAACTATAAGGCTAATGCTTATGACCTTGTTACTTCGCTTGAAACATCAGTTGCAGGTAAGACTCTTAACACATCATATAAATATGATGATGCCCTGAACCTCGCAGAACTCTCATACCCTGACAGTTCAAAGGTAACATACACCTACAACGCACTTGGCCAGCTTACAGCAATAAACAATGGCAGTTCAAAATATGCAGAGAATGGAACTTATGACTCCCTTGGTCGCTTGCTTTCTATTACTGCCGGTAATGGTAAAGTGACGACAAGAACATGGAATTACACTTTGGGAACCTTAAGCGGCTATGGCTGGGGGCTTGATGATTATGTTACTAGAAGACTTACCTGGGATACCCTTGGAAACATTACATCTATATCAAAAGGAACAACAGCTAAGAGTTATACAAACACCTATCTTTATGACAGGGTTGGCCGTCTTACATACGAACATAACGGTGCAGAAGCCGAAGTCTCAACAAAAGAAAGCAGGAAAACATCTTTCCTTTATGTACAGAACGACGTAAGCGGAAAGAATAAAGGCATCCAAAATAGTGAAATTGTAAAACTTGATTACTACGCAGGCTCAGCCATAGTAGACCTTGAAGCTGTCGAGAAGCTTACTACACTTAAAGTATTCGGAAAGAATAACCGCATAAAACCTGAACACCTGGAAGTATGGCTAAGCGTTGATGGTGAAAACTGGATTCATGATGAAAGTGTAACCTGGGAAAATGGCAGTGAAGGGTGGAAAGTAGTTTTCACGGAAGGAACAGATGCTCGTTATGTAAAACTCCACTCCCTCTGGGATGAACGTGATGAAGACTACATGCCTGAAGACCATGCCACATACAAAGGAAACCTCTGGAACCTCTTCGAAGTTAGTTACATCGCAGACGGCAAGGAAAACAACTTCTCATACGATGCCCGTGGAAACAGACTTAACGAAATTGAAACCTACACAGGTTCAAACGGACATGTAACTGAGTATGAATACTATGCAAACAGTGACCTCATAAAGAAAACCGGAAAGTGGTACTTCAACTACGATAAGAATGGAAACCTGATCAGTCATGGAACTGTGCCAGCAGCTTCTAATGGAACAGATTTTGCAGCCTGGACATTCTCAGAAACAGACGGCGAACTCTGGACCTACGAATACGACTTACAGAACCGCATGACAAAGGCAAGTTATTCAGGAAAGGGAAGTTCTAACCTCAGGGAACGCGGAAGTTATGTATATGATTATCGAGGTCTTCTCGTGAAGAAGACATATCAGAGCTATAACACGAGCGATCTTGTTGAAATAGAGAATGCAGAAACAGCAAAGCCTGTTACAGAGTTCTATGAATACACCGCCGACGGCCGAGTAATTTACAATGAGCGTTCAGAAGAAAATGATACAAAGCAGACAACCTACATCTGGGCTAACACAACCTTGTGGTGTGAAGTAAATAATGGTGTAGTATATTATCATCATACAGACCACTTAGGTACAACAGAGGTTGTAACAGACCAGGATGGCAATGTAGTCTGGGAAGCAGGTTACGAAGCATTTGGTTCTGTTCTAAATGAAAGCGGTGAATCAAAGTTCACACCGAGCTACACCGGTAAGCTCTTTGACAAAGCAAGCGGCTTATATTACTTCAATGCCCGCTGGTATGACAGTGAACTTGGAAAATTTACAACTTCCGATCCAATAAGAGAGGGTCTAAATTGGTGGAATTATTGTAATGGTAATCCGATTTTATTCCTTGATTGGACTGGTTTGGCTGAATATCCTGCATATAGTTGGTCTTATGGACCAAATGATAAATATACTCCAATAAAAAAGATTGATACTGGAAATAAAGTTAAAGATTATTTCTTGTCATTGGGAGCTTCAACATTAAACTTTTTTGGGGGATGTTTTAATGTAATTTCTAACAGTGTTTGTTCTGTAAAAGAAATCGGTGATAATGTTAGTTATGAAGTCCTTGGTATGCCTCTGGATGAAGCTGGTATGGTTATCGGTTTGTCTGGAATGTTGCCATTATATACAGAAACTTTGTCATCTTTTAATATGTATATGGATGGACTTAAAGTTGCAAATTCATCAAAAGTTGTAAAAACAACTATTAGCGCTACACAAACAGCGGTAAATACAGGAGCATCTTTATTTAATATAGATAGTCCGTCTACTCTTGCTGGTAAATGGCAAGGTCATGGAGATTATCCAGGTATAGATAATTGGACTGATGTAACAATAAAAAAAGGGTCTTATGTGTGGGGAGGATATCCAGGACAATCTAATTTCTATACTACTACTTCAGATATTATGTCTGCGGGGAATGATGCAAATATAATTTTCAAAGGTTTGCAGGTAGGAACTACTAAAGAATTTCCTTTGTATCGTTCTTATATGAATTTGTATGAAGTTCCGTATGATATGAATATTGCAATTTCACAAGCAATGGCAAATCCTCAATTTGGAGTAGGTGGTTTTACTCAATTATTTTTCCCAGATTTTACGGATTTAAAATTAATTGCATCGATGAAATTAAATAATGTCGTTCCAATAAAATGAGGTAGAAGATGAGTTTAAATAAAGGTTATTTGATAATAGAAAATATAGTTATTTCCGTAAAGGATGATATGACAGCATTTCTCAAGAAAACAATGTTATTTGAAAAAAAAATAGAGAATATAAATAATTATTATCATATTTACATAAATGATATTCAAATATGCGGATTTCTTGTACATTTTAGGATTTCATATAATGAACTGGGTGAATTATGTTGTATAAATATATCTATCAAAGATAATAAAGAAAATATAGATGAGTATTTAAAACTTTTTAAATCGATAACAAATATAAAGGAAATTTATAGAATAGATAAGTTTGGGATTATAACTCAAAACGAATATGACTGGGGAACAGCTGGACTTTATAAAGAGCGCTTTTTTGGAGAGTTATATATATCGATAAATAAGAAAATGGAATAATTGATACATCATCACTTAAAGGTGGTTCATTATGGTAAAGAATTACGTTTCTTAAAACGAAAAGGTTACGAATTCATTGAAGACGGGGATATTTGGAAAGCGGAGAAAATAAAAAAATGACATTAGATGAAGCTGAAAAATTTTATAAAACATATGCAGGAAATACATTTCATATGTACAGGGATGAAACAGAGTTATATAGAAATTTTGAATCGCTTAACATACCTGTGGATGTTTTAAAAAAGTGGAATCAGGAAATAATTGAAAATCTTTTTAATACTTTATGGGATAAAAAGGTCAATGTTTTTTATACTTTTATGCAACTGTTTGATGCAATAAAAAAAGATAAAAATAATCTAAATAAAAATGTATTGCTATTTCTTAAAGAGATAGAAAAATGTGTAGATTTAGATTATAAACAACGAACTATTATAATAAAAAATTTTGCTGGGGGAACTCCTTCGTTGGAAGATGGTTATTGTTATTTTATATGTAAAAGAACGCCTTATCAGGAATTAATGAATGATGTTGTTACGAAGTTAATGGATTTTACATGTGTTGATGATGATGAACAAGAAAAGTATCGTTTAATGGCTGTGGATAAATATGAAAGAGCATATAAAAAGTTTGGTAAATAAAGGGGTTAGAGGTTTACTATCGAAGAGTTTATGAGAAACGAGGCGAGCTGCCAGGGGCGTTGCAGGGACAATCTCAGTGATTCCTGTCTTTGTTTGATAGAGATAGCGAGCAATGTACAGTGAATGAGGGATAAACTTTTCCCTCCTAATTATAAATAATCAGAATATTACCATGAAATACTCTGATTATTGTTCTTTGACATTAGGAAAGTAACTCAAACAGACATGGCTATTTGAGTTACGAAGAAAATACATTCATATTTACAGAATGAGTGTATTTTCTTCGGTAAGATAAAATGTGGTAGACCGGTTAGCGTGTGGAGCTGCGCTGGAGGCGGCCACCGCAAGCGAGCGAACAAAGTGAGTGAGTGCGGAGGCTGAAGCGAAAGCGGAACAGCGGAAGAAGCGACCGTCTGCGAAGCAGACGGGAACCGCCGAACCTCATAACCCGACAGAAAGATGAAGACGATAAATACACAGACTTCAGATATGACGTATGGGGCAACCAGACCTGGCGTAACGAGCGTAATACTGAGGGCAGTGGAGACCAGATCTGGAACATAACCTACAACGCGTTTGGTCAGCCTGTAAAAGAAGAAAAGAATGATGGTACAAGCGGGGTCTATGAATACAACGGCCGCGGACTTCTTACTAAGAAGACTGACCCTAAGGGTATTGTGCTTACAAATGAGTATGATGAATGTGGACGGCTTATATCAGAGCTTCATACATTTGCCGGTAAGAGTGAAATGAAGAATTACTCATATGATAAAAACGGATTTATGTACTTGGCTTCCGATAACGGAGTAGTATCAAAAATAAACTATGCAGACGGAAGCTATAAAGCCAATGCTTATGACCTTGTAACCTCACTTGAAACATCTGTTGCAGGCAAGAAACTTAATAGCTCATACAGCTATGATGA